>JAFXPV010000025.1 GCA_017527625.1 Bacteroidales bacterium | reverse complement strand
GATGATAGAGATGACTTAGTCTTTCCTGATACAGTAATTGCTGCCAGTGTTGATACAACAAGGGTATGCCTACCATATCTTTTCGTCGCATGGATGCAACCAGGCATTCGAGAACAGATAGAAGCTGGAGCACGGACGACCAATGGCACATATAAAATCAATCAGCAAATTATATCTAAAATCAAAGTACCGTTGCCGCCTTTGCCTGAACAGCAGCAGTTTGCCACCTTCTTCGCTCAGATCGACAAATCCAAATCTGCCATTCAGAAGTCCCTTGATGAAACACAGATCTTATTTGACAGCTTGATGCAAAAATACTTTGGATGAGGCAGAAAGATACGATCATTCGTCCTAATGACTTGTTCAAGAGGAGATCCCCATGACCAACTTTGACATTTTTCTCTCTGAGGCCAAGTTCGCCTCCTTTGCGGAGGTAGCAGTCTCGGCAGAGAAGATCCTGAATATTGACCCTGCGGCCTGCGTGCTGAACTGCCGCAGGGCGATGGAGTTTGCCGTCAAATGGATGTATTCCGTGGACGGCGAGCTGGTGACGCCCTGGGACGACAAGCTGGTCAGCCTCATGAGCACGGACGAATTCCGGGACGTGGTGGACGACAACCTCCTGCGGCGCATGCACTTTATCCGCAAACTCGGCAACACCGCCGCCCATACCGGGAGCAAGATCACCCGCGAGCAGGCTGCGCTATGCCTCGAAAACCTCTATATCTTCCTCGACTTTATAGCCTACTGCTACGGGGATAACTACGAGGAGCGGCCGTTCGATCCCGGCCTCTTGAACCCCATTCAAGAGACTGTCGACCCCACTCCCCTGCTAAGGGAGTCGGGGGAAGAGATCGACCTTGCCGCCCTTGTGGCCGAGAACGCCGCGCTGAAGGCAGAGCTGACCGCCCGCCGCGAAGAGCAGCAGCCGAGCTATGTCCCCAAGCCGCTGGATATCTCCGAATACAAGACCCGCAAACTCTACATCGACGCGATGCTGGAGGATGCAGGCTGGACCAAAGGCAAAAACTGGATCAACGAATATGAGATTCCCGGCATGCCGAACAAGTCTGAGGTGGGCTATGCCGACTATGTGCTAGTGGGTGACGACGGCCGCATCCTCGCCGTAATCGAGGCCAAGCGTACCTGTGTGGATGCGGCAAAGGGCCGTCAGCAGGCGAAGCTCTACGCCGATCTGATCGAGCAGAAGCAGGGCCGCCGTCCGGTGGTGTTCCTCACCAACGGTTTTGAGACCCGAATCGTAGACAACCGATACCCGGAGCGGAAGGTCGCCGCCATCTATTCCAAACGGGATTTGGAAAAACTCTACAATCTTCAGCGGACGCATACAGGGCTCAAAAATATCGTGGTGGATAAGAATATTGCCGGTCGATACTACCAAGAGGCGGCCATCAAGGCGGTCTGCGACAGCTTCGGGCAGAAGAATCGCCGCAAGGCGCTGCTGGTCATGGCAACCGGCTCCGGCAAGACACGCACGGTCATCGCGCTCGTCAAGGTGCTGATGGAGCAGGGCTGGATCAAGAACGTCCTGTTTCTGGCCGACCGCAATTCTCTCGTCACACAGGCCAAGCGCAGCTTCGTAAACCTCCTGCCTGATCTCTCGGTCACAAATCTTTGTGAGGAAAAAGACAACTACGCGGCGCACGGTGTGTTTTCCACTTATCAGACCATGATGAACTGCATTGACACCGTGCAGGACGAGGAGGGCACGCTCTTCTCCGTCGGGCATTTTGATCTGGTCATCTGCGACGAGGCACATCGTTCCATCTACAACAAGTACCGTGATATCTTCACCTATTTTGACGCGCCGCTCGTCGGTCTGACTGCCACACCCAAGGACGAGATCGACAAGAACACCTATGAGATCTTTGATCTGGAAAACGGCGTTCCGACCTATGGCTATGAATTGGCGCAGGCCGTACAGGACGGCTATCTGGTCGACTTCCTGTCTGTGGAGACGACGCTGAAATTCATACAGCAGGGTATCGTGTATGACGACCTGTCCGAGGAAGACAAGGAAGCCTATGAGAACACTTTCGAAGATGAAAACGGCGAGCTGCCGGAAAGCATCGCATCTTCTGCTCTGAATGAGTGGATTTTCAACGAAGACACGATCCGCGAAGTGCTGCACATTCTGATGACCCATGGCCTCAAAATCGACTACGGCAACAAGATCGGCAAGACGATCATCTTTGCCAAGAGCCACACCCACGCAGAAAAGACGCTGGAAGTCTTTGGGAAAGAATATCCGCACCTGAATGGCTATGCGAAAGTCATCGATAATTACATGACCTATGCGCAGAGTGCCATTGACGAGTTTTCCGAGCCCGACAAGCTGCCGCAGATTGCAATCTCTGTGGATATGCTGGATACCGGCATCGATGTGCCGGAAGTGCTGAATCTGGTCTTTTTCAAAAAGGTCATGAGCAAAGCCAAGTTCTGGCAGATGATCGGCCGCGGAACCCGCCTTTGCCCCGGGCTGATCGACGGAGCTGACAAGGATAAGTTCTATATCTTCGATTTCTGCGGGAACTTTGAGTTCTTCCGTATCAACAAGGGCAAGCCCAGCGCCAACATGCTTGCGCTCTCGGGAGCAATCTTCCAGCTGAAAGCGCAGATCGTCTTCAAGCTGCAGGATCTCGCCTATCAGACGCCGGATCTGATCGCATGGCGCAAGTCTCTTGTGGAGGACCTGGCTGCCAAGGTTCAGGAGCTCAACCGCGACAACTTCGCTGTCAAGCAGCATCTGAAATATGTGGATCTGTACTCCAATCCCGATCATTATAACGCACTCACCTACGAAGACACGCTGCTGATGGGTCAGGAGCTGGCCCCGCTGATCGAGCCGGACGCGGACGATGCGAAAGCGCTGCGATTTGACGCTCTGATGTACGGGATCGAGCTCGCGTACCTTGCCGGGAAGAAATACAGTCGAGCGCGGCATGATCTGATAAAGAAGGTCGCAGCTGTTGCAGGCGTCGCCAACATTCCGGAGATCATGATGCAGGCAGAATTGATCGACAAGATCCTGAACACAGATTATCTGGACAATGCAGGCATCAACGAATTTGAGCACATCCGTGAAAACCTGCGAGACCTGATGAAATACATCCCCAAAAGCGGGGTGATCTATGATACGGACTTCGATGACGAGGTGCTGTCTACCGAATGGCATATGTCAGAGCCCGAGAGCGAGTATCTTATAAACTACAAGGCAAAAGCTGAATACTATGTCCGCCAGCATCAGGACAACGCCGTGATCGCAAAACTCAAGGGCAATGTCCCCCTGACCGAAGCGGATGTCAAGGTGTTGGAGAGTATTCTTTGGAGCGAAGTCGGCTCGAAGCAGGAGTACGAGGCCGAGTACGGCTCCAAGCCGCTGGGCGAGTTCGTGCGTGAGATCGTCGGTCTGGATATGAACGCAGCCAAGGCAGCCTTCTCGGAATTTCTGAATGATACAAATCTCGACAGCCGACAGATCTATTTTGTCAATCAGATTGTGGAATATATCGTACACAACGGTATGATGAAAGATCTGTCTGTACTGCAGGAGCCTCCGTTTACAGACCAGGGCAGCATCGTGGAGGTCTTTACAGATTTGTCCGTATGGATGGGCATCCGGAAAGTGATAGAGCAGGTCAACGCAAATGCGTTGGCGGCTTAAATATAGAAAGCAGACTGCAATGGACAGCCTTATAGGGTCGGATTAATGAAAAGAAATGCGAACTTCAGAAATGCAGAAAAGGCAGGAATGATTCCTCCATTTCTGAAAGAGAATTGTTCCCCGGTACTGCAGAAAGGGGAAGAAAGGAGATTTTTCATGAAGACGGCACTGCAGCAGATGGAATAAGAGCTGCACAAAACACTGGAGGCAAGAATCGCGGGCTTTCTCGGTACGGATGACGCCATTCTTTATTC
>JAFXPV010000024.1 GCA_017527625.1 Bacteroidales bacterium | reverse complement strand
TATCTGGCGCAGGAGGTTCCCGGCGAGCCCATCTACATATCAGCTCCCGAATATCAGGTTCTCGACAATGCCAACCACCCCGACGCACTTCTTGGCGTCGACGGCAACCGCCAGTCAGCATCTCTGTATGATATGATTCCGGCAAAGCCCCAGAACGCCAAACCTTACGGCGAGTGGAACACTGCCAAGATAATGGTCTACAAAGGCACCGTCGTTCACTACCAGAACGGACAGAACGTGCTTGAGTACCACCTCTGGACTCCCCAGTGGAAAGAGCTGCTCGACAAGAGCAAATTCAGCAAGGAAGCCTGGCCGCTGGCCTACGACCTGCTGATCAACTGCGGCGGTGAGAACCACGAAGGCTACATCGGTCTCCAGGATCACGGTGACGACGTATGGTATCGCAACATCAAGATCAAAATCCTCGACTGATGAAACGCATAGTCCTTACATTTGCCGTAGCGGCGGCCGCATTGCTGGCCGTGTCCTGCAAGAAGGACAAGCCCAACGACAACCTCGGCCTGCAGCTCTACTCCATCAGGGCGGAATGCTCGAAGGACATCAACGCAGCGCTTGACGGCACTGCCGCAGCCGGATACAAGATTGCCGAGGCTGCTTCCTACAACCAGCAGGAAGGCACCTTCTATGGTCTTGCTCCCAAGGCTTTCGCTGACCTGTGCGCATCCAAGGGCATCAACTTCCTCTCTTCTCACACCAACGGTCCCGACCCTAACGTAACATCTATGGAAGAGTGCCTGGCGTGGTGGAAGAAGACCATCGCCGACCACAAGGCCGGCGGCTGCAAGTTCATCGTGCAGCCCTCTATGTCACGCACAGCCTATGAGTCGCTCGAAGGCATCCTCAAGTATTGCGAACTGTTCAACCAGGTGGGCGCGATGTGCAAGCAGCAGGGCATCCTCTTCGGCTACCACAACCACAACCGCGAGTTCGAGACTATGTTCGACGTCAACGGCAAGCAGACCCGCCTTTATGACGTGATGCTGGCCAACTGCAAGCCCGAGAACGTGTTCTTCGAGATCGACCTCTTCTGGATCTATCGCGGCGGCGGAGACCCCATCGAGTATTTCAAGGCGAACCCGGGAAGGTTCCTGCTCTGGCACGTGAAGGATGACCTCGAGGTCGGCGCCTCAGGCAAGATCGATTTCCCCGAGATCTACAAGCACGCAAGCCTTGCAGGTATGCAGTACCAGATCATCGAGCAGGAAGCTTTCGGCGAGGGCATCCCTCCCTTCGAGAGCATCAAACAGTCTTACGACTACGTGAAGACCCTCCGTCCCGAATAGAGACTAAGGTCCTCCTGTCAAGAAGCCGGTTGCGCTGCAGCCGGCTTCTTTGTTTATTGCCGCGGCATATTATGCGAAATTTCACTAAATTTGGGGGATTAAAGCCTAACATCTATGAAATCAAGATATTCCTTTGTCGCGCTTGCGGCGTTATGCCTTCTGGTGGTCACTGGTTGCAACAATCCTCAGCGCATCAGGACCAAGACTTACAATTACTACTCTGAGAAGCCCCACGCCAATCTCAGTATGACGGTGGATATGCCCGTGTCGACAGACGGACCGGCTGGTGAGATACGCAAAGGGATCATCGACATTATGGATTCGCAGATGTCCACGGTAGCCCTTTATGAAGACGGCCGCCTCTTCCCCAAATATGAGGGCGATCTGAGCAAGACCGTCCCGATAATCAGATACTACCTGCGCAGCGCCGGCGACGCCATCAAGGCCAGAGCCGACGCCGACTTCGAGGAAAGGGCCGGGTATATAAGGGAAGACAAGGATCTGACCGAGGAGCAGAAGAAAGAATATATCGACGACTTTCCGGGCTACGAATACAATTTCCAGCTCACGAAGGAATCCGAGGCCAAAAACTACGTTGTGTTCCTGTCTGAAGACTATGTGTTTACCGGCGGCGCCCACGGCGGCGTGACGGGCCAGGGCAGCGTGACCTTCGACAAGCGCAGCGGACAACGCTTCAGCAACTTCATCAAGCCCGGCTCGCTGGATGCGATGCAAGGCCTGCTCGTCAAGGGTCTTGTGGATTATTTCGCCGACGAGGAAGGCACTGTCAACAAAGACAACCTCTTCGACTATCTCTTCCTGGAGGGCACTACAATTCCTTTCCCCGCCTGGACTCCGGCTCCGACTAGGGATGGACTTTGCTTCACATACCAGCAGTATGAGATTGCCGCGTACGCAGTGGGAATGCCTTCCTTCACAATTCCCTACTCTGAAGTCAAGCCTTTCCTGACCGCCGAGGCCGTCGACTTGCTCAATCTGAAATAAAATATAAGAGAGATGAAAAGAATATTGATGACAATCGCTGCCATCGCAGCCGCTCTGCCGGTGGTGGCACAGCCCAAGCTGAACAAAGACAACATCGACGAAGTCCTTGCAGCAATGACGCTTGAGGAGAAGGCCACTCTCGTGGTCGGCTCAGGCTGGGGCAGTATGATAGCCGGCATCACCGGCGGCTCGCAGATCCTGGTATCCGGCGCTGCCGGCACCACCCAGGCCATCCCCCGCCTCGGCATCCCCAACACAGTGCTCGCAGACGGCCCTGCCGGCCTGCGCATCAACCCCACCCGTGAAGGCACTTCACGCACTTTCTATTGCACCGGTTTCCCTGTAGGAACTGCCATCGCCTCATCCTGGGATGTGGAGCTGGTGGAGAATATGACCAAGGCTATGGGCAACGAAGTCCTCGAATATGGAGTCGACGTGCTGCTCGCGCCCGGTATGAACATCCACCGCAACCCCCTCTGCGGCCGAAACTTCGAGTATTTCTACGAGGACCCCGTGCTTTCAGGTAAGATTTCTGCCGCATACGTGAAGGGCGTCCAGAGCAACGGAGTCGGCGTTTCCATCAAGCACTTCGCCGCCAACAACCAGGAGACCGCCCGCGACCACAACGACGCCCAGATCAGCCAGCGTGCCCTCCGCGAGATCTACCTCAAGAACTTCGAAATCTCAGTCAGGGACGCTGATCCCTGGACAGTGATGTCGTCTTACAACAAAATCAACGGCAGATACACCCAGCAGAGCCACGACCTGCTGACCACGATCCTCCGCGACGACTGGGGCTTCAAAGGCATCGTAATGACCGACTGGGGCGCTAAGGACGGCACGGTGGATGCCGTGAAGGCCGGCAACGACCTGATGGAGCCGGGTATGCCTTTCGAGACCCAGCGCATCATCGAGGCCGTCAACAACGGCACTCTGGATGTCAAGGACCTCGACCGCAACGTGCGCAGGCTGCTTGAATACATCGTACGCACCCCCCGCTTCAAAGGCTACAAGTATTCCGACAGGCCGGATCTCAAGGCCCACGCCGCCGCTGCCCGCGCAGCAGCCACCGAGTCGATGGTGCTTCTCAAGAACGAAGGTGACGTGCTTCCGCTCAAGGACGTGAAGAACATCGCCCTCTTCGGAGCCACTTCAGTTGACTTCGTAGCCGGCGGAACCGGCTCAGGCAACGTCAACAAGGCTTATGTGGTCAATATGGTCCAGGGCCTCGAGAACGCCGGCTTCAAGCTGGACGAGAGCCTCAAGGACTATTACAAGAAATATGTCGACTTCGCAAGGATCGACGCCAGGGACATCCCCAACGGCGGCAGCGTGGGCATCCTGCTCGGCGAGGCCAAGATCGCTGAGGCGCCCGTCGCCAGATCATTCGTGGAGAGCAAGGTTGCTGCCAACGACGCAGCCATCGTCATCATCGGCCGCAACTCGGGCGAGAGCGAAGACCGCCGCGTCGAGGATGACTTCGACCTTTCGGCAGCCGAGCGTTCGCTGCTCAGCAACGTTTGCAACGCATTCCATCTTGCAGGCAAGAAAGTCATCGTCGTGCTGAACATCGGCGGCGTGATCGAGACTGCTTCGTGGAAGGCTCTTCCCGACGCCATCCTTTGCGCCTGGCAGCCCGGCCAGGAAGGCGGCGATGCGATAGCTGACGTGCTCACCGGCAAGGTGAACCCTTCAGGCAAGCTTCCGATGACCTTCCCCGTACAGTTCATAGACCACAAGTCATCGTTCAATTTCCCGCTCGGCAACGAGCCCACAGGCAAGTCTGACTTCTCGTTCATCGGCGACGACACGAGGAACACAGTCAACCACGTGGATTTCACAAAGTATGAGGAAGACATCTGGGTAGGCTACCGCTGGTTCGACACCTTCGGCAAGGAGGTTTCATATCCGTTCGGCTTCGGCCTGAGCTACACCAGCTTCAGCTACACCAAACCTACTGTGACCGTCGCCAAGGACGGCACCATAACTGCTAAAATCATTGTCACCAACACCGGAAAGGTCGCAGGCAAGGAAGCCGTCGGCCTCTATGTATCAGCCCCTGCAGGCGGCCTCGAGAAGCCGGCCAAAGAGCTCAAGGCATTCGCCAAGACCCGCCTTCTCGCTCCCGGCGAGAGCCAGCTGCTGACATTCAGCGTCACCTCTTACGACCTCGCATCGTTCAATGAGGCCGCCAACCGCTGGGAGACCGCAGCAGGCACCTATACCTTCGGTTTCGGCCGCAACGTCAGCGACATCCCCGTATCATTCCAGGCTGCAATAAAGAATACAGCAACCTTCGCAGTAAGCAAATAAGCAATAAAAGGACAATAACAGATGAAAAGAATACTTACCCTTATCGCAGCTGCCGTAGTGGCAGTGGCCTGCGGCAATGCCCACAAAGGCAGCCAGCCTGCAGAAAGTTCCCAGGTCCAGGATCCGGGCGCACCTGTGGTATATTTCACGAAGGAGATAACTCCTGAAAGCCTTGTAGCCATTTATGAAGCCCTCGGCCGCGAGGCTACCGGCCGTGTGGCGGTCAAAATCTCGACCGGAGAAGCCGGCGGCCATAACTATCTGAAACCCGAACTCATCGGCAGCCTCGTCAAGAAGGTGAACGGCACCATAGTGGAGTGCAACACTGCCTACGGCGGAGCGCGCAACACCGTCGCGGACCATATGAAGGTGGCCGAGGACCACGGATTCACCAAGATCGCCAAAGTGGATATAATGGATGCAGATGGCGAGTTTAACATCCCTGTGCAGGACACCAAGTACCTGAAATACGACATCGTCGGCACCCATCTCAAGAACTACGACTTTATGATCAACCTCGCCCACTTCAAGGGTCACGCGATGGGCGGTTTCGGAGGCGTGCTCAAGAACCAGAGCATCGGCGTGGCATCACGCAACGGCAAGGCCTACATCCACACTGCAGGCAAGACCTCCAATCCCGACATAGCCTGGGGACCGCAGTATCTGGCCGCCGGCCCTACCCAGGACTCTTTCCTTGAGAGTATGGCAGCAGCCGCGCAGGGTGTGCACGAGTACTTCAAAGGCGGAAAGAACATCCTCTACATCAATGTGATGAACAATATGTCTGTGGACTGCGACTGCGACTCCCACCCCGCTGACCCGAAGGTTGCCGATATGGGCATCGTGGCATCCCTCGACCCGGTGGCCTGCGACCAGGCCTGCCTGGATATGGTGTTCGGCCACAAGAACGATGTTCCCGGCGATGACGCCAAGCCGCTCCAGCAGCGCATCAACCGCCAGCACGGCACCTACATCACCGAGTATGCCGAGAAGATCGGCCTCGGCAGCAAGCAGTACCGCCTGGTAAGCCTTGACAAGTAACGGGCTTGTATTTCAACAAAAAAGGCTGATGGAACTCCATCAGCCTTTTTTGTTACAGCTCTTTCCTGAATGTCAGTTTCAGGATGTTGTCGACTGCCGGACCGTCGGGAACGCTGACTACCGCGAAGGTCTTCTTGCCCTCCTTGCGTGTCGTGAATTTGACCGGAGTGCCGAAAAACACAGCGGCGCTCTGAAGCTTGTTGCCCGCAGGAACTTCGATCTCGACTGTGGCCGTGCCGGGCTTGAGCACGTGGACGAAGAGCGTGTTGCCCCTCTGGGTAGTGACGCCCCACTCCTGCTCCGGGATATAGCCGCCGCGGGTGCCGTAAATGCTCTCGCCGTAGTTCTTGAGCCAGCGGCCGATGGCGAGCAGACGGTCGGCTGCAGCTTCGGGAATAGTGCCGTCAGGGCGCGGGCCTACGTTCAGCAGCAGGTTGGCATCCTTGCCGGCCGTCTTCACGAGATACTGTATCAGATAGTCTGCAGACTTGTAGTTGTTGTCGTGGATGTTGTAGCCCCAGCTGTTGTTCATAGTCTGGCAGGTCTCCAGCGGCAGCTTCGAAATCACGGAGTTGGGCGAGAAACCGGCCTCGTTCTCACCTGGAAGGTCCTTCTCGAATATCTGGATGTCCTCCCCTTCGAACGTTGCCAGATGGTGGTTGTTGCCCACCAGACAGGCGGGCTGCAGCTTGTGGATGAGGTCATACTGATGACGCAGTCCCCAGATGGCAGGCTGCTCCTCGCGTGGCGCAGCATCCTTGTCCCAGGTGCCGTCGAACCAGATGGCGCCGATCGGCCCGTAGTTCGTCAGCAGCTCGGTCAGCTGGGCGTCCATAAAGTCGCGGTAGTGCTGCCAGTCGCCTTCGCTGCCCTCCGGACGGCCTGTGTTATGACCGGTGCGGCCAAGAGGCCAATAGTCGTTGCGGCCCCAGTCCACGTGCGAATAGTAGAGGTGAAGCCGCATACCCTCGTTCTGGCAGGCTTTGGACAGCTCCCCTATCACATCCCTGCCGAACGGCGTGGCGTCCACCACATTATAAGGCGAAGCCTTGCTGCCGAACATCGAAAAACCGTCGTGATGGCGGGAAGTCACGGTGATATAACCGGCCCCTGCCGCCTTGAAGAGCTTGACCCACTGCTCCGCATCGAAGCGAGACGGGTCGAACCCGGCCGCCAGGCGCGAGTACTCATTCTGGGTGAGCTTGTCATTCTGGAGGACCCACTCGCCGCGGGCCAGCATCGAATAGATGCCCCAGTGTATGAAAATGCCGAAACGATCGTGCGAAAACTGCTCCCTCGCAGCCATATTCTCAGCCGAGGGCACATAGTCCTGCGCCGCAGCACTGCCGGCCAGAAGAGCCGCAAGAGCTGCGATTGCAAATATCTTTTTCATCATAGCTTTATTTATTTATTTAATCAGCTCCAGCGTCTGATTGACGCTTCCGTCTTTCTTATAGATGACCTGCTTGACCATTCCGATGCCTTTGGCGACCCAGGTCTTGACGTGGAAGGGGCCGCTGCCGGTGAAGAACTCGTCGTCTTCAACAAGGAAGCAGTCGAAGCTGCCGGCAGGGACCTCGACGCTCTCGCGGGCAGTCACGCTGCGGTTGTTGTAGATGTTCCTTGCGGTAAAGACAGAGAGCACTTTCACCTGGATTTCGGTGTCTCGGATGTTGTCCCCGACCTTGATGTCCGCAGGGATGCTGCTGAGGTCGCCGACGGGCATATAGTCTCCGGACTTGAGAGCTTTCGCAACGTTGTTCACGAAGGCGCGTGTCCTGCCGTCCTCGATCGTAGCGTCGAATTCGAAGGGCTTGGAACCGATGACGGATTCATTGTTGCTGTCGTAGAACATATATGAATACCTGATACGGGCATTCGTCAAGTCGCCCTTCAGGCTCTCGAGGGTTTCGTGGCAATAGCCGAACAGATTGCCGGAACCGTCACGTATCTCCCACTTCAGGGTCTTGCCGACGGTGCTGTTGAAATAACCTTCCTGTGCTCCCATTGTGAAGCAGGATAAGACAAGAGTCAGTGCAATCAAGAATCGTTTCATCGTCATAACCTGTAATGTACCCACTTATAAAACTTCGCAAGCCCCGGCTTGAAACCCGCTACGTTGAAGAATGCGTAGAGCAGATTCTTGAAGAAGCGGTCGAGCGCGAAGAGGCCCGTGAAGAACTCGATGACAACTATAGCAAAAAGGTTGCCATTAAATTGGGCAAGGGCCGGTATAGCTCCCAGAACAATGGCTACAAGGAGCAGAAGGAGTACTACAGGATTCTTGAAACTGTATGTAGAAAGTGTTTTCTTAAGATTGCTGATTATGATATGACCGGTGCGGGAGCAGCTGTCTTTCGCGATCAGGGCTGCGGCCTGCGCCGTATAATCGATCGTGGTGTTGACCGTAGCGCCCTTGGAAACAGTCTGCAGGTTGCGCAATATCTGGTTCTTATTGACGCAGAACTCCATACCCTTGGGGATATATATATCGCACTGGCTGCCGCGACAGATGAAATAATCGACGCCGAGCAGCTCCTTGTTGTCGGAAGGAATCATCTTCGACACGTACTTGTCGAGCGTATAGACGCACACCACCCCGTTCTCATATTCGGTCCTGATGAATGAATTGTTCAGGAACATTCCGTCGAGTTTCGTGATCATCTCCCCCGCCTCGACCATCGATATCATAATGCCGTCCTTGTCATAATAGACCTCGCGGACGATCTTCGAACCGATGTTGGTCACTGCGTGGCAGTTGAACTTGTTGAGGAAGATGGTTACGTGGTTGTACAGTTTTCCGGCATCAGCCTCGGCTTCTTTGTTCAGTTCGAGGATGATCTTGTCTTCCAGATAATCGCATTTGCGGATATGGCTCATCAGCGGCACGTCTTCCTCGATGCAGGTCACCACTCCGTTCACAGGGCAGGCTACGCCTCCTGAATATCTGGAGCGGTCGATGTGCTTGCTGCCGTGATAGAACACTACGTCATCCAGGCAGTTGTTGACGGCAAGCAGGACCAGGATTGCGAACACGGCAACCACCGGCGGCAGGAAGAAGCTGCAGATGAGCAGCACTATGGCTGCGATATATCTTAGAAGGTTGAAGGCTCTCATAGGCGCAGCTTGTAGAGATTCATCATAAAATCTTCATATCTGTACCAGACATCCTCTTTGGCAAAGTCTCCTTTGCAGACAGGGGTCTGCACGCCGGTGAGGGCGTCGAAGGGGTTGTATCCGCGGAACAGATTCACTATGGAAGTGCCTGATATACGCTTGGAATATTCCACGAAAAAGATCTGGCCTGCGGGGTCCTCTATGAGCTGTATGTGGAAAATGCCTGTGACCATCAGCGGAGCCTTTGCCCTGATTGCACGCACGAATTCATCGACCGCGCGGGCCACCTTGCTGCCGGCGCCGAGGAACTTCAGATATTTGTCATAGCCGTTCTTTATGCGGACTTCACGGGCGTATATGACAGGCTCTTCTGCCGTCCAGTTGACGTCAACGACATATTCGTAGGCTATCTCCACACGGCGGGTGATGCAGGTGTTCTCCAGCCTCCCTACCCCGTGGCTGCCGGCCGACATTGTGTTCGGCCGCATAAACACGTCGTCGAGAGAGAAGGTTTCAGGGATGTTTATCAGGCATCCAGAAGTGATCTCAGCCAGTTTGAGGTTCATACAACGCTTGTTGAAGAACCATTTTTCCACGGCTACCATAGGGTTGCGTGCCGCAAGGTCGAAAACTGCTGGCTTGCCTTGACGGGCAAGCTCGTCAGCCGGGAAGACAGCGCAGTCAGACGCGTCTGCGGCAATCATCGCCAGAGCGTCCGACTCAAGGACGCGGCTGACACCGGCAGGGCCCGGACACTGGATGTAAGTGGTATCCATATCGGCCATAACGAGACTGTTGCCGTCGTCCTTGCGGATGCGGTTGGCGAAGAACAGTTCTGCCGAAAGGCCTGCACGGCCTCCTGCCTCGAATACCAGATACTTCATCGGATCATTTTCTGCAGATAGAAGAGCTCGGCGTATTTCACTCCGCATTCGGTGCCGCGCACCATTGCGAGCTGCCTTATCCCTTCGGGATTCAAGGGTGACGGAGCCTTCTTGATCTGGCTTTTATAAAGGTTGAATACTTCTATCTTCTCGTCGAGGCTGTCGGTGATGTCGTGATACCACAGACCGCCGCTGATATTGATGTTCTGATTGAGGATGAAAGGATACTCGTAGAGGGCGATGAAGCGGGGCATAAACCCTTGCCTGAAACGGAGCGCGGCCATCGCCGAGTCATAGACTTTCTTGTGGTCCTGGTGCCACGAAGGGTAATTGATGAACAACTCGTCGGGCCGGAAGCTGTCGAAGATGGCGTCGTACTGAGTTACGAAGTAACGGGTGGGAACCATATCCAGCTCGCCGTCGTAGTTTTCGAGCAGAATCTGGTGGCTGGCTTTCAGCCTGTTGCACACCTGCTCGGCCTCTGCAATCCTGCAAAGCTCTCTGGAAGGGTCGCCCTTGATGCCGATGGTTGCGTAAGCGATGTGGATTTCGCTCCCTTCGTCACGCTGGGAGGCGAGATAGCCGCCGCAGCCGAGTATTTCATCGTCGGCGTGGGGTGAGATTACTAATATCCTTTTGCTCATAGAACTGTGTTAACGTGCGACAAAATAGACGCCTGCCATAATGAGGACCACGCCGATCCATCGTGTGGCGGGGATGGCCTCGTGGAATATCCAGGCACCTGCAAGGAGGCTGAGGATGAAACTTATGGCTGTCAGAGGATAGGCAAGCGAGAGGTCATAGCGTTTGAGGACGGCCATCCACTCTACTACGCCCAATATAGCCGTAATTCCAGCCAGCCAAAGCTGCCAGGTAGACAGGGCCCCTTTGAAAAAAGCCCAGGTCCAGGAGAACTCGCCGATCTTGGCCAGAGCCACTTTCAGGAAGCACTCGGCACCTACGACAAGGATTCCCTGGAGCAATATAAGTATGAAAAGTCGTATCATCGTTATACAAAGTTATGATTTTCTATGATTTTCAATAATTCTGAGATAATTTTCGTAGACTTCGTCCACAAGGTCGTCCCAGGTCCGGTACAGAACGCGATATGCATTCATTCCGACTTTGCTGATGAGTTCGCGGTTGCTGCCCAGCTCTGCGATGCGGGCTGCGAAGGCCGCCTCGTCGTTGGCAGCCGTGAATCCGTTCACTCCATCCTCGGTGCCGTCTGCCACCATAGTTCCTTCGCAGAACAATGTCGGAGTCTTCTGGCAGGCCGCCTCAATCTTGACGAGGCCATAGGTATCTGACACCGACGGGAAGAGAAGCAGGTCTGCACGTGAGTAGAGTTGCATCATCTGCTCTTTGTCGGACAATATTCCACAGAATACGACATCATCGTTCAGGCCGAGCTCAGCAGTCAGCTGCTTGAGATAGCCCTGCTTGCTTCCGTCTCCCACGAACAGCATCTTGAAGGCAACGTTGTTCTTTTTCAACTCGGCAAGGGACCTCAGTATGAAGTCTTCCCTCTTCTGCAGGTCCTGCCGGCCGACGTGGGCCAGTACGAAATCGTCATCTTTCAGATTATATGCAGCATTTATCCTCGCACGCGCACCGGCTTCGTCTGCCACCGGATGATGGTCGGTCGAGTAAGGCATAACGCGGTATGGACGTTTAAGCCCGTAATCGCTGATGAACATCTTCCCCACCACATCATTTACTGTCCAGCATTCGATGCAGCTGTTGTATATGCTCATCTGCAGCTTGACTACCTGCTCGCCTATCACCTTGCCCATATATTTGTAGACATCCGGCCTGAAATCTGAATGGATCGTCCCTACCATAGGGATGTTATGCCTTTTGGACAGTGATTTTGCGAACAAGCCTATGGGGAATGCGCTGTGGACGTGGATAAGGTCTATATCCTGCGCCTGCTTCCTGAATTTGGGATCCATTATCGGGAAGCCCTGGGGATAATCGTCCGTCTCGCGCATTATGGACCAGCAGCGGACTACCTCATAAGGAAAGCGGTCGTCATACCCGGGCTCCTGCCCATAGCAATGCGGAGTGAATACAGTGACGTCACACTTCTTGTAAAGCCTCGAGGCATAAGCGTCTACAACTTTGATGACCCCGTCTATAATGGGTAAGTACCCGTCGATGAAAAGACCTACGTGCATATATGGATATTATTGCGTATAACTGCTGTAATACTTCAGGATCTTGTTCCTTAGGAGATACTCGTACTTTGAGCGGATGGCTTCTTCGCTGGCGGCGAACCATTTGAGACGGCTCTGGTCAAGATCGTATGTGGTAGAACGACCGACGTCGTACATCCTTGTCTGGTAGTTGTATGCCTCCTGCGCTGCAGACTCGGCTTTGACTGCGGAGTTGTACCGCTCTCTCGCGGTTACCGTCTGATAGTATGCCTCACGAATCTGCTTTGACAGTTCTTTCCTGGATTCATCGAGGGTTACCTTGGCATCGTTGAAGGCTATCTTTGCTCTTGTTATCTGTCTGTTGGCAGGCAGGTTGAGAATCGGGACTGCGAGCTTGAATCCAAGGGCGCCCCAGCCGTTGTCACCGAGCTGGGAACCGATGTGGAATTCTTTGGCGCCGATGGGGAAATAGAAGTAGTTGTTGTAATTGAGGAACATCGACAGCTGAGGCAGAATAGCACTTTTAGCGGCTTTTGCACGGTATTCGGCGCTGTTCATACTGTATTTCGCCGCCATTACCGACGGATGGCTGTCTACGTTGTCCATCAGGGAAAGCAGGGAGACAGTCTCTGTTCCTTCTACGGTATCGTGCATTTCCTCTACTGAGAAACCGGTCTCGTCATCAAGGCCGATCAGGTTGACAAGGTCGACTTTAGAAATTATAGTCGCCCCGCTGGCTGCCGTATGCAGGTGTTCCGCTGAGCTGAGCGCCGAACGGGCCTCGGCAAGGTCGGCGTTGGTACGCTTGCCTTCTGACACAAGTTTCTGCACGTTCTCGAGCTGCTGCTGGCACAGGCCTACCTGCTCCCACGCAATCTGCTCCTGGCTGATGTTGTTGAGCAGCTGAAGGTATGCGGCGGCGACCCGGATACGGATGTTGATCTTCGTCAGTTCGATGTTTTCTCCGGCGGCCTTAAGCATATAGCGTTCCGCCTCTTTTGAATTCGCGATCATTCCGCCGGTATAGAGAGGCATCTCCATCTGGGCGGCGATCTGGGTCAGAGACATAGTCAGGTTTTCGTCGATACTATACATAATCAGCGTATTACCGGAGTGCAATGTCTCCTGGACGCCTATGTTGATCAGAGGAGCCCTGCTCACTGCAGTCTCGCTGAGCACTTCTTTCTGGTTGTCATATTGCAGTTGACGGTGCAACACATCCGGATTGTGGACGATGGCATACTCCACGCAGTCTTCTATAGTCCAAGCCTGCCCGAATGCGACCAGGGGCAGAGCCAGTGCCAGAATTGACAACAATAATCCTTTCTTCATCTTATCAGTTAAGTTTATTTCCCCTCAATACCATATCTGCGGTCACGCCGTCCTTTATCTCAATATATATGCCGTCGCTCAGTCCTACAGTCACAGGGATTCTCTCGAACTTCTGGATCTTGCTGTCTTGTGATGAGACAAGACGGTATACGTAGGGCTGCCCGTCTTCAAATGAGATTGCAGTTTCTTCGATGGACAGCACGTTGTCGGCCTGGGCGGTGATGAATTCGGCGTTGGCGCTATAGCCGGCCCTCAGTTCGGTGGTTCCGTCGTCGCTGTCTACCGAAGCCTTAAGGCTGAACATCACCGTTCCGTTCTCCTTCACTCCCATAGACGATATTTCTTCGAGGGTGCCGGTGATATGGCGGTCGAGGCTTGAGCCGACAGTTATGCGTGCCGGGATTCCGACGGTCAGCCTGTCCACTTCGGTCTCGTCGATCTTGCCGTCGAAGATCATATCAGTCACATCGGCTATCGTCGCGATGGTCGTGCCTTCGCTGTAGGGGCTTGTGCTGACCACTGATGCTCCCTGTTTCAGGGGGATGTCGATCACTTTGCCGCTCATCGTGGCCTTGACGATGGTGGTGTTCACCGCTCCGCTACGCTGCGAGCTACCGTAGAGAACGATGTCCAGAGAAGACTGGGCCTTGGCTGCATTTTCTTTCGCAAGTGACAGATTATGAGCGGATTTCTCGAACTCTTCGCGCGATATAACATCGCCGTTATACAAGGCTTCATTGCGGTCATACTCCCTCTGAGCCTCCTGCAGCTGCAGATTTGAGGCCTCTACGGCACTCTGCGCGTCGTTGTACGAACTCATATCGGGAATCACGCTTACCCTTGCGATTACGTCGCCGGTCTTGACCTGCTGACCGATCTTGACATTGATCTGGGTCAGGATGCCTGTGATCCTCGGCTTGACGTATACTTCGCGGCGAGGCTGGATCTGACCGGTTGCTATGGAACTCTGGTAGACGGTGCGAACCTCGGGCTGTAACAGTTCATATATTTCAGGCGCGGGCCTGGATTGACGCCACAGGAAGAAAAATGTAAGGACTACAAATGCGGCAACCAGTGCCCACAATGCGATTTTGAAAGCTTTCTTCATAATCATTTATCGTCTCTAAGTGCTTCAATTGCTTTTATCTTAAGGGCCTTGCGGGCAGGCACGTAGCCTGACGCCAGACCTCCGCACACAAGGATGAGCAGCGAGCCGAACGCGTACAGCGGCGGTATCATCGGCCTTGATATCAGTGCATCAGTGCCTCCGCCGAGGACGTTGTTCAGCAGCAGCAGAACCCAGGTGCCTACTATGATTCCGGCTACTCCTGCTACTACCGTCAGGGTAAGGGCTTCCAGCATAATCTGCAGGATAATGACACGGGGCCTTGCTCCGAGGGCCCTGCGTATGCCGATTTCCTTGGTCCTTTCCTTGATGGTTACGAGCATTATGTTGGAGATGCCGATGAGGCCTGCAAGCAAAGTGCCGAGACCTACTATCAGTATCAAAATTTCAACACCTTTCATTGTACTTTCATACACGGACACTGCGTCTACCATCGATATGATCTCCATCGCAGCGTTGTCGTCGGGGTGTATGTTGTGGTTTCTCTTCAGAATAGTCGAAATCTCCGAGTTGGCTGTCTCTATGTCGTATTTGTCATAGAGGCCGACGGACATCATACCGATGCGGTCTTTGTGGTCGAAGGCGTCCTGCTCCGTGGTAAACGGCAGCAGCACGCAGTCCTGCGAGAAGAATCCTACCGATATGTTTTCGTTGGTGTGGGTGATGACCCCGACTATCTTGTATACGTTGCCGTCCACTGTCAGGTCTTCACCTACCGGGTTGTCGGTGTCAAACAGTTCTGCCACTACCCTTTCGCCGGCCAGGCAGACTTTGCGGTGTTCTTTGATGTCGGTGTCGTTAAGATAGCGGCCGTATATCACTTTCTGGGGTATGTCGATGTAATATGTGGGAGTCACGCCAGCGGTCTGGTAATAGCCGCTGCGGTTGCGGGAGCCGATCTGCTGGAAACCGTCGAGGTTGGCAGTTGTGACATATCTCAGACGGCGGCCCATCTTCTCCCTTATGTCGGTGACGTCTTTTTCCTGGATGTACCACGACCTGTCGGCATTGAAGCCGCTGTAGGCCATTGACGTCGTCGTCGGTGTGTAGACTATGCTGTTGGACGACAGGTTCATCAGACTGCCGATGAGGCCTTTTTTCATACCGAATCCGCAGCCGATGAGAACTACCAGCATAAAGATGCCCCAGAAGACGCCGAACATCGTGAGAATGCTGCGCACCTTCTGACCTTTTATGGTCACAAGCACTTCCTGCCACATATCTCTGTCGAGTAGTTTCATTGTCTAGTCGTTGGCCGCAAGGGCTTCTACAAGTTTTATGCTTACTGCCTTCTTCGCCGGCATATAACCTGCCAGAAGGCCTGCTATTATCATAATGAGGGTCGCTCCCATCACGACGCCTATGTCAACGCTGGGGTTGATGAAGACGCTGCTGCCGATTCCTGATGCGGATGTGTCGGCGGAGGCGCTGACGATGATGTCTGCAAGTTTTATCACGCCTATGCCCAGAACCATACCTACATAGCCGAAGATGACTGTCACAAGCACGGATTCTGTGAGCACGAGGCTTATGATCGAACGTCTGGGGGCTCCCATTGCTTTTCTGACTGCCAGCTCGCGGGTCCGCTCCCTTACGGTGATCAGCATTATATTGGACACGCCGACTATGCCTGCGACCAGGGTTGAAAGGCCGACTATCCAGAGGAACAGGTTGATTGTCTTGAACAGGCTGCCGATGTACAGGGCCAGGTCGTATGTGTTGGTGATCGTCACTGCCTTCTTGTCTTCAGGGGAGAATTGTTTCAGCGACGCCATATGGGTTCTGATTTTCTCTACGAAGTCGCGGTTTTCGGCTTCGGTGTTGAGTCCGGCGACTGTGATGGAGAGTTTGGAGATGTCGTCGTTGTCGAAGAACAGGGATTTTATCGTGGTGAAAGGCGCGATGACGGTCCTTGAGATGTTATATGACTTGGCCGGTCTGTAGACGCCTGCCACAGTGAAGGCTACGCCGTTGACTGAGACGGTGCGTCCGACGATGTCGCGGGGTTCGTCTGTCGGGAATATCCTTTTGCAGAGGTTGGTGGACACGAGGCAGACCTTGCGGCGCTCGCTTATGTCTATCTGGTTGATGTCTCTTCCTGCGAGCAGGACGTTGTTGCGGATCGTTTCGTATCCGGGATAGAAGCCGGCTATGTCTGTCTCTGAATATTTGTTGCGGTAGCTTACCACTATGTCTTTGTCGAGTTCCGGCACATATCCAATAACGTTCTGAGGGAAGGCTTCTTTGAGTGAAGCGCCGTCTTCTTCGACGACGTTGATGCTTCTGCCTACAGGCAGGCCTTCGAAGGGCAGCATCGTGGTCGAGGGTTCGATGGTGACTACGTTGTCGTCTTCATTCAGCCAAGCGTTCGAGATGCCGTTGAGGATGCCGTTTCCGGTGCCGAGGAGCACGATGAGCAGGAATATTCCCCACGCCGTCGAGAGGCCTGTCAGCAGGAGCCTGGTCTTGCTGTGGCGCATTGAGGAGAATATTTCTGCAAACAGGTCGCGCATCGCTATTTTTCGTCTTTGTAGATTACTCCGTCTTTTATGAATATCCTGCGGTCGGTCTGGTCGGCGATGTCTTGCTCGTGGGTTACGATGACGATGGTCTGGCCTTGCTCGCGGTTGAGCTGGAGCAGGATGTTCATTACTTCCTGGGTCGTCTTTGAGTCAAGGGCGCCGGTCGGTTCGTCGGCGAGGATGATCTTGGGCTGGGATATGAGTGCTCGGGCTATTGCGACCCTCTGGCACTGGCCTCCTGACATCTGGTTGGGCAGGTGGTTCCAATGGTCCTGCAGTCCTACCTTCTCGAGATACTGCATCGCCATTTCGTTGCGGTCGGCGCGTTTTACGCCTCTGTAATAGAGCGGAAGGGCTACGTTCTCGAGGGCGTTTTTGAAGCCTATGAGGTTGAAGCTCTGGAAGATGAAGCCGATGAGTTCATTGCGCATCATACTTGCGTCGTCTTCCGACAGATCCTTAATGAGTCTGCCTGCAAGACGGTATTCTCCTTCGTCGTAATTGTCGAGGATTCCTATGATGTTCAGCAGGGTGCTCTTGCCTGAACCGGAGGCTCCCATAATGCTCACAAGCTCGCCTTCTTCCACCTTCAGGTTGACTCCTTTGAGCACCTGAACAGGAGATGCCGTATGGTATGTCTTGTATATGTTTTTCAGCTCGATCATAGCGGAACTGCCTATATATCATTGTATCCTGCAAAAGTAGCAATTATATCAATACAAAAGCCAAAAATCCCTCTCCCCATTGCCTAAAAGCGATTCCCGGTTTCCAATCCTTCCCGTTTGTCACGGATAACCAGCCCTCCGTAACGCTTCCTTTCCTTTGCAACTATAGTTTTGATGTTTGTTCCCAAGGTGGATACATAACGGGGTAGGTCCCGACATCTTATGAGGTAGGTCCTTTTAAAGATCCCGGACCTACCCCGCTAATCACCTCCAGAGAGCATCTTGCGGTGTAGGTCCGGCACCTTCCATCAGACCTACCCCATATTCACGCGGGACCTATCCCAGATTCACGAGAGACCTACCCCACTCTACGGGCAAGGTGGGATAAAACATCGCACACCTTGCCCGCATAGGCAGCAGAAAGAGAATGAAGTTATCTCCCGGCAGGCAGAGAGATTTAGACAGTCTCCCTTTTGCCTGCCGGGGATAGCTTATTACTAGGTGTACAAGGTCTGCAAAATCAACGCAGACCTTGCACGGGGCGAATTCGTAACACCCTAATACTTAGTATCTTGAAAAATACAAAATGTACAAGGTATGTCTCATTTTTGCAGACCTTGTACAGATGGAGCCAGTATCCCACCTTTAATCAGTTCCTGACACAAGTCACGGCAGCAGCTCGCCTTGCCGAATGTCGCCGGAAGGGCAGCACTGCCCCTTGGCGAAGCTCCGCTCACTTCGTTCGCTCCGTCCCCTCCCACCGTCTGCTTCGTCCTGCCAGCGCAGAACTCGCACCCGGCGGGCCCCTCCCCCTGCCCGCTCCGGGGGTGGAGATGTTCGCTACGGGGCAGTCTGCCTTCGGCGACACGGACACCGTCAGCCAGCTTCTGCTGGCCGTGCGAAGCACGCAGGGGTCTCAGGGGACAGAGTCCCCTGTAAAGAAGGTCGGCGGCTCAGCCGCCGGCTTCTAAAGCCCGGCCCCATACAAAAAAAAGCCTCCGGCTTTTTTGGGCCGAAGGCTTTAGAAGACGGCGGCTTCCTACTTTCCCACATGGTATCGCAGTATCATCGGCGCAAGTGAGCTTAACTTCTCAGTTCGGAATGGTTTGAGGTGGATCCTCACCGCTATAACCGCCTTA
>JAFXPV010000023.1 GCA_017527625.1 Bacteroidales bacterium | reverse complement strand
GGACTATCTGACGCAACTGATTGACTATTGGACCGGGTTGAATGATGAGAACAAGTTCCTGATGGGCCTCACGGACCAGGAACTGGAAGACTATGTCAACAATATCAATAAAAAGGGTGTCCCCTTGACCAAGTCCAAACTGCTGGGCCATTGGGTCTTGACCATTGGGGAACAAACCAACGAATATGACTTCCACGGAGACCACAGGTATGATGTTTCCGTTGACTATGCATCTTCTTTCAGACAGATGAGATTCTTTGCCGGCAAGCTGAAGATGACGCTCTCCTATAGTGGCGAATGGGCTTTCCAGGGTGATTCGCTGGTTTTGACCCCCGACTACAATACGGCAGATATGACTGTTGACCCCAGCGGTATGGTGCCGGAAGAGAACATGCAGGACAGCCTGGACGCCTGGGTAAACAGGTATCGGGAGCAATCCATAGAAAGAATCAAGGAAATGGCAGACAAAGGGGAAAAACGAACTGTCAAAGCCAGCATGGACTCTTCCCACGACAAAATGGAATGGACCGAGTCCGATGGCGTCGTGCGTTACCTGAAGCGAAAGGAAGAATAATGGCCGCTGCCGCAGAGCAGATAAGGGAGTTTTCCGAAGAGGAAAAGAAAGCCATCAGCAAGGTCATGGACTTCATTGAAGGCCGAAGGCCGACCCAGGGGAGTTTGAGGGGGTCCGCCCCCCTCAATCATTATAGTGCCAAGGGCACACAAAAAAGCATCGCCGCAAGCGATGCTTTTTGTGTGCCTCGGGCGGGACTCGAACCCGCACGGACATTACTGCCCAAGGGATTTTCTTGCCACTATGGCTTTCGCCACCAGTCTCTGTTTGTGGTCCGGACTATTCCTTCACCATGGATCTGAGATCTTTAGGTGTGTCGTGTCTAGTCTCTGCACCTTCCTCCCGTAGGAGGCTTGGCTCAAGATTACCATCGGCATGACCCGTTAAGGTTTCCTTGAATTTACGACATTCTACATCTCTCTTTTTCAGAGAGTGCACTCAATTTTGTCTAAGTCCCTCGTGTCTACCATTCCACCACCAAGGCGTCTGTGGGGACAAAGGTAGTAAAAAAAAGTGACTGGCGGGATGGCCAGTCACCTTTTATATATATACTTGGTAAGTGATTACTGGATGTATCTGAGCATCTGCATATTCTGAGCTGCCTCAGGAAGACCGTAAGCTCTCTGGAGGTTAGAAGCGGCTGCGTTCCTGTCGCCGAGGAGCATATAGCAAGCACCGAGGTTGTTGAATACTTCCTTGCTGTCGCCGGCTTTCTGCAGGTAGCTGATAGCCTGCCTGTACTGACCGTCTGCAACTGCAGCCTTGGCTGCAAGGTTGTTCAGAGCTGCGCTTTCAGGATAGTACTTGAGACCCTTCTCGATAACAGCCTTGTCAAGCTTGTCGTTTGCAGTTGCAAGAGCTACATATTCAGACTCCTGAACCTGCTCAGGGAACTGGTTGTAGATTGAACGGACTGCAGCCTCATCGTAGTTGACGAGTTTGTAAGAAACGTTGCAGTCAGCGAAACGTGAACGAGGATATACAGTATTGAAGATGTCTTTGTAAGCGCTCAGCTGTTTGAGAGCGGCTTCGCGTGCATCAAGGTTAGAGAATGACTTCTCAGCCCATTTCTTGAGAGCGGCATCGTTGCTTGCAGCAACATATTCCTCAACGCCTTCCCAGTACTCACCTTTACCTGCTACATTGTATACAGACTCAGGGAAGCTGTACCTTGAAGAAATGATCTCTTTCATAGTAGCGGCACGGCGCTCAGAAAGTTTCTGGTTGTAAGCAACAGTAGCTTCAGGAGAAGCCCAACCGTTGATGGTGATATCGGTAACTTCGAAGTTCGGAGAGTCGAGAGTTCTGAGGAGTGACAGAGCCTGTGAGTTCTCGAGATAGTCGTCAACTTCTTTGGTAACGTTTACAGGATAGTAAAGTTTGGTTGCAAGACGTTTAACGGGGCCGTCGCCAGAAGCAGCCACATCAGCCCAAGCGGGAACGAGGTCCTTGACATCGAGTTTGGCAATGTTCTTCGGGCCTGCGAGACGGACGAGGCATTCCTCGCTCTTGTATTCCTGGGTAGTGATGGTCATCACAGTCCTCGGAGAAGTCCAGTCTTTAGCCTTCAGAGTGTAGTTTGATTTGATTACGAGGGGTTCGTCAGCCTTGGCGTTGAACCAGCGTACGTTGTTGGTAACATCGTCGCACCTAGCCTCGAGCCAGGGAGTGCGGGCATTGCCGTTGGCGGGGCTGATTACGAGGCACTCGATGAGCTGCTTGTATTCACCCTCGGCAAGAGCAGTCGTCAGGACAACGGCTTTGTTGCCTCTGAGACCGATGATGTTCTGGATGTCAGGGTCGATGGTAACGGTGTAAGCCACATCGATCTGGTCTCCGTTAAGTTCTGCCTTGGTTACGTCGATTGTGCCAACATTGCTGTAGATCTTGGTCTGAGCATTGGCAGCTACGCCGATAAACATCAGCGAAGCGATAAGAAATCCTTTGAACAAAGTTTTCATAGAGTAAATATTTGATTATAACATTCGTCAGTTGGCGTATAGTAACGTCCAAAGGTATGAAAAATTTATTTATAAATAAAAATCTATTTCAAAATCACTATCTTTACGGCAGAAAAACCACACTGAAATGCACGAAATACAAAAAATCGGCGTTCTCACATCCGGCGGTGACTCGCCCGGAATGAATGCAGCCATCAGGGCTGTCGTCCGTACAGCCATTTTTTATAAAATTGAAGTAGTAGGTATCCAGGAGGGTTACAAAGGCATCCTCAAGAAGAAGTTTGTGCCGATGCAGTCCCAGTCTGTATCCAAGATCATCAACCGCGGAGGCACCATCCTGCAGACCTCCCGCTGCCCCGAGTTCAAGGATAAGGAAGTGCGCAAGACCGCTTATGACAATCTTGTCAATGCCGGCATCGACGCCCTCGTAGTCATCGGCGGCGACGGTTCGTTCCGCGGAGCGATGGCACTCGGCGGTGATTTCGACTTTCCCATCGTAGGAATTCCGGCCACCATAGACAATGATATATATGGTACCGACTACACCATCGGCTTCGACACCGCCATCAACACAGCAATGGAAGCCATCGACAAGATCCGTGACACCGCGCAGAGCCACAACCTAGTGTTCTTCGTCGAAGTTATGGGCCGCGACGCGGGCTTCATCGGGCTCAACACCGGTATCGCCACCGGCGCCGAGGTGACTCTGGTGCCTGAAATTATGACCGACATCGACAGCCTCTGCAATTATCTCGTGGTCGAGCGCCGCAAGAACAAGACTTCCGGCATCATCATCGTTTCCGAAGGAGGCAAGATGGGAAGCGCCGAAGAAGTCGCCGCCCAGGTTAAGCAGCACATTCCTGACTACAGCACCCGCGTGACTACTCTCGGACACATCCAGCGCGGAGGCAGCCCCACCTGCAGCGACCGCGTGCTTGCAAGTATGCTCGGATACGAAGCTGTCGGAGCGCTGCTCGACAACCGCAAGGGCGTAATGGTGGGAAGCCACAAAGGAGAAGTGACTTTCACCCCCTTCGAGGAGGCGTGCAGCCGCCACAACCAGGTCAACCGCGACCTCTATGAGGTCACCAAGATCCTGAGCGTCTGATTACAGGCCTGCTTTGAACAAGAATTGGAACGTATGGCTTCCCGGCATTTCCGGGGAGCCATTGTTGTATGCGTAGCGGACGCCGGCGGACAGTCCCACGCCGATGTGCAGCAGGTTGATGTCGAGCATCAGGTCGGTGCCAACGCTGTAGAACTCTTTCCTGCCGCCGCTGTATTGCCAGCTGGCTGCATAGTCGAAGAACGGTATGGCCTGGAGCCTGCGGAGATACAACATCCCGCCGAGGCAGCTGAAGTCGCCGAGATTGACGGGCAGTGCATAATCCAGCCCGCCCTTGACGTAATTGCGGCTGTTGAACTGCGCTGCATCCACTTTCACGAAACCTCTGGGCAGCTCGATGAGGCTTTCGGTGGGGAATACAGCCTCACCCCTCTTCCAATCCTGATTGACAAGATCCAGCGACACTGATATGCCGTGCGTGGCCGCGAAGCCGGGAAGGTATGCGGACAGCGACAGCGCGGTCTGGGAAGTAGAGAGTCTGGCAGCATCGCCGAAGGCAGCCGGGGCTATGTGGCTGACAGAGGCGCCGACGCCCCAGCGGGGGTAGATGGCCGCATAGGCGACATCCGTCTCCAATGCACCGGCTAAGCCAAACTGGAAGTAGTTGGCGGTGCCGCTGCGGCGGCCGATGTAGTCGATCGCACGGTTATTGTTGATATGCAGGCTCAGCGCCGGAAGCACTGTTGCATTCATCCCGAGCATACTGTATTCGAAAGGCTGATAGATGTTGAGGGCGATGTCGAAAAAGGGCTTACTGCTGTCTGTGAAACGGAAATCATTGACAACCTTGCCGTCCTTGTCGAGGTGGTGCGCATACTCCATACGCTCGGAAGTATTTACTTCAGCGGCAAGCGACACTCTCGGCATCACGCCGCGGAACTCTATGGCGGCGTGGCCTGCGTGCATCCATTTGGCTGAGTTGTGACTCTTTCCGTATGAGTAGCCGGCTTTGGCCGACACTGTGCCGAGCTTGTTCTGCGACATTGCCATCACACCGAGTGAGGCTTTGGTCTTGCCGCTGGGGCTGGTGGCTTTCATATCCAGATAGAAAGGTGCCCAGCTGTGTACATTGAACATATTGCCGGCCTTGCGGTAAGGCCTTGAAGGATATCTGGCGGCATCCTGATAGCCGGCCAGCATTTCTTCGTCAGGCTTGGGATAAGCGTTCCCCGAGAGCTGGGAGCCTTTATCCGCCAGGTGGAAACTGTATGGCGACGACATATCGACAGGTGTCATCTCAAAGTCGGCTGCCGATGTCTTGACTATCGAATAACCGGATATGCCATATCTGCTGTATATCAGCCCTCCGTCCCTGTAGAGCTGGGCTTCCGCCGTGCCGTAAGGCGAATTGATGATCCGCCAGACACCGCCGCTCGTCGTATCATAGGCATAGACGTTCGTCACTCCGTCGACGTCGCTGGTGAAAAGGATCACATCTGAGAGGCGTCCGTTCAGCTCGATTTGTGCGTCTGCCAGATCACAGATATTCTGCCACTGCGGTGCAATGCAGGACTTCCACCCGTCATCGCCGATGCTGTAAAGGCCGAGGCCGTCACCGGTGACGATCAGGCAGTAGAGGACATCTCCCGACCACACCATCGTCTTGATGGAGCCGTTCCCGGGAGTTTTGATGCTGAGATCCTTGTCGCCGGCTGCAGACAATATGGTAAGGTATGTGTCCCCTTCGGCTGTATTCTCGCCGACGGCTATCACGTCGCTTCCCGGCTTGGGGGCGGAATGGAAGTAGCGGGTGTTCCTGGTGAGCCTTTCCACCTTGCCGCTTGCAATGTCATAACTGAACAGTTCTGAAAAGTCCTCGAGCTCCCACGGGCCTTTGTGGACAGTTTCCGTCCAATAAAGCTTGCCGTCCCGTTCCGATAATTCCGAAGAGTTCTGGCTGAAGAACATCAGGAATTGCTCGGTACCTTCGACAAGATCGATTCTGACAAGCTGGCGGGCCTCT
Source organism: Bacteroidales bacterium (assembly GCA_017527625.1). The sequence goes on along the minus strand of JAFXPV010000023.1, from coordinate 68,130 downwards.
TTGAATGTGTCCTTGAGAGCATAGATTGCGTTCTCGCTTTCAATGTAAACGAAATTCGCATATTCGGTGTAATTCTCGGCCGGCCAGAGTGCGGATACCGGTGTGTAAGGCTCCCGGGCGTCGTAATCTCTCTGGAAGAAGGCGGCTATCGAATCGCGGTATTCTTTGAAATCGCGGTTCTTGAGAGCACCCGTAGGCTCATCGCGCTTTCCTGTGAGCAAAGATTTGATGGGATGCTCGGTTACATTGTCGGCCCAGTCGCGGCCGAAGGCATAATAATCGTTCTGGTAGCGGAAATTGGACTCGAGGATGTATCCGAATGCATCGGCGTCGGGAGTATAGTATTCGTAGGAGCCCAGTTTCCAACGGTTGTAATCGCGCAGGTCGCCGCTGGTCAAGGAGGCGCGGTATCCTTTCAGGACATCTGAATTACGGCCGATTCCGGCGTGAGAAAGGTCGGTCACTGTCGTGGCCGCGTCTCCCTGCCAGAAATACTTGTTGTACCACAGAGCGTCGCCAATCACGCGCATATTGTCACCGATGACATACCAGGCGATATGGAAAGGACCTCTGTCCAGCAGGTACGCGTGCCCAAGGTGGCGGCTGCCGGAGATTGCTGTCGTGTATTCCCAGGGTTCTGACATAAAGTCGTACATATCCGGGGATGTATACATATCCAGCCTCAGGGGGCTGTTGCTGCGTTTGGTGACGTCTGCAGAAAAAGTGTACGGATGCAGGACCACGGACGTGCGGGCCGGATTGACTTGCAGCGGCTTTACGATTGCGTCATTGCGGACTGCCTCCATATTTGCCGCATAGACTCTGGCCAGAGAGTCGATGCCTGCCGGATAAATGAACTGATAGTGCTCTGTATCAAGGCTTCTCCACTTGGTCATAGGATCGCTGCCGGCACTGTAATAAATCCGCATCTGTGCATTCAGCGTCAAGCTTGCGACTGCTGTCAGGCACAATAATATGAAGGCTGCTTTTCTCATCAATGAATTGTTTCGGCAAATTTATCACCTTTTTTGTTTGCACAAATGAAAAATATCCATATCTTTGCCATCCCATTCGGGTTAACGCGGAAATAGCTCAGTTGGTAGAGCACGACCTTGCCAAGGTCGGGGTCGCGAGTTCGAGTCTCGTTTTCCGCTCTAAACACAAACGACAGCCTTCTTGGCTGTCGTTTGTGTTTAGCAGGAGGACGAGGTTTGCACGAGCGCCCCCGTTTCCGCGGCAGGATGCTTCGGGCATTTCCGCACCACAGTATGGATGTGGGGCCGTGTGGTTCATACTGCCGCCACAATCCCGCCGCGGAAAGCCATTTTCCGGCGACAGTATGAAAAAATGCGCAGGAGATTCATTTCGCGGCAGGGTGATTCGCTGCTCGCAGAGCATGCGGAGCGTGGGCGGATGCTGTGTCGCGGACAGAGCGTTGCCTGGTGGCTCGCCGCGCGTGCCGTGCCCGATGCGTTTGGAGCGTGGGCGGACGCTGTGTCGCGGGAAAAATACGGCGCGGGAAAAATACGGCGCGGGAAAAATACGGCGCAAGCAGCGGGCGGCGGCGACAGGAAAATGCATATCTTTGTATGTATAACACATTAATGCCCCTATGAAAAAATATATTTCTCTTTTCATTCTGCTTGCGCTGGCTGCGTGCACGCCGAAGGCAGCCGTCTCAGAGTATCTCGCGGAGCCCGTGGACAAGAGTCTGCAGACACGCGTGCTCATCACTACCGACCTGGAGGTCGACGATATGAACGGACTTATCCTGAGCCTGATGTATGCCGACCAGTACGATATAGCAGGCATAGTCTGGACTGCCGGAATGTACCACTTCAACGGCGACGGAGGCCTGCACACGCTCGGCCAGATCACTCCGAACTTCCGCTGCAACGCCCAGCACTGCGAACACCGCGTCAAGACTGCCGCCGACCTGACCGAGTACCGTCCGGTCGACCCTACCTGGCTGCCGCGAATCCTGGACTGCTACGAGGCAGATTATGCGCTGATGAGCAAGAACAACCCCAACTATCCCACTCCTGAATACATCCGAAGCATCACCAAGGTGGGCAACATCGAGTTCGAAGGCGACTATCGTTTCGAAACGGAAGGATCCAACTTCATAATGCAGCTTATCCTGGACAACGACCCGCGACCTCTCATCATCCAGCACTGGGGCGGCATCAACACCACCGTCCGCGCGCTGTACAGCATCTATGAGCGCTACCACGGCACTCCCGAGTGGGACCGCATCCTCAAGAAGGTGACTGACAAGGTGCGCATCGGAGGCAGCGGCGAAGACAACTGCCGCGCCGACAGCAAAATAGACCAGATGTTCCCGGGCCTGCAGAACGGAGGCTACGGACTCGGCGGCTTCTTCAGCTACGGTACGTTCTTTTCCGCCAGTGACTCTCCGCGCCGTGCGGCCGAAGAGCTCCAGCCCTATATGCACGCTCCCTGGAACCTTGAAGCCTACAAGCGCAACCACGGCAAGCTTCCGGAGCAGATATGGCTTATGGCCGAAGGCCGGGCAGTCTATGGCGAGCCGCTCATCTACAACTATGGGCTTATCGACTATATGGACTGGGGCCGTTCCGCCGAGCTGGGATGGGGTCCTGAGAGTCTGAAAGGCTATCCTCGCGCCAACTACGAGCCGTACTCGTGGGCATTCTGCCAGTTCGGCTGCGCAGGCTTCATCAACATCGGCCTTCGCAGTGACGTCAACAACCGCGGCAACAACCACTACACCATAGTTATGTGGGAAGAGCTTGCAGCCCGCGCCGACTGGGCTGTCTGCGAGCCTGAGGACTGCAACCACGCCCCGATAGTTGAAGCAGGACAGCTGGACTTCACGGCGGCGCCCGGCCAGACAGTCGAACTGAGCGGCTCCGCAAAAGATCCTGACGGCAACCGCCTGACAGCGCAGTGGTACGTCCCGGCAGCATCCTGCACCTACAAGCAGGGCAAGGCCGAGGGTCTCAGCGTCTCTGTCAGCAAAACCTGGAATGCGGCTTTCACCGTGCCGGCCGATGCCGAAAAAGGTGATAGACTGGTCGTGAACCTCGAGGTGCGGGATGACGCCGAGCGGCCTATGACCCGCTTCGCCCAGTATGTGATTACGGTGGAATAGCCGCCACGCCGCCGATGGGGGGTAATCCCTACTCCCGGCTGTAAATGAATCTTTTCACAAGGTCTTGCGGCCCGAAGCAGCTCCTGGCTCCGGCAGAGCCGCCGCAAAGGAGGTGCTTTGAAGCAAAGGCTTTGTAGTCGGCCCATTCCAACGGTTTCCGTTTATGGGAAATATCGCCTTCCAGCGGATCCCAGTCGCGGATATCGTCGTAATGGCGCAGCTTGCGGTAGTCTTTCTCTCTGAGCTGCCCGAAGGCCGGATACTCCGCATCCGCTTGCCCCTGGAGCCGGATTACATAGATGTACCGGATCATATCCAGCGGGAGTTCTCCGATCGTCACGCCCTCCGCCAGCGTTTTCGCCTTCTCCAGACGGATGGAATCCTGGCCGATGGGAGGAAATTGCAGCGGGGCTTCTTTCAGCACCTCGATATAACTCCGTTCAGCCGCGTCGATCTGCACTTCCTGCGGGCCCCACTCATTGACGGTATGCCAGATCATTCCGCAAAAATCGCCAGGCCGGTAGGTGCGCCCCGTGATGGAAGACAAAGTCCTGCCATCTGCAAACAATTCCAGCACAACCGACATTTCGAAGGCATTGTGTATCGTCGTCACGCCTCCGTCGGCCCGCGAAATATACGTGCACGGCTCATACGGCTGGCTCGTCAGGCGCAGCGACGTCCCGTCGACATCCAGCCACGCCAAGCCATCCCTCTTTCCAAGAGTATAGCTCCCGTCCTGATATACGATACTGTCCATACTGTTGCTCCGCTACTGCACCAGCTGGGGATTGATGAAGTCCTCGCCGACTTCGAGCCGGCCGCTGGGAGTGAAACCGTAGCTGCCGATGTGGATCACGCGGGGCTGGATGCGCCCGCGGCTGTTGTGGGAATGGAAGACTATCCTGCGGCGGCCGGAATTGTCGGTGAAGAGCGCGTGGTGGCCGGTGCCGTCAAAGCCGCCAGCGAACTGCAGCACCGGATTGCCTTCGTACTTGGTCCAGGGTCCGCGCATAGAAGTTGCGGTGGCGTAACCCACACCGTAGGCTGGGCTTTCGTAGCTGTTCGCCGAATAGGTCAGGTAGTAGACGCCATCGTGCTTGACGATGAAAGGGCCTTCGTTTACGGCAGGCCACACTTTCTCCCACTCCTGGCTCATCTTGAGCAGCAGCTTCCCGGTGCCTGGTTTCAAGTGCAGCAGGTCTTTTTCCAGCTCTGCCACCCATATCTCGTTGCCGTTGTCGAAATTCACGAAGAGCAGGTAGGGAGTGCCGTCATCGTCGATGAACAGCGAATTGTCTATGCCCTTCTTGCTGCGCATCGGAGCCTTCTGCCGCTGGACGAAAGGGCCGAGCGGAGAGGTGGCCGTCGCCACGCAGAAATGCTCCTCCGCGGAATAATACATATAGTACAGGTCGCCGATGTGGTAGACCTCAGGCGCCCAGAACCATTTGTCTCCATAAGAATCCTCCTTCGACAGGGCAAGGTACATCGGCTTGCCGTCAGGCCACTGCCACTGCATAAGGTCGGTGGATGTGCACACCGCGATGCCGTCGGCAGCCCCGGTGCCGTAGAGGTAATAGATGCCGCCTTCACAGAGGATGAAAGGGTCTGCCAGGGGAATATTTTCACCGGAACCCTGCGCCGACAGGATTGAACAAGCAGCAAAGAGAGAGCAAAGGGTAGTAATCACTTTTTTCATAGTAGAACCGATTTGTCGCGACAAGTTAGTGAAAATAATGGTAACTTTGAAGATGGCGTTCCGGAGCCGATAACCGGACTTGACAATGAAAAAAGTACTTCTGATCACAGTTTTATTGTTTGCCTGCCTCTCAGTGCACGCAGAACTTCGTCTCAAATATCCCACAGGCGACCATATGGTCCTGCAGCAGAATTCCCAGGCTGCTGTTTTCGGGTTTGCCACCCCCGGCGCAAACATCACTGTCACCCCTTCGTGGGACAAGGCTTCATACACGGCCAAGACCGACGGCAAGGGTCATTGGACGGCTTATGTGCCAACTCCTGCAGCCGGCTACAACGCCTACACCATCAGCGTCAAGGGTGACGGCGGGTCCATAACCATCAATGATGTGCTGGTCGGCGAAGTCTGGCTGGCTTCCGGACAGTCCAATATGGAGATGCCCATCAAGGGTTTCGACAACTGCCCTGTCAAAGGCTACAATGAAATAATCACCCAGGCTCCGGCCCCGGAGCGCATCCGTATGCTCTATGTCCGCACAGTACAGGCCGACGAACCTCAGGAAGAAGTGACCAATACTGACGGCTGGCTTTGTGCCGACCCCAACAGCATTCCGGAGATGAGTGCTGCCGCCTATTTCTTCGCCCGCAAACTCAATGAAGTGCTGGACATCCCTGTCGGTGTGGTTGCGTTCGCCCGCGGCGGTGCCCGCGTGGAGGGCTGGCTTCCCAAGGAGACGGTAGCCGCCTTCGGTGAGGACGTTTCTGCGGAGGCAGTGAAGCAGAGGATGGATATGCTCCGTCCCTATGAGATGTACAACGGTATGCAGGTTCCCCTGCAGGGCTACACCGCCCGCGGATTCATCTGGTACCAGGGATGCTCCAACGTAGGCCACGAAGATGAGTTCGTCCCGAGGATGGTCGAGCTCGTGCGCCAGTGGCGTGAAGACTGGAAGGACTTCGGCAACAAGATGCCTTTCTATATGGTGGAAATCACTCCGTACAGCAACCACAACGGCACCGGCGCTGCACTGCGCAAGGCTCAGCACGATGTGGCCAAACTTGTGCCCAACTGCGGCATCATCTGCACCAACGACCTCGTCGCCCCCTATGAGGCCGCCAATATCCACCCCTGTGACAAGGAGTCTGTCGGCAACCGTCTCGCCTACCTGGCGCTGAACCGCGACTACGGCTTCACCCGTATCGCCTGCGACGCTCCCGAGGCTGTATCGCTCGGCAAGATGCAGGGCTTCGGCTTCGGTCCGGGCAGCCGCAACCCCTCAGCTCCGGCTCCCGCCCCGATGACCCGCATCGAGATTGTAAACTGCCCTCACGGCATTGACCGCACCCAGGAAATCGAAGGTCTTGAGGCCTGCGGCCCTGACGGAGTATGGCACAAGGTAGACCGCGTGATGTACTTCAGAGGCAGTATGATCATCCCGACCAACGACGAGCTGAAGGAAATCAGCGAGGTCCGCTACGGCTGGGCCGACTTTATGCCCGGCAACATCCACAGCATCGAGGGGCTGCCTCTCGTGCCTTTCTGGCTTAAAGCAGATAACACACAATAATAACATACTATGAAGAAAATTATATTGATTGCCACTTTGGCCGTGATGTCCCTGTCCCTGTCTGCACAGAGGGGCCCGAGGACTCCCAACGACACCTTGCGTTCCGTCATTGTACAGCCGGACGGGAAGGTTCTTTTCCAGATCTATGCTCCGAAAGCCCGCACCGTTTCACTCGGCGGCGACCTTGGCTACGGACACAATGTCGTTTTCAAAGAGGCCCCGAACGGCGTATGGCAGGGCGCCTCTGACAAACTGGACGCCGGGTTGTTCCGCTACCATTTCATCGTCGACGGAGTCAAGGTGCAGGACCCTAAAAGCGCCCTGGCCGGGGAGACTTCTGCAATCCTGACTGTGGGTGAAGGATATATCAAGGATGTGCCTCACGGAGCTGTCGCCCAGCGCTGGTACTATTCAAAAAATCTGAAGGAGATGCGCCGTATGCACGTGTGGACTCCTGCCGGATATGAGAACTCGAAGCAGAAACTGCCCGTCCTCTATCTCATCCACGGCGGTGGAGACAATGACGCCGCTTGGCCTACAGTCGGTGCCGCCGGCTGGATTCTCGACAATCTGCTGGCAGAGGGCAAGATGGTTCCGATGGTGGTGGTGATGCCGAACGGTACCATCAACGTGCCGGACGAGGTTCCGCCTTTCGCAGAGGACCTCTTCAGCTCTATCATTCCTTTCGTGGAGCAGAACTACCGTGTTCTCGCCAACCAGAAGAGCCGCGCTATCGCCGGCCTTTCGATGGGCGGAATGGAGACGATGGAGGCTGTCTTCACCCATCCTGAAATGTTCAGCTACGCCTGGGTGCTGTCTTCAAGCCTGAAACCGGGCGTCGATCCGAAGAAAGAGGCTGAGCGTCTCGGCATCGCCGGCAAGATTGCCCAGATCAACAAGGAGTACCGCCAGTTCTACTTCACTCAGGGCGGTCCTTCGGACATTGCTTACAACAACTGCATCAACACCCGCAAGGTGATGGATGAGCTCGGCCTGAAATATATTTATCAGGAGAATGCACAGGCGGGCCACAGCTGGCCGACCTGGCGCGCCGACCTCGAGGTCCTGGCCCCGATGCTTTTCAAATAGCCGCAGACCTGCAGATGCAGCCGCATCCTTGCAGATGTACAGAAGGCCGGAGGGAGATCCTCCGGCCTTTCCTTTCTGCCGCTTCCTGCCGGCGACGCTGCTTAGCACAGACTTGTTTTGCGGCGACCTCCGTTCGCTGACGCTCACTCCGACCCCCCAATTGCCTGCTTCGTCCTGCTACGCAGAACTCGCATTCAATCGGTGCCCCCCTCTTTACTACCGAGGGCGGTAGTATCGCCTGCAAAACAGTCTGTTGCGGGCGGCTCCGCTCCGCCTGCTCTGCGCCCGGCGAGCCATCCGGCGACGAAATGAATCTCCTGCGCATGTTTTCATACTGTCGCCGGAAAACGGCTTTCCGCGGCGGGATTGTGGCGGCAGTATGAACCACACGGCCCCACATCCATACTGTGGTGAGGAAATGAACTCCGTCCTATGGATTCCCGGTGCTGTCCGCGGTAGAGCCGCCCTCCTGCGCACTGTTGGTGCGGCAGGGGCTACAGGCGGGTGGCGGGGACTCCTTCGAAAGTGATTTTCACGGGCAGGATCCTGCCATCCTTGTCGAAGTAGAGCCTTTCGATGCAGGTGACCCTGTCGTTGCCGTCGGTGGCTCCGAGAGGGTGGCGGTGATAGATGATATAGTACTCATCTTTGCCGCGGCCCTTGATTACGGAATGGTGCCCGGCGCCTGTGGCCACTTCGGGGTCTGACTCGAGGATTGTGCCGATGCGTTCGAAGGGGCCGAAGGGGCTGTCGGACATTGCGTAGGCAACGTGATAGTCAGGACCGGTCCAGCCGCCTTCGCTCCACATAAAATAGTATGTATCTCCGCGCTTGAGCATAAAGGGGCCTTCGACATATCCTTTCGGGGTGATTTCCTTGAAAGTTTCACCATCGTCGAAGGGCACGATGCTCATCAGGTCGTCGCCGAGCCGCACCAAGTTGCAATGACGCCAACCGCCGTAATACATATAGTATGTTCCGTCGTCATCTCTGAACACAAACTGGTCGATGGGCTGTGCTCCGTTGATGACTTCATCGATCAGCGGATGTCCTAGGGCGTCCCTGAACGGGCCGGCCGGATTGTCGGCAGTAGCCACGCCGATGCCGCCTTCTCCCTTCTGATGCATATCATTTGCTCCGAAATAAAGATAGTAGACGCCGTCTTTTTCTATGACGGAAGGGGCCCAGAGTGCCCTGCGCAGCCACGAAATGTTTTCCTGCGAAATCACTTTTTCGTGCTTCGTCCAGTGCACAAGGTCCTTCGATGAGAAGGCGTCCATAAACAACTGCTCGTCGTAAGGCTGTGACCAGGTGGGATAGATCCAGCACTCGTTTCCGAACACAATCCCTTCCGGATCGGCATACCAGCCCTCAAACAACGGATTCCCGCTCATAGCCGCGGGCTTGCGGGAACAGGCGCAGACAGACAGCGCCAGCATAGCGATGATGACAATTCGTTTCATGGCACTAAGATAGGGAATACTTCGACCACGAAATGAATCTCCTGCGCATTTTTTCATACTGTCGCCGGAAAATGGCTTTCCGCGGCGGGATTGTGGCGGCAGTATGAACCACACGGCCCCACATCCATACTGTGGGGCGGAAATGCCCGGAGGCACGGAAACGCCCTGCGCTTGCCGCGAGACGGAAAAAACACTACCTTTAGTGAAACAATTTCTGCAATTATGAAAAAGCGTCTGCTCACAATGCTCTGCCTGCTGCTTGCTGCCGGAATGTCCGCCGCTGCAGGTAATCTCAAGTTCTCTTCGTTCATCGGTGACAATATGGTGCTGCAGCAATCTGCGCAGGCCCGCATCTGGGGCTTCGCCGACCCCGGTTCAAACGTTTCCGTGTCTGCCTCGTGGCTTTCCTCTTCGGTCAATGCAAGAGCTGACTCTCAAGGCCGCTGGGAAGTGATGCTCAGCACCCCTGCAGCCACTTTCACTCCCCAGACGGTGAAAGCCCGCAGCGGCAACGAAACAGTGACGGCCAAGAATGTCCTCATAGGAGAAGTGTGGCTCTGCTCAGGCCAGAGCAATATGGAGATGCGTCTGTCCGGAGGCAACGGCACGCCAGTGGAAGGATCCCTGCAGGAAATAGCTCATTCCGGAAAATACAAGGGCGTACGGCTTTTCGAAGTGCGCAAGGCCCAGGCCCTCGAACCCGAATACGATGCGGGCGGCGAATGGAAAGAGTGCAACCCCGCCAATTCTCCCTCCTTCTCGGCAGTCGGCTATTTCTTCGCCACCAGGCTTTCTGAAATACTCGAAGTCCCCGTCGGCATAATCAATGCCAGCTGGGGCGGCTCTGTCATCGAGGCGTGGATGAGCGAAGGGCTGCTGAAAGACTACCCGGACGTCGACCTGGCCAACGCCTCCGACAGCAAGGTCAACGCAATGTACAAGCCTATGATTATGTACAATGCTATGTTCCGTCCGGCCAGCCGCTACTCGATTGCCGGCATCCTGTGGTTCCAGGGAGAATCCAACATCAGCATCTCCTACCTCGAGTATGCCGACCGCCTGACTGCGATGGCAGAGTTGTGGAGGAAAGACATAGGCCGCGGCGACATCCCCTTCCTTATCGTGGAGCTGACCCCCTACGATTATTACGACGGCCCCTACGGATTCCAGGACGAGCACGGCCCCATCGTGAGGGAGCAGCAGTTCATCGCATCGCAACGCATCCCCAACGCAGCCATCATCGGCACCAACGACCTCGCATACCCTTACGAGCAGAAGCAGGTCCACGCCTCCCAGAAACGTCAGATAGGAGAGCGCCTGTGCTATATGGCTATGCTGAAGACCTACGGCTACGACCAGCTGCCCGCACTCAATCCCTGCTTCAGGTCGGCCGAAGTGCGCGACGGGCGCGTCCTCATACGCTTTGACAATTCAAGGCTGGGCTTTATGGGCACCGACGAAATCAAAGGTTTCGAAGTGGCAGGCGGCGGCGGAACTTTCCATCCGGCCAAGGCCGAAATCCTGCCGGGCGGAGTAGTCGCAGTCTGGTGCGACCTCGTCCCCAACCCTGTCGAGGTACGCTACTGCTTCAAGGACTTTGAGGTCGGCACACTTATCGGCGGCAACGGCCTCCCCGTCATACCTTTCAGGGCCAAGGTGGAAGCCGCCAGGCAGGAATAGGCCTGGCAAGCACCTGCGATCACACGTAAAAGGCCGGGGGAAAGAACCCTCGGCCTTCATTCATCTGTGCGGACACTCCTATTTAGCCGGAGCGGGTGCCGGTGTGGGAGCGGGGAGCAGCGAAGGAACGTTGCTGCCCATCAGCTCGCGGGCGCGGGTGTCAGGATTATTCTTGACGACGCATACGTTGTTGAGAATCATCGTCTCGCAACCTTCCTTGGTATACTGCGGCCATTTCGGCAGGCCGTCTTTCTTGCCGGTGTTGGGATCGCCGGTCAGCATAAAGGCGTGCAGGGCATCGGCCATCTTGGCTGAAAGGGCGCGCGGCACCTTTCCGCCGCCGGAGTGCGACAGCATTACGTCGGTGTTGTAGAACCAGAAGCTGATGTCGATGTTGTGGAACGAACGGTAGCGGCCGTCGAACATAGGCGGATACCAGTTGTACCAGGCCAGGTATACCGGAGATTTCTGGTGCAGCTTGGCGTTGGCAGTGTTCAGCACGCTCGTCCTCGGAGTGTTCACGATGGTGTAAATGCCGTAGGGGCTGTTGCCGGGGAAGAGTTTGTCATATTCGTCGTAGACAGCCTCGGCGTTGTCACCGAAGTTAGCCTTGAGCTGGTCTACAATTTCAGCTTTGGTCAGCAGCTCTTTTGAAGGGTCGTCGCGGTCTGACACGAATTCATTGGTCGTGGTACAGAGCAGCATCGCAACATCGGGCAGGTCGTCGCGGTCGAGGGTGAAGAATGTACCCTTCGGAATGTCGATGTCGTCAGCTACAGGGCTGAAGGCGCCTCTTGCATTCATACCTTCGGGCCTGAACGAACGTGACACTGAATAAGCGAGTTCGTAGTATTCTTCCCAAGGCATCTCCTGGAGCTTGTCGATTTCGCCGGGCTTCAGACCTGCGGCTTTCAGAATCTCCGCGCCGAGAGCCTCTGCATAGGCCTGGTCACCTGCGCTGGTAGCGCTGCCGCTGAGCGGAACGACTTTGCTGATGAGGCCTTTGGCAGAAGGCATAGAAGCGAGGATGCAGACCTTTCCGCCGCCGCCAGACTGGCCGATGATGGTCACGTTGTCAGGGTCGCCGCCGAAATTGGCGATGTTGTCCTTCACCCACTGGAGGGCAGCCACGCAGTCGAGCATACCGACATTGCCGGAGTGTTTGTATTTCTCCCCGCCCACTGCAGCGAAGTCAGTGAAGCCGAAGCAGTTCAGACGGTGGTTGATCGAAACGAAGACTGAGTTTTCCCTGCGGGCGAAATTCTCGCCGAGGTAGCCCTTCTGCTCGTATGAGCAGCCGAAGCTGTATCCGCCGCCGTGGATCCATACGATCACAGGACGTTTGGCCTTGTCGATGGCCGGTGTCCATACGTTGAGCTTGAGGCAGTCCTCGCTCATATACGCATAGTTCCATTCGTCCTGGAAGGTCTTGTAGGATGTAGACTGCCAGTTGCCGGGAGCCTGGGGAGCGCAGGCGCCGAAATAGACTGTGGGAAGGACACCGTCCCAGGGCTGGGGCGGCTGAGGAGGCATAAAGCGGTTCTTGCCCTCGGTGCTGGCACCGTAGGGGATGCCGAGGAATGTGTAGACATCCCTCATAATGTAACCTTTCACCTTACCGTACTGGGTCTGTGCCACGGCGATGTCCTCGCCGATGAAAACCAACTGTGCGTCAGGGTCGTAATCGAATGACGACCTGTTGCCATTCGAGCAGGACACGGCAATGACTGCCAAGCCCGCAATGGCTGCGAGTTTGAAGAAACTTGATATTTTCATTTTATAGTGTTTTAGAGAACTGTCTCAAACTCACGCAGGAAACGGACGTCATTCTCGAAGTAATGGCGGAGGTCGTTGACCTGCCATTTGAGCATAGCGATACGCTCGATGCCCATACCGAAGGCGAAACCGCTGTAAACTTCGGGATCGATGCCGTTGGCTATAAGCACGTTCGGGTCAACCATGCCGCAGCCGAGGATTTCCAGCCAGCCGGTGCCTTTGCAGATGCTGCAGCCCTTGCCTTTGCAGATGTTGCAGCTTACGTCAACCTCAGCGCTGGGCTCCGTGAAGGGGAAATAGCTCGGACGCATACGGATCTTGGTGTCGGCGCCGAACATTTCCTGGGCGAAAAGGAGTATGGACTGCTTGAGGTCGGCAAAAGAGACATTCTTATCGATATAGAGACCTTCTACCTGATGGAATATGCAGTGTGCACGAGCGCTGATGGCTTCGTTGCGGAACACGCGGCCGGGGCATACCACACGGATTGGAAGAGACTGGTTCTCCATAGTACGGACCTGCACGGATGAAGTGTGGGTGCGCAGGAGAATGTTGTTGGCTGTCTGATTATTGATGAAGAAGGTATCCTGCATATCGCGGGCGGGATGCTCGGGCGGGAAATTCAGCGCACTGAACACGTGCCAGTCGTCCTCGATCTCCGGGCCCTCGGCCACAGAATAACCGAACTTCTTGAATATGGACAGGATTTCCTCGCGGACGATGGAAATGGGATGACGGGCGCCGAGCGGCATACGGTCGCCGGGCAGGGTCAGGTCGTCGGTCGAGCCCTGAGGGCCCTCCTGGCTCTCCAATGCAGCCCTGAGGGCTTCCATCTTGGCGAGCATATTGTTCTTGAGGGTGTTCAGCTTCTGACCGTAGAGCCTCTTCTGATCGGCCTGTACGGTGCGGAATTCCTCAAAAAGACGGGTGATCTCTCCCTTCTTTCCAAGCATCTTCACCCTTATTTCTTCAACCTGCTGCTGTGAGGCGGCCTTCAACTCGTCAATCTGTTTCTGAAGGTCCTCGATAATCTTGTCGTCAATCATTTTTCTTGTGCTTTGAGCTGCAAATGTAACAATATTCCTCAGAAATCGTTACAGATAGCTTTCTTTATCATTGACGGCCAGGTCGACCAGGATATCCTTGACTGCCGCGTCATCGCGGGGGCAGACCATCAGGGCGTCTGCCGTGTCTATCACCATATAGTCCTTCAACCCTTTGACCACGACAAGTTTGCGGCTGTCTCCTTCGTAGACGATGCTTCCAGCCATCTTCGCAAGAACCGCGTGACTGGCGCGGACGGCATTGCCGTCGGCGTCTTTGTGCGGCGCCTGCTCATACAGGGACTGCCAGGTGCCGAGGTCGCTCCAGCCGAAGAGACCTTCGAACACGTGGGCCTTCCTGGTTTTCTCCATCACGCCGTAGTCGATGGATATCGAAGTGCTGTCTTCATAGACTTTATTGATGAAGGCCGGCTCCTTGTCGGTGTAATAGATGCCTTCTCCGCCGGCGAACAAGCTGGCGACATTGGGCAGACAGCTCTCCAGTTCGCTGCGGATTGTCTTCAGGTTCCAGATGAAAATGCCGGAATTCCACAGGAATTCGCCGGAATCGAGGAATACCTTCGCAAGCTCTGCGTCCGGCTTCTCGGTGAAGGTCTTGACGGCATACGCCTTGTGGCCTGCGAACTCGAAGCCTCGCTTCTTGTTGGCCTGGATGTAGCCGTAATTGACATTCGGGCTTGTGGGCTTGATGCCTATGGTGAAAAGCTGGTCATTCGTCTGCGCGTACTTCAAGACTGCGGAGACAGTGTCGATGAAAAGGCTTTCATCGGCGATGAAATGGTCGGAAGGGCTGACCACCACAGTCGCGTCGGGATTGCGGCTGATGAGCTTGTACGTGGCATACGCAATGCAGGGAGCCGTATTGCGTTTGTATGGTTCGTAAAGAACGTTCTCGGGAGCTATATCCGGCAACTGCTTTTTAATCAGGGCCCTGTATTTGGCAGCAGTCACAATCAGTATGTTGCTTCGGGGAACTATCTTGGCGAAGCGGTCGACAGTCATCTGGAGGAAGGTTTTTCCGACGCCAAGTATATCCAGGAACTGCTTTGGCATCTCATTCCTGCTTACGGGCCAGAAACGGCTTCCGACGCCTCCCGCCATTATTATTGCATAAAAATTATCGTTCATAACAAATCTTTTTTGTCGGTTTACAAGTTCCACCCGTCGGTGTTCTTGTTTTTCTCTACGTTGTTTTCGATGGCATCGTCCAGGTTATGGAAGAAATCGAAGCCGGTGAGCTTCTCGATCTCGTCGACGGACTTCACATAATCCTTGACGCTGCCGCCGAGGTTTTTGTTTTCCATCCAGAAGCCGATAGCGTTGTAGCCGCCGCCAACCCCGCCTTCGGCTTTGTATTTCAGGCAGACTTTGTAATAAGCCTTGGGCACGGCGACGTCAGCGCCGTTGTTGTCCTTGATGTACTTGACGGTCTGGTCGCCGGCAGTCTTGACCACGCATCCCGTCACGACATATACCGTGTCGCAGTTGCGGGCCACCACACGCAGGTCTTTCTCCAGAGTCTCCCACACCCCTGAGTTCATACTCTCGACCTGAGGCGTGATGTTGGTGGCATAGAAGGTCTGGGCGTTGGCGGCTGCATTGACAAGGCGGTCGGCAGACGGCAGCTGGTGGCCGCGGCTGTAGCCGGAGAATGCCTTGAGGATGCGGGCCTGGTCGCGCTCGGGCACCTTGGGGTCGTATCCCCAGGCGTCAGTACGCTGGGTTCCGCTGAGCATCGCTTCATACAGGGGGTATGCCACCCAGTGCGACACTTTGTAGCGGGCATCATAGTAAAGTGAATAGTTGTAGACCTTCTCACCGGCCAGGTCGAAGTCGTGGGTGATGAACACCACGCTGTCCTGAGCCTCTACGGCAGGGATTTCCAGACGATAGGGAACCTTGTCGGACTTGAGCTCCTGATAGGGAAGCTGGGTGAATGTGAAAACCAGTTCCTTCTGCGGCACGGCAGCCTCGGTCCTGAATGTGACTTTCGCCACTCTGTTCTGTGTCGTGCTGGGGTTGTCCCCGTAGGACAGGGTGACTTCACCTGCGCCTTTGCCGGAAGTGGCGGAGAGAGTGAATGCATCGTTGTCGCAGGAAGCAGTCCAGTCCACGTCGCCGAGAACCTGGATCACATAGGAGCCTTTGTCTCCCTTGCCGGTGAACTCGGAGTAGAACAGCGAGAACGAGCCTGCGCCCGAGAAGCGTTCGCCTGTCAGTCCGGCGAAATCGCTCAGTTTCGCGATGCAGATCTGGATGCGTTCGCCGTAAACGCTGCCGATGCCCTTGAGGGTGCCGCTGCCGGTCGGAACCTTGTCCTTGCCGAAACTTGCGTACTTGCTGGTGAAGATGTCGAACACTTCGCCGTCCTTGCCTTCCATAATGATGGAGGTGTGGGCATCCTTCATCACGAAGGTCTTGCCTATCTCTGATGCCTGGCACTGGACGTCCTTGACAGCAACGTACATCGACTCGTACTTGTTGGTCAGCAGTTCGGCCGCAGAAATTTCCACGGGCTCCAGGGCTTTCTCGCCGACCTTGGAAACGCCGGCAATCTTCTGGCCGTTGATCTGCACGGGGCCTTTGTTGTAGCGGCTCAGCTCCTGTCCCTTGACGACTGTCACCTTCACTTCGTCACCCGGTTTGAATTCAGTGTTGTTGGCGTCGAGATACAGCATTATGCCGGCCGTGCCGTCACTGATGACCATCGCCCTGGAGGTCGTGTAATTGTCGATGCCGTCCTGACGATAGTCGCTGATGACCGAGCCCTGGATGATGTACTTCGCAGTCGTGTTATACTTGTCGCCTTTCTGCCCTTCGTCGTAGAGCTTGCGCAGCTGGGCGATGGAGACAGTCCCGTCCTCTGGCTTCGGATCTTCTTTTTTGCCGGAAGCCTGCTGCACCGTCAGCGTCACCGGCGTGCCGCTCCACGAGAACGTGACGACACCCTTGCGGGCTTCGTCATTATTTTGTGCGGCAGTCACCTTGACATCGACGTTCCCTGTCCCTGATGACGGGGAAACGGTCAGCCACGGCACATCGGCGGAAGCCGTCCAGCTTTGGTTCGAAATGACTGTAAGATCTATCACCTTACCTTCAGCCCCGGCAGAAACTGAGGGGAAGCTGATATTGAGATAAGGAGCAGCCTCAGGCTCTCCGCAGGACATTGCAACAAGCACGGAAGCCAGCACAATCAGATAATTTGCGTATTTTTTCATTTTTATAGGGATCCCGCAAGTACAGATTCTAACAAATATACAAAAAAAACTTTGTATATTTGGGTTTATGAAAAGGTTCTGGCTCATAACCTCTTTACTGTTCCTGTCTCTGGCGCTCCCGGCCCAGAACAATCCTTACGGGATAGATGATGAATGCTACGTCATCTACCGCAAGGTCGAATCCGCCCTGGGAACAGCCGGCTTCAGCAGCATCAACAACCAGTTTCTGAGCAAAGCCATCCAGAAGAAGGACACCAAAGCCCAGACTCTCTACTATGTCGAGCGCCTGAAAAATGCCGTCGAACTGCGGCAAGACCAGAAGACCACCAGTCAAGATGACGCCGAGGTGTTGGAGTATATGGAAGACCTCAAGAGAGTCGCATCGGACCTCGGACAGGTACAATACTTCTATTACGCCTATGACATCGCCCAGAACTACTTCTTCTACCACGACAAGCTGCTCCAGACGATGGAGCTTATGCAGGATATGAGAGAGCAGGCCGTTTCCCGCAATGAACCATACGGCATCTGGATGGGCAACCGCTATATCATCTCCCTGTACATCGCCCAGAACGACTATATCTCCGCCAAGAAGTACATACTTGAAGCCATCAGGGTATATGAGGCCTCGGATGACCCCCTCATCAAAGGCGAATCTGCCACCCGCCTGTACTGCGAAATGTCCGACACCTACCCCATCGGCAACGACTCTGTCCAGTTTTATCTCGCCAAGGCTGACGCCGCCCGCCTGCAGCACCTGGACAGTCTCCGCTGCGAATATCACCACGCAAAGCTCGCCGCTTACAAGAGGGATGTCGCGAGGTACGAGCAGGCAAGGGATTACTGCCTGGCAGACCCTTCCCTGTACATAATCAGCGCCACCTCTCCCACAATGTTCGGTTATATAGACAAGCTGGTATATGGGGAGGATCTGGAAGAAATAGACATCAACTATATGTCACAGCACCTCAGGGAGGTCAAGTACATCGCAAACATCGCGGAAAAGTACGGTCGCAAGGAGCTTGCATTCAACATAGAGAAGAACCTGGTAGCCTATGATGAGAAAAAGCTCGCCGAGTCAAACCAGTCCAAGCTGACGGAAATAGAGGCCAGGATGGGTAATGACGTCCTTTCTGCGCAGGTAGACCAAGAAACAATGCGTGCCAGGAAAGCCTCCCTCCTGGCGCTTATATTGACCATAATCATTCTCGCAGTCATCATATTTTTCTTCATCATATACACCCGCTCACTGAAAAAGACTAACGAGAAAGTCCGGCTGGCAGATGCAGCCAAGACCCGCTTCGTGCAGAATATGAGCCACGAAGTCCGCACGCCGCTGAACGCGATCGTCGGCTTCTCCCAGCTTCTGAGCCTGCCCGACGGCTCTTTCCCTGAAGAAGAGAAGGAAGAGTTCGCCGGACACATCGTCAACAACACCAAGATGCTGACGATGCTGCTGGATGACATCCTCAATGCTTCCGCGATGGACAAGGGCGACTACCGCATCACTTATGAAGACGGCGAAGTGAACTATATGGCAGAAGCTGCCATTTCCAGCGCTGAACACAGGCTGCAGCCGGGAGTACGTATGTACTACGCTCCCGAGAGCACAGATCCATATACTTTCCGGACTGATCCCAGGCGCGTCCAGCAGATTCTCATCAATCTGCTCACCAACGCCTGCAAACATACAACCAAGGGAGAGATCAAACTGGCCAGCTCGCTGACAGAGAAGCCGGGATTCGTGACCTACTCCGTTACAGACACCGGCCCTGGAGTCCCTCCCGAGCAGGCCGAGAAGATCTTCGAGCGCTTCACCAAGCTGAACGACTTCGTGCAGGGCACAGGCCTGGGCCTGAGCATCTGCCGCGACATCGCAGGACGTATGGGAGCGGAAGTTTATCTTGACACAACCTACACGGCCGGCGGTGCGCGTTTCGTGTTCGCAGTGCCGTGCAAACCAGAGGAGCCGCAACAATGAAAAGAATAGTCCTCATACTGTCACTGCTGACTTCAGCCCTCGTCTCATACGGCCAGAACAACCCGTATGAACTCGACGATGAGTGCTATGTCTGGTATCTCGCTTCGGTCGAAGCTGTCGACGACTTCGAGTCCGACACCTTCGACCAGGCCCAGCAAAATCTTCTGGAACTGTCCCTGCGCCACAAGGACACGAAGGCCCAGACCATCTATTATGTCCAGCAGCTCAAGCACACGTCTCATCTTGCCCAGAACATATGGAAACAGAACATACGCGACCGTGTGGAATGGGATGCCCAGTACTGGAATTCTTTGGTCGACGAGCAGAGGAAGACGCTTATGGACGTAGCCAAGGCTACCGGGTATATGCAATATTATTACTACGCATCTGACCTTTGCCAGACATACTATTTCAATACCGACCAGGATGTTGTTGCCGTGGAGATGCTGATGTCTATGATGAAGGAAGCCAGGTTATCCGGCGACGAATATGGTATGTGGAAATCACTCATCTTTCTGTCGCTGCTGTACAAGCGCATCAACGACCAGCACAACACCCAGTTATATCTGCGCGAAGCGGTGAAAATATATGAAAACACCTCCGACGAGACTATACTGCGACAGAGTATGACAGACCCTTACTGCGACCTCGCCTGCACCTATGCGGTAGGCTCGGATTCTGCACGCTTGTACTTCGACAAAGCCGCCCGACACAGAGTGATAAGGCAGGATTCGCTGAAAGTGGCATACTACCAGGCCCAACTGGCGGCCTGGGACGGAGACATCGCCGAGTACCACCGCTTGAGGGACTACTGTTACTCCTTTGATACTTTCAAGACCCTTATACGTGCCGGAAACCACCTGTTCGACTGCATCGACAATATTCTCATAGGCAGCCGGACGAGTTCATTCCGCAATGACCTGGACTCCCTGTACTTCCACGAGCAGTTGAACTATGCAGCCAGTCTGGCCTACAAGAACGGGCAGTGGGAGACCGCAGCAACCATTCTGTTGGCATATACGGTGAAGCTGCAAGCAGACATCTTCAGCATCAACCGGCAGAGCCTGGGGCAGATGTCGGCCGAGTACGAAAACAACCATCTTCTGGCCGAACTGGCAGCCGCCTCTCATAAAGCCAAACGAACCGCAATCTGGATAGCAGTGCTGCTCTCCCTGTTGCTGCTGTCTGCCCTTACTTACGCACAACTTCACGTAAAGAGCCTTAAAAAAGCTCACGAAAAAGACGAAGCCAGCATAGCCAGGCTCCAGAAAGAAAACGATGAATTAAAAGAATAACAAGATATGATTCCTTTATACGCACAACAACAAGACTACTCGGCATACAACGTGCTTGCAGTAGACGATGTCCCTCTCAATCTGCTACTCGTGCAGAAAATGCTTTCACGCTTCAACTTCAAGATCCGCACTGCGGCCAACGGCCAGCTGGCGCTGGATGCAGTGGCCGAGCAGAAACCCGACCTCATCCTGCTCGACCTTATGATGCCCGGCATTGACGGCTTCGAAGTCATCAAGAGGCTGCGGGAAAATCCCGAAACTGCAGATATCAGAATTGTAATATTGAGCGCCCTGAACTCCAATGAAGATGTTGTAAAAGGATTCAATATGGGTGCCGACGACTTCATTATGAAGCCTATAATAATGGAGAAACTCCTCACATGCGTAGTAACCCAGCTGCAGATTGTCAGCGCAAGAAACAAATAGTGCTGAACTTTAGAAAAATTGTTCTGACAGCCCTTGCCTGCTTTGCGGTCTTTGTCTGCGAGGCACAGATAGTGAACCGTCTGAATGTCGACCCCGTTACCTTTCAGAGTTATGCCTGGGGCCGTATGCAGCAGTACAACCCTGTCAACCTGCCTCTGGCGGATTCGCTCTATGCCGAAGGCGTGCGCCAGGACAATTTCCGCATCAAATGCCTGGGCCTCGCCCTGGAATTTCCGGTGCGCTATGCCCTTGGCGAGTATGACCGGATGGATGAAGCTGTTGCTGAGATCAAGGCGCTCACCGGCGAGCGAAAGGACTGCCGTTCATTCTACTACTCCGTAATGCACGAGTACTGCCAGTATCTGGTCCATATCGGCAGAGCCTCCGACGCTATGCTCGAAGCCCGTGCTATGGAGCGTATGGCCGAGTCCGAGCAGAGGCCCCTCGGCAAGATGTACGCCTACCGCATTGTCGGACTTATCCACAGCTACCGCAACAACCACTATCTGGCGGTAAAGAATCTAACCAATGCAGTCCGATTCTGCAAAGAATCCAAAAACGAGCAGGACCTTCCGAACATCTACCTGCTCATCGCCCGTGAATGCATTAAGATGGGCGACTTCCCCAAGGCTCTCGATTATTGCACACTGGCGAGCGATTATCAGCAGTTTTCAACGCAGGTACGCGTAAACGTCACGATGACTCTTGCGTATTACTATTTCGCCCGCAACAACATCGACAAGTTTATGGAGTGCTACTCCCGGCTTGAGGAAGACCCGCTGTACCGCCACCTCTCAGATAATGACTCACGCCTGGAACTCGATATTTTCGACCTCAGGCTGAGGGATCTCCCGCACGAAGCCCTCGCAAAGGCAGACTCCCTGAGCACGGACATCGGCCGCCACACCCAGATGCACGGTTTGCTCGCCCAGATAGGCGAATATGAAAACGCATATCGCCAGCTGGATTCTCTTATGGTCCAGAAAGACTCGATATACATCAAGGTGCAGAACGAAGACCTCGCAATCCTCGACGCCGAGATGAACAACGCCCAGCTGCGCTATGAAGCCCAGCAGCTGAAGACACGCAACCAGAACACCATACTTATAGGCTTCCTCGTGATGTTCGGAATAGCCTTCTTCTCAATGCTGTACCAGCAGTGGCACCTGCGCTCAAATCTCGAGGGACTCAAGCAACGCAACGCCGAAACCCTTCGGGCCCGCCGCATATACCGCCAGGCCCTGGATGCCAAAGAGTCCGAGAACAACATCAAAATCAAGATTCTCCAAAACCGCAAATCCAATACTTTCAAGCTATGACCTCGAAACCTCTGAAACATGCCAAATATTATAAGAACGAACTGCTGGCCCTGCTGTTTTTCATAGCCGGAGCCACTCTCAGCCTGCTGGGTCTCATCCAGCGCGTGCCGCTTGTCGTAGGCATAGTCGGCATCGCCATCCTGTCTTCAGCAATGTTCTATTTCTGCCTGTCTCTCACTTCCGAGAGAACCTACAAGAATTACTACAAAGACAGTTTCGAAATTGAACACGAGACCATCGAGGAAGAAATTCGCAAATCAATGGTATACCACCGCTACCAGGAAGCTGTCATCAACCGCTATGAGAGCGCGTGCCGCGACCTTGGCCTGAGCGACGAGCAGAAAGACTGGCTTCTCACTCTTCTGATGGAAGAGAAGAACAAAGTGGATGAACAGTTGAAAGCCCAGGGAGGCGGGCATATCTAGAAAGGGAACCGGAAAAGACTAGAAGGCGTCGTTGTTCTCGTAAATCTTGGTCTCCCAACCTGCTACGCTGGCAGTAAAGGTAATCTGCTTGTAGATGCTGCTGAGGTCGATGCCGATGTGGAAGGTGTACTGCCTGCCATATACGAAGGTATTGTCGGGCAGCAGACCGTAAAGCGGATAGCGCATCACTACGCCCTCGATGGGTTTGTAGTAGAAGTTCTCTACTGTGAAACCCTCGACGTCATAGACGACTTCGACAAACTGTTTGCCCATCTCGATCTCATCGGGAATCGCATAGTAGCGATGAGAGTCTGCCAGATGGTCCTCGAGGGTTGAGAAACCGACGAATTTTTCGTTCTGAGAGCCCACGCCCACTTTTTCGTCTCCTTCAAAGATGACGATGTCGCGATAATAACCCTGCCATTTCCAGGAACCGCGCACGGCCCAGCGTGAAAGTTCGTTCACGAACACGCCGGCAGAAGCAACGTTGTATGCAGTCATCTTGCGCAGATGCACCAGGCCCTGCAAGCCCTCGTCGGGAGTTACGTCGCAGATACAATAACCGATGTCATTGGTGATGTGCTGGAACTCCAGCGGAATGGAGTTGAGCTGGGAAACGGCCGCCTCGACAGTCTTCGACACCAGGGGACCGGCATCGGTGGATTCAACGGTGTAAGGGATTGAATACCTTGAATAGTTGTCTTCGTACATCAGGCTCTCCACGAAGGGATAATAAGCGCTGAAGGTGAGATTTTCAGTCTTGAGGTCACCCCAGAGCATTGAACCGAGGAAAGTGCTGTACTGACCGTTGTCTGAATTTACTTTAGTATTGTCAAGCACAAGGGCGTTATGTTCATAATCGATACCCACAAGTCCGAACGGGATGCCTTTGTCCATCGTCGAGATCATATTCTCTGACTCGTCGACTGCGCCTTTGGTCTTACCTACCCGGCCTTTGGCTATGGTCTCGCCTTCGCGGGTTACCGAAATGTTGAAACCGACTCTTTGCTTGCTTGGTGTTGCATCTTGAATCTCTGTAACGCAAGAGCAGAGGGTCGTCAGCACCGCTAACGACACCATAATACGTATGAAAGTTCGCCTAATCATATGTGTTTACGCGAAAGTACTAAATATAAATAAAAAACAAAAGAGCGCCGGCCATAAAAAGCCAGCGCTCCTCCATAATCAAATATCGTACCTAATTTAATCTTCCTCTGAATCTGTTACTCTGAGGCTATAGAGCCAGGCTTTCTTGCTTGCTGTCTCATAAGTGCCGTTGTAAATGGTATACTGGCCTTTTATGATAACCTCATCACCTACTGCAATCTGGTCATCACCTTCTGCCCACGGCTGGTTCTCGAAATAGTTGACACTGTAGCATTCGAAGTCATTGGCAGGATCAGTGGTTTTCTTCTTGTCCTCGCTGATGCCATAAGCCTTGCCATCGTCAGAAATCCAGAAAGTAGCAGTACCCTTTTCTGCATTGAAGGGGTAGAGGACTTCCGAAACGACACCCTTCACGCATACATCAGGGAATACGGGAGCGTCCACGCCTGCTTCCTTGGCGGCTGCCTTGGCTGCTTCAGCTTTATCGATGAAAGCGTGGATACCGGCGTTGTTGAACGGGAAATCGGCGCTGCCGAGACCGTTCTCCTCGCTGGTGGCCGTATTGATGCTGTAGATGTGGGATTCTTTCTGTACAGTCTCAGTAAACTCTTTGTAAGTGGTAACTTTACCTACTACGATTACTTCGTCACCTTCTGAAACGTTGCCGTTTCCTTCAACCCACTCTGCTCCGTTGAACCAGTATGATGCGTAGCACTCGAAGTCCTTGGTGGGCTCGGTTGTCATCTTCTTGTCCTCGCTGACGCCGTATGCCTTGCCGTCATCAGAGAGCCAGAATGAACCGGTTCCATTATAGGTGCTGAAAGTATAGAGGACGGTCGAAACGATACCTTTGACATACACATCCTCTTCGAAGGTAGCTCCACCGAGGAGAGCTGTTGCAATCTCAGACGGGGAGAACGGGTTCTCGAGGGTACCTTTATTTTCGGGTTCCGGTTCGGGCTCCGGCTCGGGATTGTCGGCGGGCTGGTGAGATACATACCAGGTAGGATCGGCTTCAACGAGGTCCTTGTAGGTCTTCTTGGCAGCCACGATGGTGATCAGGTCGCCTTCCTTGACTCCGAGGGTTCCGAACTTCTTGGTTTCGCCGTTGAGACCTGTCCTGACACCATATACGTATACGGCACCAGTCTCGTCAACGAGGTCGAAGTTACCATAGGTCTCGAGGTCGAACTTCTTGGTCACGCCACCTTCGGTAGTGCCTGAACCGTCGGTCACAACGCCTGTGAGGCGGTACCATACGTCGCTGGCATCGTCAGCTGCGAGGAATTCTGCTGCGGTGACAGGCTCTACGTGATAGTAATCATCGAGATAACCAACGATTTCGTTGGTGCCGTTGAAAGAAGTCTTGTAACCAACGATGGTAACGACGTCACCTTCGTGGAGGATGGCTGAAAGGTCGGTAGATCCGCCAGGTTCGGCTGCGATGTTGAAAGCGTAGATTTCGCCAGAGAAGTCTTTGATGTTGAAACGGCCCTTGGCGAGATTGTTCACGCTTGAGATGTAACCCTCGACACGGTAGAGCTTGGATTCGTCGTCAGCGGCTGCGAAGACTTCGGCTACAGTAGCAGGAGTGACTGCACCAGTCTGGTTCACAGTAACGACTGCTTCGTATGCACTGCCGTTGTAGTTTGTGGTGAAGGTAATGTCAGCAGAACGGTTGTTGCCGGTGTTCTCAGCAACGTTTACGATAACGGTAGTTGTGTCGGCTTCGATTTCAGAAACTACTACGCCGAGCCAGTCCTGAGCCTCGATAGGAATTGAGAACTCGAGGCCGTCGCCGAGGCAGAGGATGCGGGTTGCAAATGCTCCGCCGCCCTGAGGCATATCGACAACGTCTTCAGTCTGGAGGACGAGAGGCTCAACCGGGGGTTCGCCCATCTCTACGAGGTAAGGCAGCAGGCCGCCGGCCTGAGGTGCATCGTATACGCCGGCTGATGAATAACCGGTGCTGAACTGCATCCATTTGTCATTGGAAGCGTTGGTGATGTAGAATTCGTAGTCACCAGTCTGTTCTACTGTCCAGACAGCGCCTTCGGCAGGCATCTCGGCTGCTACGTTGCAGCTGGTGTATGTGCCTGTCATATAATAGAACTTGCCGGATGCGTCCTGGATAGTGAAACCGCCGTCGACCTTCTTGAAAGTGAAAGCGTTGGCTGCGGCACTAGTCAGATTGGGCAGTTCGCCTTTGGCTTCTGTTGCGTAGAGGTAGCCGTATGAGCTTCCGTCAGGAACAGGAAGGGCTGCGATCCAAGTGCCTGCATTATTGAACATAATCCAGTAGTCACCTTCCTTGAACTCGTCATATTTCGGCTTGAGAGAAGGGTCGCCGGGCTGTGACACCCTGATGTACTGGGTCTCGCCGCCGCAGGTGAGTTTGAGTTCTACGGAACGGTCCTTTGCAGAACCACCTGCAGAGAAAGTGACGGAGGTCTTGCCGGCACCGCCGCTGGTAGGGCTTACAGTAAGCCAGTCGGCATCGAAAGGCTCGATAGCCCAGGAGCCGTTGGCTGTGACGTCGATGCTCTGGCTTCCGCCAGCCATCTCGAGCCCAACTATAGATTTAGAAACCTGTATATTGTTGAGTTTCAGGAGTCCTTCAGTAGTACACCCTGTGAAAAGGGTTGCGATTACTAATGCTGCCGAGAGTAAGAAATATCTTGTTTTCATCTTAGTTGAGCATTATTAGTTGAACAAATATTTGAGACCGATCTGTGCTGACCAGACTTGACCGATGCCTACGTTGTATTTCCAGATTTCAACATCAGGAGTTACGGCAGGAATCGTAGAAATAACAGGAATACCGTCAGCAGCGATGCTCTCCACTTTGAGGATACGGCCGCTCTTGAGGTCGGGGTTCATCCACTTGCTTACTCCCCAGTTGCTGTTGAAGAGGTTGAGCAGGTTGTGGATGTCGAAGTTCAGCTGGAGGGTGTTCTTGGTGTTACCCACGCGGACTACGAAATCGTGTGAGTAGTGGAGGTCGAGGCGGTGTACCCAAGGAGAGTATACGCTGTAGGCCTCTGCGTACTGACCCATATGCTTAGACAGATATTTGTCCTTCTTTGCGTATGCGAAGAAACGGTTGGCGTCATCTGCAGATGCGAACCTTACCTGACCGTCTTTATATTGGGCTTCGGTGGGGATGTAGATAGCATCGTAGTTGTAGTTGTCGCCGTTAAGGTCGTTGGCATACATATAAGAGTAGTTGTAACCGCCGCGCCAAGCCTCGTAGAACAAGCTGTAGTGGTTGTTGCTCTTGTCGTTGAGAGTGAGGTTTACATAGTAACGGTCAGGAGTCATATACTCTGAATTGTGGAGGACAGGATTGTTCGGGCCGCTGATTGAAGGAATGTAGGTGAATGCAGATGCAGCGTCGCTGCCCGGCATACCGGTGAGTTCCTTCTGGACGGTGTGGGTGTAAGCAGCTGAGAGGTTGACACCCTCAACCGGAGTGGTGTTGATCTGGAAGCTGCCGATGAAACCGTAACCCTTGCTGGTGTTCTGGAGCAGGTAAGCTGAAGTACCAGTGTAAGTGTAGTCGGCAGGGAAGATGAGACGGTTGTCAGCACCGTTGAGGCGTGAGAAACCGTTCACGGGTTTCATATTGATGTCCTGGATGTAAACAGCGTTGACGTTCTTGTTGAAGATACCTTCAGCGGTGATGCTGAACGGGAATGAGAACGGAAGGTTGTAGTCCACTGCGAAAGAGGTCTTCCAGATCTGCGGCATCTTGAACTTGGGGTCTACGGCTGCGAAGCTTGAACCAACGGTACCCTTGTCAGGAGTGATGGTAAGCGGGTACTTCTCAGGGTTGAGGCTGTTCAGATATTTGAGGAGCTCATCCTTGTCGGTGATGAATTTGCCCTGGAAGGCATTCAGGATGGCAAGGTCTGATGCGCCGGGGTTGACGGCACCGTCTTTATATCTGGTTGTAGCAGACGTTACGTTCTGGTACATAGATGAGTTTGACGGCATATTGGTGAAGAACACGAGCGGGAGACGTCCGGTGAAGAGACCGGTACCGCCGCGGAACTTGAGGTCACCGTTGCCGAGGACGTCGTATGTGAAGCCGATGCGCGGTGAGAACTGGAGCTTCGGAGTCGGCCAGGTGCCTGTATCTACGTGATAACCGTTGTAGTCGATGTTGTAGATGGCGTTGTTGCGGATGACGTCCCTGTTGTCATAGATGATAGTCTCGAGACGGAGGCCTGCGGTGAGTTTCAGCTTGGCTGTCGGGTTCCACTCGTCCTGGGCGTAGATGGCAGCTTTGTGATAACGAACGCGGGCGCCGGGAGCCTCCGTTCCGTCATAACCGTAGGTCAGGGCTACAGTCTCGGGGGCTGCCTTGTTGAGGAAGTCGTCGAGAGAGTTGTAGCGGTAGTAACCTGTACCGTTACGCATATACACGTTGTCCACCATCTGATAGTCGTAGCTGATACCTGCCATCAGTTTGTGGTAGCCGAAATAGTATGTTACGTCGTCCTTGGCAGTGAGGCTGCGGTTGTGGTAACCGTTGTGCCAGGTGAAGAGCTCATATCCGAGAGACATATACGGCATTATGGTGCCTGAGCCGTCGAGGATGTCCACGAACGGGAACGGCTGCGAAGGAGAACCACGCCTTGTATCGAGGATTGAATAGGTCACGAGCAACTGGTTTGAAAGGTTGTTGCTGAAACGGCTGTTCAAGTCGAATGAGAAGGTGTTGGCAACGTTGTCTGAAGAATATACTGAATTTGAGAAGGCCATCGAGTACTGTGACAGACGGGCGAAGGTAGTACGCTGACCTGCATTTGAAGAAGAGTTGTTGGTAGGTGTCCAGGCCCTGTTCAAAGTGTAGTTGTAGCGGACTGCGAGGTGGTGCTTGTCGGTGATGTTCCAGTCCAGACGGGCAAGAGCCTTGGTGTCACCTTCCTGAGCTGAGAAGTTGTCGTATGAACCTACGTCATAACCGTAATTGTCCTTGACGTATTTTGCAACTCTCTGCATATCGGCCACGGTAGTGCGGGAGATGTTCTTCTCAGGATCCATAACGCCGTCGGTAGAAGGACGCCAGGGAGTGATCTGGGTGGGAGTGGTAGCTTTCTCGAAGTTTACGAAGAAGAAGAGTTTGTTCTTGATGATCGGGCCGCCGAGGGTGAAACCGTAGGTTGTGTTGCGGTCACGGTCGCGGGCTGTAGCGATGGTTTCGCCGGCAGCTACGTCACCGCGCATATTCTCGTTGCGGTGGTAGATGTAGGCAGTTCCCTTGAAGGTATTGGTACCTGACTTGGTGATGGCGTTGACAGCACCTCCGATAAAGTTGGTCTGACGTACGTCAAAGGGAGAAACCACGATCTGCATCTCTTCGATGGCGTCAATTGAGATAGGGTTGCCTCCGCCGGGAAGAGCGCCTGAAAGACCGAAGTTGTTGTTGAAGCTGGCGCCGTCGACGGTGAAGCTTGATGTACGGCTGTCACCACCTGCGATACCCATTCCGTTGCCGCCGTAAGGAGAAACCTTGGTGACGGCGGTGATGCTGCGGTTTACGTTAGGCAGTGCCACCAGCTGTTCGTTGTTCACGTTGGTTACCGCACCGGTCTTCTCAGTTGCGAACTTCGAAGAAGCGGTTGCGATTACTACGGACTCTCCGAGAGTGAGATTTTCTTCTTTCAGGGTTGCATTGAGAGCATAGGTCTCGGCAAGCTGAAGGGTAACGCCCGTGTATGTGGCAGTCTGGTAGCCGAGGCTTGAAACCTCAACGCTGTAAGGACCGCCGGGACGCATACCGTTGATCGTGAAACGACCCTGTGAGTTGGTAGCCGCCCCATAGACAGTTCCCGAAGGCTCGTGGGTAGCGATAACGGCTGCGCCGACAACGGGCAGGCCGATCTCGTCAACTACGGAACCACCGAGAGATGAATTGGTTACCTGCGCAAAGGCAGACGCCGAAACGAAGAGGGCTGCCATTGTTGCAAGCAAGCATTTAATAGCTTTTTTCATAGGTAGTTTTTTATTTGTATTTTAATGGAAATTCCGGCTCAAAAATAAAAATATTTTTCATTTCTGCCCGACTAACAGTCAATATGTTATTAACATTCCGGCATTATTTCGTAACATTGTAGGAGAAACCATCGCAATTATGAAAAACCTTGTCACAGATACCTTCGAAACGGCTTCCGGTAAGAAGCTGGAAATCACCTTCATAGTCCACGCGAGCCTAAAATTCAGATTTGGGGACAGAGTCATCTACGTCGACCCCGCCTCATCCCTCGCCGATTACAGCGGCTGCGAGAAAGCCGACTTCATATTGTTCACCCACCACCACAGCGACCACTTCGACCTCAAGGCGCTGGAGGACCTTGCCACTGACGACACCACCATCGTATGCACCAAGACCGTGGCCGAGCAGATTCCGGACAGGGAAAACAGGGATATCGAAATAATGAAGAACGGGGATTCCCTCAATTTCCGCAAAGGATTCGCAGTGGAGGCCGTGCCGGCCTACAACTACCTTATGAGGGAGCAGTTCCACCCCGCCGGCCGCGACAACGGCTACATCCTGACCTTCGACGGGCTCACCGTCTACGTAGCTGGCGACACCGAGGATGTTCCGGCCTTCCAGCGCCTCGCCGGCAGGAACTTCGACATCGCCTTCCTGCCCGTGAACCAGCCTTTCACGATGACCGTGCGGCAGGCAGTGAATGCGGCCAGGATCATCAAGCCCCGCATCTTCTACCCCTACCACTACGGACAGGTCGAAGAAGTCACCGACCTGGAGCAGCTGTGCGCCGACCTGGAAGGATCCGGAATTGAAGTACGTCTGAGGGAGATGCCCTAGAACACGGGCACTTTTTCGTCCGCCGACTGGACGATGAACAGCGTCCTGGAGATTGTCTGCGACTCGACGGGCACAGTGACGCTGCGCTGCGCTCCGCTGGTGTTCTCCTCAATGCTGATCGTGGCCGTCAGTCCCAGTTCCGCCCATTCCGGGTCGAAACTGAGCCATTCCGCCTTGATTTCGTTGACTTTGAAATCCCACTGAACGTTCGAGTCGATGACCAGCTTCGCCTCCTGGGCCTTGCAGTTCACGGCAATAGTATCCTGACCCAGGGTGAGGGCCGGGAGGACATATTTCTCGCAGGAAGCCGTGCCGGCAACTGCGGCGACGACCACGACTGCGGCCAGCAACGCCATCATCACTTTTTTCATACGCGGCAGAATTTTTGCAAAGATATCATTTAATATCTTAACTTTGCTCACCTGAATCAATCATTATAGCAGTGACATTCAAACGCTTTTTCGTTTTCGCCTTCATCGCCGCGGCGCTCCTGCTGAGTTCCTGCGTCGAGGATTATGACGTCAACACGAACATCTACCCCGCCCTTCAGGAAATCGGACCCGAAGGCGGGCAGCTCACGACCACTTTCGTCTCAAATGCGAAATGGACTGCTTCAAGCGAAGACGCCGGCGTGACATTCTCTCCCGATTCCGGCATAGCTGGAGTCAACACCATCACAGTGACGGTGCCCGCCTCGACCCTGGATGTCGAGAGGACCTTCAAGGTCAAGCTTCAGGCGAAGTACGACAGTGACGTTTCCACCAGGTACTTCATCATTACCCAGCACCCGAAGAGATAGGGAACTATATTAGAGAAGGCTCTTGCAGAGATCTACGCTGTCGAGCAGCTCCCAGCCGAAGAATAGGATTTCTTCGGTTGTTTTTTTGCCGCCGCGCACCAGTTCCACCTGCTCCTTGTAGGGAGCGCGTCCGAAATGGCCGTATGCCGCGGTGGGCAGGAAGATGGGATTGCGCAGGCCGAACTTCTCGATGATGGCAGCCGGACGAAGGTCGAACATCGTGCCGATGCGCTCCGCCAGCTCGCTGTCGTCGAGATGAGAGTGGCTCTTGCCGAAGGTGTTGACGAATATGCTCACCGGCTCTGCGATACCGATGGCGTATGACAGCTGCACCATAATTTCATCAGCCACACCTGCGGCCACCATATTCTTGGCTATGTAACGGGCTGCGTATGCTGCGCTGCGGTCAACCTTGCTGGCGTCTTTGCCGCTGAAAGCTCCGCCGCCGTGGGCGCCGCGTCCGCCGTAGGTGTCGACGATGATCTTGCGGCCGGTAAGGCCGGTATCGCCGTGAGGACCTCCGATGACGAATTTGCCGGTGGGGTTGACGTGGAGTATGAGTTTGTCGTCAAAGAGGGCTGCCACCTCGCTGCCCATACATTCCTTCAGACGGGGGATGAGGATTTTCTGCACATCTTCGCGGATGCGGCGCTGCATTGCCTTCTCTTCGTCGAACTCGTCGTGCTGGGTTGAAAGCACGAAGGTATGGACGCGCAGGGCTTTGCCTTCCGGACTGTATTCGATGGTGAACTGGCTCTTTGCGTCAGGCCTCAGGTAAGGCATAGGGCTCGGGTTCTCGCGGCGGATATCCGCAAGTATCATAAGGGCCTTGTGGGCGAGAGTCAGCGGCAGCGGCATATAGTCAGCAGTCTCGTTGCTGGCGTAGCCGAACCTAATGCCCTGGTCGCCGGCGCCCTGGTCGAGGGCCTCGGCCTTGTTCACGCCCTGGGCGATGTCGGCGCTCTGCTCGTGGATGGCGGAGATCACCGCGCAGCTCTCTGAATCGAATTTGTATTCGCTCTTGGTGTAGCCGATGCGGCGGATGACGTCGCGGGCCACCTTCTGGATGTCTACGTAAGCGTCTGATGACGACACTTCACCTCCCAGCACCACCAGGCCGGTGCTCACGAATGTTTCGCAAGCCACGTGGCTTGCAGGGTCCTGGCGCATAAAATCGTCAAGGATGGCGTCTGAAATCTGGTCGGCGACTTTGTCGGGATGTCCTTCTGAAACGGACTCGGATGTAAAGAGATAGTTTGTTTTCATTTTAGCATTTTTTTAGGTGGAGGTTGCAAGCAGTCAAATCTGTCCTCCTCGAATGTCGCCGCGAAGGTAGTATTTTTTTACGCAATAGCAAATTCTTTGGCTTGCCAGATGTATTTGAGGTGAAAACACAACGCAAAGTGAGTTGAAGGGATAGGTTTTCCTACACGAGTTGATATGTAGTCCTCTTTCTTATATTCTCCATTGAAATCATAGGGAAGGGGTAGGAAGCCAGGACGGAGCCCTGTAGTTCTCTGGCGAAATATCCTCGAGTGGTGCTGAATGCAATGTTTATGAGCATTGGAAGAAAATCATTCTCAATACGAAAAGAATCTTCCCCCTTTTTCTCAGTTATGAAAGCCGAGAGGTCTACAACATCAAAACCTGTAGTAAGGCTTCCAGAGAATAGTTTTGTATGCTCAGACAAGTATGTCATAGAAACAATAACGGCAACTCTGGATTCTGGACGAATCACTCGAACCAAAACATTGTACTGAATTTTCAGATTGGCAGAATCTATGTCTCCGCCCATTTGAGTCGGAGCGGGAATGTCAATAACTGGTTCGCCTACTAGCGACAGGCGGATTTTGGGGCTATCAGCAGGCTGGGGCGTAGATGTATTCATTATAAGAACTCCTTCTTTGATACGAGGCCGGTTGCTTAATGTTTATTTCAGCAGAGGGGAACGAAGGATATGTACAATAATCTGCAAAACCTTCTCTTTCTGTTTCGTAAACTGTGGGGGGCATGGAGGCCAATATGAAATAATAATACTTCCGATATTGTTTTTCCGTGAACTTTGAACGAGAAGCCACCAATTGCTCTATCATAAAACCTGGTTCCCTGACAAGATTCAGGAGCCTGCCGATAGAAGGAGTAGGAACCACTCCATCCTCATACAAGCCGTATTGATTTTCCCCAAGGCCAAGAATTAATGACATCGCAGTCGCAGGTATCCCATAACTTTCTCTAATTTCTTTTAATTCTTCTGCTAACGGAATCTTGTGACGACGGCGATAGCTATCATAGATGAGTTTGAGATTGGCGGCTTCCAATTCTTCATCAGTAAACTCCAATTTACTGTCCACGCAATGATAGAACGACTTCTCGTAATTAATTGTTTCCCCACGGTACTCTACAGTGGAGGGTTCCGTCCGCAACTCGAGCAAACCGCCAGTAATTGGACTGGGTTTATCAACAATATGATTCATACAGTTTCTGTTTTGCCCATCAGTGGTAAATACATATTATGTTCAGCAAAGTGGAAGGAAATACAGTACACCCGGTTTTTGGGTATCAAGAATATCTTGATATAGCACAAATGTCCCTCTATTCTCTTTCCAAACTTCCAGACAGGATTCAATCCCGGCATCTCATTAGGTTCCGGCCCTTCAAAGTAATCTTCAGGTTCCAATTTCAGCAACCACTCTTTCTTTTTATCGGACTTGTTCCAGTCCATGTCAACCATAAACTGAACATTTTTGTCGCGATTATCAAAAATCACGTACCCGCCAAGCAACGATAACCAGCTTTTCATCTGATCCAGAAATTGCCGAACCTCCTCATATGTCGCTCCATCGTACCCCATCTCGGCTTCTTTTGCTGGTTATGCTTATCACATACTATCCATAGTTTATATTGCAAATATAACAATATGTTTAATAATTTCCACGAATCAGTGGATAATATATCGGTACTTTAAGATAAGACTTGCTACTGGAGCTTGACGACCGTGATGCCGGCGCCACCCTGGTCGAGGGACGCGTCGCCGTCAGAAGTATTTGAGGTATTCCTCCTTGTCTTTTGCGTCGGATTCCATAATCATTTTCTTGAGGCGGCTTTTCTTTGCGTCCAGGGAATTTGGAGTCTTCTCGGTAAGGATTATCGAGATGGTCTTTGTATCATATCCGGCCACGTAATAGCAGAACAGCAGATAGTCTATCTCCTTTAAATAGGGATAATCTGCACGGAAACGGGTAATAAGCCCATCCATATCCTTGTCGATGGTTTTCTCGAATATGTGAGCTGTCTCCTCTTCTCCCTTGATCGCTTTGAAGACATCCTGTATATGCTTATATGTCGAAATGCCGCTGTATCCACGGGTGCGATTTATTTCGTAGGTTTCATAGAGTTGGGCTATATACCTGAAGTGCTCCCGGAAAACTTCCTGGAACTTCGCCTGGAGAGATTCAATCCTGGCGTCTTTCTCGGCAGAGGATTGCTGTACATCCATCAGATGGTCTTTCAGATATTCGAGGTCCGTCAGGGCGTTGAACTCCCGTTCCTTAATCCGTCTGATAACATTAAGTATTATGCCGAGGATCAGAAGTATGATGGCGATGGCGGCCACAGCTATCAGGATAGATATCTTCTTACGATTGTCAGCCAGTGTCTTTTGTTGGGCCGCAATGGCAGAATAATAATCCCGCTGTGCGATAGAAAGAGACTGTTGGAGAGCATTGTCTTCCACTTCTGAGGCATACGTCATTGCATCATCAAGGTATTCATACGCCTCTTTGAATAAGCCTTCTTTTTTCTTTATTCTGCTTTTCCACCAGGATGTTACACCGACTACCGATGAATCTCTTCGTTCAAGATCGCTAAACACTTTCTCTGAACCAACCGTGTCCCCCTTGCACCAAAGGATATAAGCATAAGCAGCCACATCCTTCTTTGAAAAATCTGCTCCGGAAGATATAGCATCCTGAAACAATTGATAAGTTCTTTGATAATCAGAATCGTCGATTACAGCTAGAAGATAAGCATATTTGACTATAGATTTAGATCTTAAAGAAGTTCTTAGATTAGGAATGTCCAATAAATATCGATACAAAGAATCAGACAGCTCATATTTCTTGAGATCCATACAACTATTTGCCTTCCGTAAGATAGCACCCGTAATAAGCAAAGAATCGCCCGACTCTTGAAAATACGTCAAGGCTTTATCAACACAACGCTCTTCTTCAATGATATTGTAATTATATATGTGGGCATCGGCCATCGCTATATAGACCCGTCCTTTATATTTCACATCATAAGAAGCCTCTCCTGCCTCCAAAGCATTAGTAAGTGCAAGGATGGATTCTGTGTATCTTCCAGCATTGCCGTGGATTCGTCCCAGATAGTAATAAGTCTGCATCTTCTGGTCGGGATTGCCATGCTTTGAATAGTAATTCACAGCGTCCATAATCACAGAGACATCTGTAGTGTCTATGTAGCACTTGTCGATAGCCTTGCTGTGAAGCAAAGAATAATGCGCTTTTACTTTCTCCGTTTTGACATAGCTCATATCCAGCTCGTTGATAGCCGCGAGCGCCGACTGCGGGTCACTGTCGACATAGGTGTCAATTTCATCCAACTTGTTCTGGATGGCCGCCTCACTACATGCAGCAAGAAATAAGACAAGAACAAACCAATAAAAATGTTTCATAATCAAATTTAAAAAAAAGGGCAAGAAATAGCTTCGGACATGTCATATATGAGATATGTAAAATATCTCAAATACAACAGAATCATCACCACTTTCTGTCCTATGTAAGTCTTTTATTTCGTCCCACCTTTTCAAAGCACTGAAAATCAGAACGCTGCACAATGCCTAACCGTTTTTTTTGTAAGATTGATGTTGAGCTACCTTGCTACAATACGGCCTAACTTTGTAATAAAATCAAAACCATTTATAATATGAAAACAATCTTCCGACTGCTTTTTATTACTTCTGTTTTTCTAATTAATATGAGTGTATCAGCTATAGCATATGGCCAGACACCTACTCCCATTATTGTAAATCCAAGTCCTAATGACACTCGTTCTCCGGAACAGGTCCCTTTCCACGCCCAGGTCTGGGACAATTATGTAGTCCTCGGTTGCACTAGCAATATAGGAAGCGTAGAGATTACACTCTCTTCCACTGCAGGCGATGATTATGAGACAGTATTCGACACATCCATTGGCTCAATCATTATCCCTATAAGTGGTAACTCTGGTTTGTACAGGTTGGATATAGTCCTTCCTTCTGGACAATCATATTACGGCGAATTCGTGTTGTGATAATGCAACAATAACTATTAACCAATAAAAAAGCCATAATCCATGAAACATTATTCGTTTATAGTAATATTGTCTCTTGCAGCAACTCTGCTATTTTCTTGCAACGAAATCGACAATGTCGGCTTTGACGCAGCATCTGCCATAGATCAGCAAATAGCAAGCAAGGCGCCCAGTATCAATGTTACCCAGAACGAGGCTCAGGGAATCGCAGACAGGTTCATGCGCTCCGAAGCCGGTAATCGTGGCGTTGCCACAAAGAGTTCAACATCAAAGAGGGTTAGTTCCTCTGCTG
Source organism: Bacteroidales bacterium (assembly GCA_017527625.1). Next base: position 31,649 of record JAFXPV010000023.1, on the reverse strand, counting down.
CTGTTAGGGAAGATGGCCAGGATCTTATGTACATTTTCAACTATGAAGATGGTGGTTTTGTCATCGTCGGTTCAACAAGGAACTATTATCCAATCCTTGCCTATTCTGACAAAGGCTCATTTGAACTTCAGGACGATATGGGCCCGGTAGACGTATGGCTCGATGAGACAAAAGTCAGTATCAAGAACAGCGGCTCGCTTGACAATGAAACAAAGGCACAGATGCAGAATCTCTGGGAGAGATATGATGGTACTTTCGTCGATCCGGCACAAGAACTACTTGCTGCCCGCCGTCCGCAGACCCGCAGTGCAGGAGAGGACTCCTGTTGGGCAGAGATAGAAAGATTGCAGGCACAATATGGCAGCGAAGGCTGGACTTTCCTCCCTTTAAGTTTCGTTGAAGACCTGTTTGATGATTTAGGTTTATCTAATGAATATGCAAACATTTGCTATTATGCCACACAGAATCATTCTGCCCTGAATGAGACAGTCATAGGATATCGGAATCCTGTACATCATATAGTAAATCCCCTTATTGGAACGGAATGGTTTCAGAGGAAAGCCTTTGGTAGATTGTGTCCATATAAAGTAGCCGGGTGCGGAGCAGTTGCCGCTGGTCAAGTTATGTTTTATTATAAGTATCCTATGAGTATGACTTGGAAAAATGATACCTTCGGTTGGGATAAAATACCAAAGAACCATACTTACGATACAACACAAAGGCAATCTCACTTAATGAGGATGTTAGGCCAAAAATTTCAGATGAATTATAGACCCGATAGTACATCTGCTACAAATGTGGCTAATATTGTGAATGGTTTGGACTCTTTAGGGTATTATGCTTCTAGCTCGAGTCATAACACTTGGACAGTAAGGAATTCGTTGTATGTCAACCGTAGACCTGTTATAATGTTTGGGGCGGAAACTACTAATACCAATGACGACGGCCATTTCTGGGTATGTGAGGGAGTACACGAAATTATTTACGATGCTATTGAATTTTATACAGAGCATCAACTAAATAGTTCTGGAACATATACGCAAGGAATGTATTCTTATAATACCCCAGGTATTGAAGGAGGCAGTATCTTCTATCATTATTTTTATATGAATTGGGGAGCTGGACGTAATACTGATCCAAATGCAACATATAATGGCTGGTTTGCATCTAATGATGTAGAGTACGAAGAGGGGAATCCCCAGTACTTAAGAACTAATATTTATGTTTCTGTCCCTTAATCTTTATAAGCCTATGAAGAAGATGAAAACGATGAATGCTTTGGTGCTGCTATGCGTGTTGTGTGTAAGCATAGTTGCTTGTAATTCAAAGATGGAGACTGAACCAGAATTCACAGCGAAAGATAATCTGTTTGATAAAGGGGGATACGATTATTCTATTTCTGTTAGTTTCATTGATAAGGAGGGAAATGATCTGGTTGCTCCGTTAGCTGCAGAACGATATATTAAAAACTCGCGGGGTAATAATTGGGAGGGGGAAATCAATCCTGATAAGTATTCACTGGAGATTACCCTTTCAAAACCGACTGCCGATTTTAAGCGTTATCATAGTCCACAGCCTATACGTGACGGTTCAGGATCGTATTTCTGGATCAGCGATTATCAACAAGATACATATTATCTGTCAAATGTTTTCAATTATTTCAGATACCAATATGCCGATGACAACTACGATTCAGTCGTTGAAAACCCTATGCAAGAATATGTCAAGTATAGGATATTCTGCCCTACAATTTTCAATGACAATACCATTCACGAATTAGTGGTTTATTGGGATAATGACAATGTCCAAGGGTTATGGGCAGAAATGAAATGCATAAAAGCATTGTTCGAAGGGAAAGAATGTGAGGTTGTCATTCAAGAATTCGATGGCATTTTCGATAATATCATCAAGATTGTTCTTGACAGATAAGCTTGTGCAGCGAGCTGTTGTTAAGTCTGGATTCTGGAAAGAAATCGCCCAGTGGCCCATCCTCACCAAACCCAACGTCTGGAGGATGCGACTCACCTGTTTTTGCAGTTAGAGGAGCTTGACGACCGTGATGCCGGCGCCGCCCTGGTCGAGGGGCGCGTCACCGAAGGACTCTACGCCGCCGATGGTCTTGAGATATTTGCGGATTTCTTCACGCAGGACGCCGTTGCCCTTGCCGTGGAGGATGGTCACCTGCCCTACGCCCACCATCAAGGCGTCGTCCATAAAATGCAGCACCTTGTCGATGGCGTCGTTGACTCTCTCGCCCCGCACGTCGATCGAGGGGGTGAAGTTGAGCCTGCGCTGGTTCACAGAGTCGTTGCTGTAGACGTCTGACGAATATGTCGCGTGGCCTGCTCCGGCGGCATTGGTCTTCATTGCGGTCTTGTATTCCGTCGCAGAAATCCTCTGCACCCTCTCGCGGGCCATAGTGGATGTGATAGATCCTATTGAAACCGACACCTTGCGGGCGGTGAGCTTGGTGACCTCGCCGATGAGGTCGCTGCCGATGACCTTAACCTTGTCGCCGACAGCCAGCGGACGGGCAGCTTCTTCGGCGGCAGCCTTGGCCTGCTTTTCCGCCTCCGCAGCCTCCTGGATGCCCTGCCTGCGGGCTCGGGCCTCCTTGCGTTTGCGCTCGCGTTCCTTGCGGGCGGCAATCTGCTCCATCTTCTTCTCGATGGCCTTGTCGCTCTTCGAAACGTTCTCCTCCTCCAGCTTGGCTGCGTACTGCGACAGCTCGGCGCGGGCGGCTTTTGTCTTTTCTTTCTCGGCCTGGCTCTCGCGGATTTCACGCACAGTGCGTTCCACCTGCTTGTTGGCCTCCTTCACTATCTCCTTGGCTTCGGCGCGCGCCTCGTCGAGGATGCTCTTCTTGAGAGCCTTGATCTCGGCCAGCTCTTTCTGGTAGCGGTCGGTCAGGCCTTCGAGGGTCTTGTCGGCTGAGCGGACCTTGGTGAGCTTCTCGTCCAGCGCCTTGCGGTTGCGGGCGATCTTGCGCAGCTGGCGTTCCATATCTACGAAGTCGCTTCCTGCCTTCTCCTGGGCGCTCTTGACGATGAATTCGGGGAAGCCGATCTTGCGGGCCAGTTCGAAGGCGAAAGAATTGCCGGGCAGGCCCTGCTCCAGCTGGAAGAGCGGCTGTATGTTTTCCACATCGAACATCATTGCACCGTTGGCGCAGCCACGGCTGTTCTCAGCATAAAGTTTCAGATTGGTATAGTGGGTCGTGATGACACCGTAGGCTCCGTTCTCCTCTATCTGCGCCAGCACAGCCTCGGCGATGGCACCTCCGGCGGCCGGCTCGGTGCCGCTGCCGAACTCGTCGATCAGCACCAGCGACTTTTTGCCGGAGCGGAGCACTATCTCCTTGAGATTCTGAAGGTGGGAACTGTAGGTTGAAAGGTCGTTCTCCAGCGACTGATCGTCGCCGATGTCGATAAACATATCGTCGAATATCACGAATTCAGACACTTCCGACGTAGGGACGAGCAGACCCCACTGGAACATATACTGCAGCAGGCCGACGGTCTTGAGGCAGACCGATTTGCCGCCGGCGTTCGGGCCGGAGATAACCAGGATGCGTTTGCTTCGGTCGAGATGGAGGTTGAGCGGCACTATCTTTTTGCCTTCGCGGGCCAGAGCCTTCTCGAGCAGCGGATGGCGGGCCTTGCGCAGCCATACTTCTCCGTCTTCCGAAATGACCGGCATTCCGGCTATCATATCGAGGGCCACAAGGGCCTTGGCGCGGATGAAGTCAATCTCGCCGAGGAATTCGGCGGCCTGCAGGAGCTCCGGCAGGTAGGGACGCAAGAAGTCGGTGAACTGGGCGAGGATGCGGGCGATTTCGGCCTGCTCGTCCTGATGCAGCTCGTAGAGACGGTTGTTCATCTCCACTATCTCTATCGGCTCGATGAAGACCGTCTTGCCGCTGGCGCTCTGGTCGTAGACTATGCCGGGGATACGGTGCTTGTTTGCCGCAGCCACCGGGATCAGCGCCTTGCCGTCCCTCATCGCCACGCCCGCGTCTTCCTCTACATATCCGTCGCCCTGGGCCTTTTTGAGGATTGCGGCAGTGACCTTCGAGACCGCTTTCTCCTTCTCCCTGATGAGCCGGCGGATGCTGGCCAGCGTGTCGGAGGCGTTGTCCCTCACATTGCCGAAGCGGTCGATTATCGAGTCGATGCGGCGGCCCACTTCGGGGAAATATGCCACCGAGCGCGACATCTCCTTGAGATTGGGGTAGACTCCGTCCTTGCTGCGGTCGAAGAATGTCACCACCTTACGAACGGTGTCGAGGGTAGTGCGAAGTATCACGAGGGACGGCAGGGAGATGGAAGTGCTTTCCGATGTCAGCGGCAGCAGCAGCTCCCGGGAGTCCGTGAAGCCTTCTGAGGGGAAGGTATCTTCGAACATACAGATAAGCCTCATCTCGTCGGTGAGCTGCAGGCGGTGCAGTATCTGCTGCCTGTCGGCGCAATACTGCTCGCCGTCGACGCGGGCAAGTGCGTATTTCGACAGACATTTGGAGCGCACCTGGCTGCGGACCTTGTCGAAACCTATCTTCTGTTCGCTTATCATTTGCTGTATGAATTTTCAAGCTTCAGCCTCAGCTCGGCTATGCTCTGCATAGGAGTTATCTGGCCGTCTGCCACGTATGATATTACGCCGGTCTCTTCGGACACCACGACCACTTCGGCATCGGTCACTTCAGAAATGCCGATGGCGGCGCGGTGGCGCATTCCGTAGCTCGGGTTGATGTCTGCGCGGTCAGTGAGGGGCAGGATGCAGCGGGCTGCCACGATCCTGTTCTGGGTCATTATGAGGGCTCCGTCGTGAAGGGGCGAATTCTTGAAGAAGAGGTTCTCGATGAGGCGGCGGTGCACTGCCGCGTCGATACGGTCACCGGTCTCGATGAAATTGTCGAGCGAGGATTTGTGCCTGAAGACGATCAGGGCGCCAGTACGGGTTTCGGACAAGTACTGGCAGGCGGCCGTAATCTCCTCGAGGGCTTCCTGACTGATGGCCACTTCATTGCGGAACCACGCCCTGCGGCGGTTCTTAAGCTTGTTGCGGCCTGCGAAATAGCGGTTGCCGAAATGCAGCAGGAACTGGCGGATTTCCTGCTGGAATATGACGATCATCGCTATGACGCCCACTCCCAGCACCTGTCCCAGGATGGTCGAAAGCAGCCTCATATTGAGGGCCTTGACCACTATCCACACTACGTAGAGGAAGATGATGCCTATGAAAATGGACATCGCCGAAGTGCCTCTGATGAGCCTGTAGAACTCGTAAATCAGGAGCGCCACCAGCAGGATGTCGAGGACGTCTATGAATGTTATGTTGACGAAATCTATCATAGCAGATTACACATAATTTATCAAAGATAATAAGTATCTTTGAGAAAACGAAAGTGATGGGCAGCGGGGTAAGACATATCTTCAGACTCTGCGTCGCCTCCCTGGGCGACCTTTTTTTTCCGCGAATGTGCCTTGTATGCGGGTCCAAGCTGGATATCGGGACCAGGCATATCTGTGCATCGTGCGCGGACGACATCCCTTTTACCTACTTCTGGGGCTGGGAGGGCAATCCGGCGGAGCAGCGGCTGGCCGGAGCCCACGTAGAGCAGGCCTGCAGCCTGTTCTTCTACCGCCGCGACAGCGCCTACAGCCGCCTTATCTACGAGTTCAAGTATGGCGGGGACATCAGCCTCGGCCGTCGCATGGCCGGGATGCTGGCCGGGAAGATGGTGGAAGCGGGACGCTTCGCTGACATAGACGCGGTAGTGCCCGTGCCGCTGCACCCGCTGAAGAAATTCCGCCGCGGCTTCAACCAGAGCGATGTCATCGGTCGGGAACTTGCCGCAGCCCTCGGAGCCGCCTTCGAGCCGAAGCTCATCCGCCGGCGCCGTTTCACCCGCACCCAGACCCGGGCGGCAGACCGCCGCAGCAATATGGCCGGAGCCTTCTCCCTGAATGAAAAGGCCCTGCAACGTCTTCGCGCAGCAGGGTCCTTCCGAATTCTTATTGTTGATGACGTACTGACCACCGGCAGCACCATCGCCGCCGCAGCTTCAGTCCTTCCGTCGGACTTCCGTCTGTCAGCAGCGACACTTGCCTGCGTGGAATAGCCGCTACTTGAATATCATCGGGAGATACTCTGTGAGGTAGATGCGCCAGTTCTTCCAGATGTGGCCGCCGTCGGTCTCCATAAATTTGTAGGGATAGCCGGCTTTGTCGAGTTCGGCCATAAAGTCCTTGTTGGCCTGGAAGAGGAAGTCGGAATTGCCGCAGGCGATGAAATACAGCGGCTTGCCGGCGAACTGCCTGGCAAGTTTGGCTTCCCTGTCCTGGTACATCGGAGAGACTGATGCGTTGGCGACTCCTACAGCTGCGGAGAACAGGCCGACATATCCGAACTCATCGGGATTGTTGGCAGAGATATAGAGGCTGTGGTGGCCGCCCATCGACAGGCCGCAGATAGCCCTTGACTGCTTCTTTGCGATGGTGCGGTAGTTCTTGTCGATGAAATTGACTACCTCGTTGAAGGAAGTCTCGAAAGTGCCCTCCATAGTCTTGGGAAGCATTGTTGACTGATGGATATAGCCGTTGCCGGTCTGGTGTACGGCAGCCTGCTGTGAGATGTTGCCGTTGGTGAAGACAGCGATCATCGGTTTGGCCTTGCCGGAAGCGATGAGGTTGTCGAGGATCTGGGCTGCACGGCCGTGGGTGAGCCAGGAGTCCTCGTCACCGCCGATGCCGTGGAGGATATAGACCACCGGATATCTGGTCTTGGGGCTGGTCTCGTAACCGGCGGGAGTATAGACTGCCATACGGCGGTTGAAACCTGCCACCGGAGAAGGATACCACACGTGGGCCACTGTGCCGTGAGGAACGTCGTGGATGGCATAGAGGTCTGCCCTTTCGCCGGGGATAAGGAATTTTGACGTGAGAGTGGAACCGTCCCTGCAGACTACGAGGTTGGCCGGGTCGGGAATGGTCACTCCGTCAACGATGAACTTGTATCCGTAGAATTCAGGAGCCAGTTTGTCGGTGGTGTATTCCCACACTCCGTTCTCGCCTTCTTTCATATCGGCGACGCCCTGCACTTCCTGTCTGCCTACCCTTTGAGGGGGCAGGAAGTCGCCGGTAACCTGCACTTTCACAGCCTTCCTGTCCTGGAAGCGGAAAGTGACGGTGCCGTCGGGATTGATCTGGGGTGAATCCACAGGGCCGGGAGCACTCGAGAGCTCCTGGGCATTTGCGGCGAACGAAAGAGACACGAGAGCCGCAGCGATTGTCAATAATATTTTCTTCATTGTATCAGTTGTTAGAATTGTGTAATTATCACTCCCACAAATGTAACAAAAAAAAGGTGCCCTCACGGACACCTTCTTTCAATTTTATACCTGACGACTTAGTCGCTGAGAGAGAAGCGGCGGAAAGCCGTTACCTTGGCGTCTTTGTCGATGCTTGCGATGTAATCCTTGACAGCGATCTTGCCTTCCATCACGAACTCCTGCTCTTCGAGAGTCTGCTCCTTGAAGAACTTGGCCAGACGACCTTTCGCAATGTTCTCGATCATAGCTGCGGGAAGATTGGCGGCCTTCTCAGCTGAGACGGTCTTGATGATCTCGCGGGCCTGAGCTGCCTGCTCGGGAGTGAGCCAACCTTTGGCAGTATTGGACTCGATGTGGTCCTCGCTGTCGCAGTGGGCGGGGTTGATACCGGCTTTCTTGAGAGCTGCGTCAACGGCCTTCTGGATCTGCTCCTCTTTGGTCTTCTCGGTGGCAACTTCGAGTTCCTGCTTAACGATTTCGGCGGGAACGCTTTCAGCGTTGACAGCAACGGGTTTCATTGAAGTAACCTGCATTGCGATGTGTTTGCCGAGGTCGCCGGGAACTTCCTTGTTGAAACCAACGAGGGCGCCGTCCTTGTGAGTGAAGTGGATGTATGAACCGATGCAGGGAGCCTCGAGAGTAGCATAGTAAGCAATCACGTGCTTCTCACCGCTCTTACCGGTCTGTTCGGTAATAGCTTCTTCAACTGTGCGGCCGTCAGCCATCTTAGTTGCCATAAGGCCTTCTTTGTCAGCCGGGAAAGCTGCGATAGCTGCGTCTGCGATATCCTCTGCAAGAGCTTTGAACTCTGCATTGGCTGCAACGAAGTCAGTCTCGCAACCAAGGCTTACGAGGATAGCCTTGTTGCCGTTGATGCGGGCAACTACGGCACCTTCGGTAGTCTCGCGGTCAGCACGTTTTGCTGCTACGAGCTTGCCTTTTTCACGGATGATTTCCTGGGCACGGTTGAAGTCACCTTCAGCCTCTACAAGTGCATTCTTGCAATCCATCATACCTGCACCTGTCATTTTGCGCAATTTAGCGACATCTGCTGCTTTGATTTCCATGTCAATAAGTTTTAAGGATTATTCATTGGCAGGAGCAGCTTCAGCGGGAGCGCTCTCTTCCTGTTTAACTTCTTCGGCTTTGGCCTCAGCCTTCGGAGCTGACCTGCGGGTGCGTACCCTTCTTGCAGGAGCGGGAGCTGCTTCAGCTTCGTCACCGGCTTCGTCCTGAGCTTTGTCTTTCTCGAGTTTGCGCTCTTCCAGACCTTCAGCTACGGCCTTGCAGAGAACTTCTGTAACAAGGGCGATAGACTTTGCAGCATCATCATTTGCCGGAATCACATAATCAATGTTGGTAGGATCGCAACAAGTATCAACCATAGCGATTACGGGAATGTTGAGGCGGTTGGCTTCCTTGACAGCGTTGATCTCTTTCTGTACGTCAACTACGAAGAGTGCTGAAGGGAGGCGGTTGAGGTCGGCGATAGAACCGAGGTTCTTCTCGAGTTTGGCCCTCTGACGGGTGATCTGGAGGCGTTCCCTCTTGGCAAGGGTCTCGAAGGTACCGTCGCTGATCATCTTGTCGATGGTATTCATCTTCTTGACAGCCTTGCGGATGGTCGGGAAGTTGGTGAGCATGCCACCAGCCCAACGCTCTGTTACATACGGCATATTGACTGCCTGTGCCTGGGCGGCGACAATTTCTTTGGCTTGTTTCTTGGTGGCTACGAACAGTATCTTGCGGCCTGCGAGGGCAAGCTGTTTCATAACTGCTGCAGCTTCATCTATTTTGACAACAGTCTTATGCAGGTCAATGATGTGAATCCCGTTCTTCTCCATATAGATATAGGGAGCCATTTTAGGATTCCATTTTCTCTTCATATGTCCGAAGTGAACACCTGCATCGAGTAAGTCTTGGAAATTTGTTCTAGACATTTTGGTTTGTTTTTGTTTGTTTCTGTGATCCTTCGTGCGAAGGATTCTCTTTTTGTCAATCCTGAAAGTAGCGGGTCTGCCCGGTCTTTCAGATTTTCCGCAGATGGTCAAACGATTGGTAGCTAAAAGCGGGTCCGATCATTTTACTGTAAACCACCTGTGCAATGAGTCGTAAATCGTAATAAATGTTAACGTTTGCTGAATTGGAAGCGTCTGCGAGCACCGGGCTGACCAGGTTTCTTTCTCTCGACCTCGCGGCTGTCACGGGTGAGGAAGCCGTTTGATTTGAGAATAGGGCGATAAGCTTCCTTGTCGATCTTGCAAAGCGCGCGGGCGATTGCAAGGCGGAGAGCTTCAGCCTGACCTTTGATTCCACCGCCGTCAAGGGTAACCTTGATGTCGAATGAAGAAAGGGTACCTGTGAGTTCCAGAGGCTGCTGCACGATGTAACGGAGAGTGTCCTCCCTGAAGTACTCTTCGAGGGGACGGTCGTTGATCGTGATGTTGCCTTTTCCAGTGTTTACATAAACGCGAGCAACTGCTGATTTACGTCTTCCAAGGGCGTTGATTACTTCCATGCTCTGTTTAGATTTCGTTTAATGTAATAGTTCTAGGGTTTTGAGCTGCGTGAGGATGTTCGTTGCCTGTGTAAAGGTACAGGTTGTGGAACTGTTTCTCACCCAGACGTGTCTTGGGAAGCATACCTTTGATGGCGTGCTCGAGAACGGCCAACGGCTTGCGTGCGAACAAATCCTTGGGCGTTGTGAAACGCTGACCTCCCGGATAACCGGTGTGGCGGACGTATTGCTTGTCAGTGAGCTTCTTTCCGGTCAGACGGACTTTGTCTGCGTTGAGGATGATGACGTTGTCACCACAGTCAGCGTTCGGAGTGAAGTTGGGTTTGTTTTTGCCACGGAGCAAAATCGCTACCCTGCTAGCAAGACGGCCGAGGACGAGATCGGTAGCATCGATGACAACCCACTCTTTAGAGGAGTTCTCTTTGTTGACCGACAGTGTTTTGTAGCTAAGTGTGTCCACAGTCTTGATTGTTAAATAGTTAATACTTAAATGTTGCGATTCCCCACTTTTTTGGGGGCTGCAAAGATAGACATTTTCTCATAACAAACAAATTATATACTTATGTTTATATCGTTTTCTCGTTATCGCTGTTTTTTCCTAAATTTACCGACTGTAAACCTCAACAGACTATGAAAAAACTATTCTTAGCATCTCTCGCTGCCTTGTGTGCAGCCGTCCTTGTCTCTTGCTCGGGCAACCAGGCCGGAGAGGCAATCACCAACACCGCGACCATTACCATCCATCCCGACCAGGCGGCTAACGTCATCCCCGACGAGTTGTACGGACAGTTCGCCGAACATCTGGGAAGCGGCATATACGGCGGCATCTGGGTGGGCAAGAACTCATCCATCCCCAACACCGACGGCTACCGCAACGACGTGCTGGAAGCTCTGCGCGAGCTTAAAGTGCCGGTAATCCGCTGGCCGGGCGGCTGCTTCGCCGACTATTACCACTGGGAAGACGGCATCGGCGACAACCGTCCCACGATGGTCAACTCTTCCTGGGGAGGCACCGTGGAGAACAACAGCTTCGGTACCCACGAATTCCTGAACCTGTGCGAGATGCTGGGATGTGAACCCTATATCAGCGGCAACGTCGGCAGCGGCAGCGTGCAGGAGCTTGCAAACTGGGTGCTCTATATGACCGCTGACGGAGGCAAGTGGGCTGACCTGCGCGCCAAGAACGGCCGCAAGGAGCCCTGGAAGGTGAAATATCTCGGCGTCGGCAACGAAAGCTGGGGCTGCGGCGGCCAGATGACTCCGGAATACTATGCCGGCGAATACCGCCGCTATGCCGAGTATTGCCGCGACTACGGCGGAAACCACCTCTTCAAGATTGCCAGCGGCGCTTCCGACTACGACTATAACTGGACCGAAGTCCTGATGTCCGGCATCGGCCAGCAGATGAACGGCGTCGGCGTGCACTACTACTCAACAGACTTCAGCAAGCCCAGCCACGGCTCCGCCACCGATTTCGACTCTGATTTCTACTACTGGACCGTCGCCAAGTCAATGGGCATCGAGCCTGTAATCCAGAAGCACATCGCCATAATGGACAAATACGACCCTGAAGGCCACGTCAAGCTGCTCATCGACGAGTGGGGCACCTGGTGGGACGTTGAGGAAGGCACCAACCCGGGCCACCTCTTCCAGCAGAACACGATGCGCGACGCCATCGTGGCTTCCACCTCTTTCGACATCTTCCACAAATACACCCAACGCATCAATATGACCAACATCGCCCAGATGGTCAATGTGCTGCAGGCGATGCTCCTCACCCGCGACGACAAGATGGTCAAGACTCCCACCTATTTCGTCTACAAGATGTACAACACCCACCGCAGGAACAAATATGTGCCGGCCGACGTGAAATCAGACCTGCTCCAGAGCGCCGACGGCAAACTGGCCGACGTACACTCGATCAGTTCTACTACTTCAATCTCCGACGCAGGCAAGCTGAGCATCTCAGTCACCAACGTCAACCTTGACAATGACGTGGACGTGACCGTCAACCTCGGCGGCAGCGGAAAAGCCTTCACCGCAGAGATACTGACAAGCCCTGACATCAAGGATTACAACTCCTTCGACGTCCCCGACAAGGTGGGAACCAAGTCATTCAGCGCCTTCAGCGTCGACGGGTCATCGCTGACCTTCAAGATTCCGGCTCACTCAATTGTGACTTTTGTAGAGAAGTAGGTCGCTCTCACCCTCTATCAGCCTGGTCTCTATGGGAACATAGAACAGCCGGGTGCTGACAGCCTTGCAGGCGTTTTCGACAAGTCTCAGCCGTTGTGCATCCTTCTCGGTAGTGAGGAGCACGGCGGCTGGGTGCTTTCTGGCCAGACGCGCCAGAGCCTTGAGGTCACCTTTAGTATATAGATGATGGTCGGGATACTTGACCTCGTATATTTCGGCATATTTGGTCGTGAGGTAATTGTGGAGCTCGATCGGGTCCGCTATGCCCGTAAACAGGATGGCTTCCTGGCTGTAGATGAATCGGCCGTCGGCCCCCTCGAACACCTGAACGGGCTTGAGGTAGTCCACAGTCGTGAAGAAAAGTCTCTGGCTGAGGTTTATGCGGTTGGCTGTGCGTATCTTCTCCTTCTGCCACTCGTCGAGCCACGCTGGGCTGCGCGTTATTATTATGGTATCCGCCCTCTTGATCTGCGTCGGCAGGTCGCGCAGCCTTCCGAAGGGGAAGAGGCTGTCCTTGAAGACCGGCCTGCTGTAATCGATCAGTACGATCGAACGGCCGGGGATGAGCCTGCGGTACTGGTGGGCGTCGTCGAGGATGACATAATCGACCGGCTGACCCAGCGGAGGGTTGATGAGCTGCTCGGTGGGGACTTCCCTCTTCTTGTCGACGAATACGCGCACCTGGGGGAACTTGCGCTTGATCTGCAGCGGCTCGTCGCCGACCTCCAGGGGAGAGGAATCGACCTGCACTTCTATCTGTTCTTTGGTCTTGCGCTTGTAGCCTCTCGAAATCACGGCCACGGTCTTGCCCTCGGCGAGGAAATGGCGGATGAACATCTCCACGTGCGGAGTCTTGCCCGTGCCTCCCATCGCTATGTTTCCGATCGATATGACCCTGTCGCCGTAGCTGCGGTAGTCCGCCGTCTTGCGACGGCCTTTGTCGTAGGCGCGGTTGCGCGCCGCCAGCAGGGCGTAGTATGGAAAAAGAAGAACTTTGTTAACGAAAGATGACATTATCCCCAGCGTTCTTGTATGTAGTCTAAAATAGAATTGATCTCATCTATATCCATAGTCGTCACCAGCTTCAGCCTCGTCTCCTTGAAATTGTCGAGCGACTTGAAATAGCAGCTCAGATGGCGGCGCATCTCCAGCACGCCGGTGCGTTCTCCCTTCACCTCGACGGATTTGGCCAGGTGGTCCTTGGCCAGGGCCACACGGTCAGCCACGGACATCGGCGGCAGCTCTTCCCCCGTTTCGAGATAGTGCCTTATCTCCCTGAAGATCCACGGATGGCCGAAGCTAGCGCGGCCTATCATTATCCCGTCCACACCGTAACGGTCGAAAGCGGCCGCGGCATCCTGCGGAGTCTTGATGTCGCCATTGCCGATGATGGGGATGTGCATCCGGGGATTGTTCTTGACCTCGCCGATCAGCGTCCAGTCCGCCTCGCCCTTGTACATCTGGCAGCGGGTGCGGCCGTGTATCGTCAGTGCGGCTATGCCTGCATCCTGCAGCCTCTCCGCCAGCTCCACTATGATCTTTGAATTCTCGTCCCATCCCAGGCGGGTCTTTACCGTCACCGGCCTTTTCACGGCCTCGACGATCCTGCGGGTGATTTCCACCATCTTGTCAGGCTCCTTCATCATACCGCTGCCAGCCCCGCGCCGCGCTATCTTGCTCACCGGGCAGCCGAAGTTGATGTCCACCACATCGGCCCCCGCCTCGTCCATTCGCACTGCGGACTCCACCATCGCGTCGGGGATGTTGCCGTAGACCTGCATACCTATCGGCCGTTCGTAATCGTAAACCTGCATCTTGGCCAGACAGCCCGCAGCGTCGCGGACAAGGCCGTCGGAAGAGATGAATTCGGTGTACATCATATCGGCGCCGAACTTCTTGCAGACATAACGGAAAGACACGTCCGTGACGTCCTCCATTGGCGCCAGAAGGAGGGGTTTGTCCCCTAAATCGACATCACCGATTTTCATAAGAGCAAAAATAGTTATCTTTGGATAATCTTTATCAACAGTATTAACAATGGCATCTTTTGAAATCGAAGGCGGACATTCCCTGCACGGCGTGATCACTCCCCAGGGGGCGAAGAACGAAGCGCTGCAGGTGCTGTGCGCGGTGCTGCTCACAAAGGAAGAAATCATCATCGACAACGTCCCCGACATCGCAGATGTCCGCAATCTCATCAGACTTCTGCAGGAGATGGGCTGCAAGGCTGCCAAGGTCGGCGCGAAGAAATGGTCTTTCAAGGCTGACCACATCGATATGGACTTCCTGCGCAGCGAGCAGTTCCGCAAGGACAACGCCGCCCTGCGAGGTTCCATGATGCTGGTCGGTCCGCTGCTGAGCCGCATAGGCTTCGCCATCGCCGCCAAGCCGGGCGGAGACAAGATCGGCCGCCGCCACCTCGACACCCATTTCGAAGGATTCGCCAAACTCGGGGCGAAAGCCGTATACGACGTTGAAAAGGCCACTTACGTCATCACCGCCAAACAACTCAAGGGGGCAGACATACTGCTGTCGGAAGCCTCCGTCACAGGCACGGCCAACATCATAATGGCGGCTGTGACCGCCAAGGGCAGCAGCGTGCTCTACAACGCAGCCTGCGAACCGTACGTGCAGCAGCTGTGCCGGCTGCTCGTCGGAATGGGAGCAAAGATCGAGGGCATAGGCTCCAACCTCCTCCGCATCGAAGGAGTCGAGACCCTGCACGGCGCATCCCATACCATCCTTCCCGATATGATCGAAGTCGGCAGCTTCATCGGTATGGCTGCAATGACCCGCAGCGAGCTTACCATCAAGAACGTCTCATACAAGAACCTCGGCATCATACCCGACAGCTTCCGCCGTCTCGGCATAAAGGTCATCCAGAAGGGCGACGACATCTACATCCCCGCCCAGAAGCAGAACTCGGTGGAGACCTATATCGACGGCTCCATCCTCAAGATAGCCGACGCTCCGTGGCCGGGCCTGACTCCCGACCTGCTCAGCGTGATGCTGGTCGTCGCCACCCAGTCAAAGGGCAGCGTGCTAATCCACCAGAAGATGTTCGAGAGCCGACTGTTCTTCGTCGACAAGCTGATCGATATGGGAGCCCAGATAATCCTCTGCGACCCGCACAGGGCCGTCGTCATCGGGCACAACCACACCCGCAACCTAAAGGGCCGGGAGATGACCTCGCCGGATATCCGCGCCGGCATAGCGCTGCTCATCGCAGCGCTGGGCGCAGAAGGCCGGAGCCTCATCCACAACGTCGAGCAGATCGACCGCGGTTATGAAAACATCGAAGAAAGGCTTTCAGCCCTGGGAGCGAAGATACGCCGCATCGACGACCCGCCTACTCACTCCTGACAGTTCCGCCTGCCGTATGGCCTCTGTATTCGGGGGCGTACAGCGACTCGATCTCCACGAGACCTTTGTCGAACACACCTTCCTGAGTCACGTAGAATGACTCCACGAGATGTGTGTCTTCCTCAGCCAGTAGCTGGTAGTAGTATTCTGTGCCAGTGGCCGTCTGCTCCTTGTAGAAGTAAGACGAGCCATATGAGCGTTCGTCGACGGGATAGAAGCAGGCAGGACGCATCGCGTGAACCTGCACGAACGAGCGGTTCTCGCCGTTCCAGATGTCATATCTGACTTCGACCCTGTCGCCGACGTGCAGCACATCGCCTTCGGCTAGCTCGCGGCCGTCACGCCAGAAGCTCCTCTTGACCGTCATATCATTGCCGAATTCCTTGACTTCCTTCATCGGGGCCTTGTAGGTGTAATATACCGCGCCGAGCTTCAGGTCTTCGGCATCGTGGCTGAGCAGGGCGAACACCGCGTCGGCGGTAGCCATAGTGCTCTCCCAGGCCTGGTTGTGCTTCTGGAGCAGCAGCCACTGCTGCAGACCCTTGACTGTCGCAGCCTCACCGACCTTCCAGAACAGCTCCTGCAGTTCGGCGTGAGCGTATATTTCAGAATTCATCAGGCCCCTGAACGGCATCACTGCATTCGGGAAGTAGCAGCCGACAGTCCTGTTTACAACCGCGTGGTCCACCAGCGAAGCGATGAGTTTTTCAACCCGTCCGTCCAGTGGATTGGAGTGGTAGGCAGTGCCCTCGGTGCGTAGCAGGGTGTTGGCAAGCCTTGCCTTGGCCAGTATCGGCAGCGTCTGCCAGTCTTTTTCGGATTTGGTGAGGAACTGGCGGAAGACGCCGGCCACCTTCTCCGACATAGGCACGTCCATATAGAGGCTGCGGATTGCGAAATAATCTATAAGGGAGGTATAGCTCCAGTTCTTTGTATCCGATATGGCTGCTATGCGGCCGTCCAGGTACTTGAGCGCGCGGCTGAGGCTGGCATCGAGACCTTCGGGGCCGACGCCCATCCTTTCTAGCTGGCGGATCTTTTCGAGGTAGAGCATCGTCAGCACGTCTGAACCGTACATACAAGGGAACCAGCTGAAACTGCCGTCGGCGTGCTGCATCGAAAGCAGCTTGGCGACAGCGTCCTTCGTCAGGTCCGCATCCCAGCTTTCGCCGATCTTCTTCCTCGTCTGGTTGACGTAGAGGGCGTTCAGCCAATCGATCATATTCATATTGCCGGGACGCGCGGGGGCCTCGAGAGCCTTGCGTACCGCGTCGAGGGTGCTGTATTCCTCATATCTGATGACTGCATCCTTGGCGCCGATGCGGTTGCGGAGCTGATTCTCGTAGTACTTGCGGCCGTGCGGGCCTCCGAGCACGAACGATGCGGTCTCGGTGATCTCCTGCACCTCAGGAACGATTTCTATGGCGTTCTTCTCGCCGTCAGACACATCGCCGGCATCAACGCTTATCGTCACGAATATCTTCTGCGCGGCGGGAATCTTCACCGTCCAGGCGACTTCAGTCTGGGCTCCTGCCGCCAGGGTCAGCTTCTTGTCCTTCGTGCCGAGGTTGAGCCTGCGTCCGGTGACGGCATCTTCGATGACGATCCTTGCCGTGCCTTCCAACTCGCGGGCGCCTACATTGGCGACAGAGCTCTTGAGGACGATTTCGTCACCCTCGGTGGCGAACAGCGGCAGCTGCGGCTGCACCATCAGTTCCTTCTGGACTATGAACTGCCGCTCGGCAGAACCGCTGTGCAGCGCCTTGTCGTGAGCACGTATCAGCACTCTGTATGTGCCGAAGGCCTGCCGGGTGGTGTATTTCACCTCGGCGCTGCCGTCAGGGCCTATGACTATGTGAGGATAGAAGGCTATGGTCTCCCCGAAGTCGCTGCGAACATCTGCGTCGTCTTCACCTGCGCCTTCTTCTTCATCTGCGGTATCGTACGCAGCTTCCTCCATCTCTGCCTGGGGTCCGATCGACATATCGGCCTTGCTCATCATCACCATCTCATCCATCATCGCACCGTTCAAGGCAGAGCGGGAAGCCATCCTTCCATAGGCAAGGGCTTCGCCGTAGACCATTCCGTAGTCGGAAATATTAGTGCTGATCGACGGACTGTAGGTCGTGTAGGCTGAGAAGGGAGAGAATCGGAATGCATTAGCGCCGTAGCGGTCGGTGGTTATGTCGAATATAGACACGGTCAGCTCGCTGGGAGCGCCCTTCACAGTGAAGCTCTCTTCGGTCTCGGGAGCGGTCTTGTCGCGGAACGACTCTATGCTGAGGTCGAAAGTGGTCGGAGCCGTCGGCCTGCTGAATTCGTGGGTGATGTGGTATTGCTTGTAGCCGCGGAAGGTGAAAAGGCTCAGCTCGACGCGGTCGTTGTACTTGTCGAGATAGGGAAGGCTGATGTGTCTTGCCTCATTGCGCAGGTGCAGCGGCAGGCGGTAGAGTTTCTGTTCGCGGTCGAAGAGCTCGACTTCCAGATAGAGGTCGTCTTCTGTCGTTGCGACGACGAAATCGATGCCGCCCTCGCTCTTGACGGGATAGAAGAAAAGCATACTGGGAACAGGCGCCTTGCTGTCAGAGGGCGAGAACAGGGCTACTTCCCTGTGACCGGAGATGGTGCGGCCGCGCCACATCACCTCATATTCCAGGCGGTAGCTGCCGGAAGGCAGGGTGCTGAAATCGAGCGGCTCGCGCACGCCGGTGGTGAAGATGCCTTCCGCCTGCACTTTTCCGTCACTGAGCAGGCGGTAGCTGCCCTCGACGCTCTGGGGCACGCCGTTGCGGTTGCTGCCCTCGATGAGGATATATTTCTCGACATCGCGGTTGACTGCGATGACGCTGTCATTGACTGTGTGCTCGCTGGCAAAGGCCGTGTTCATCTGGAGAGGGATGTCGGCAACGATGATGTCAGTCGAAGCCTCGTGGGTCTCGCCCTTGCGGTCGGTGACCTTGACCTCGACGACATAAGCCACCCTGGGGTCTTCCTCCCTCTCGTCGAACTCAGGCCTTTCGGCCTTGAAGGAGATGCTGAAATTGCCGGCCTCGTCGGCAGTCACGCTGCCCTCGTCAATCAGCTTCCAGCTGAGGCTCGGCGTCCACCTCATCCAGAACGACCTGCGGTGCACTGTGTATTCTATCTTCGCCCCTGCCATTGCGACGCCCGCATAGCCCTTCACCGTACCGGTCTGGGTTATTACGTCGTCGAAAGTGAACATACCCTTGGGCACGGGCATTTCAAGGAAGAAATCGGGAGTAACATATTCCTCGACCCTGACGGTGGCCGAGCCGCCGGCCGTGCTGATGGTGTAGCTGCCGTTGCGGCTGCCCTCCGGAATCTTGAAAGAGCCGCTGGCCGAGCCCCACTCATTGGTGACGACCGTCACCGTAGCCACCGGTTCCTGCTGCGCGGGAGCCAGCAGGTTCACTTTCATCTCCTTGCCCTCGATGACAGAGCCTGTGGTGCCGTCGGACTTGAAGGCCACTACCTTGAACTGGATTTCGTCGGTCGGCCTGTAGAGCCGGCGGTCGGTATATACGTAAGTCCTTTCGTCTACCCTTACATAATCGTGGTTGCGGATGCGGTAGGGCCTGCTGATGCCCATCGCCTCCGAGAAGTCGTCGCCGCCGGCAGCTATGGCCAGCTGCGAATAGTAGCCGGGAGAGTCGAAGAGTCTCTGGTCGAGAGGCGTGAAGCCGTCCTGCCTGTACTCTTTCGTTGAAAAGACTGAAGGAGAGAGGAACGTCCCCTTGCCGCTGCCCTCGCGGTAGCTGGTCACCGTGATGTTTTCATAAGGCTTGCCGGTCATCGCATCAGCGGCATATACCTCGTGCTTTTCTCCCACTTCACGCAGTGCGGCGGCCACGCGGCTGATATACACGTACTGATATGAAGCCTGCTCGCCGGACACTACCTTGACAACATAGATGCCCTCTTCGTCGAACTTCCACGTGGTGGAGATTTCCTCGCCTACATTGTATTTGTTGGCGAAGCCGTCCAGCTTCTTCTCTCCTACCAGCACGCAGCGGGTCGAGCCGCTGTCGTATTTGATGAACTTATCGTAGTCGCCTATCTGATAGCGGCCGCTGAGCTTGTAGACCTTGAAGTCGGCGGAGGCTACATTCTTGGAGTTGACTATGTAGGTAATCTCCCCTCCGGGATAGCCTTTATCCTTGCCCCTGGAATTGAGCCTTCTGGAATCCATCTCGTCGATGAGGCTTTTCAGCTCTTTGGCATAGCTGCTCTTCGGGAAAGCCTTGATGGCCGCCTGGCACATCTCGCGGACTTTCTTGTAGACCGCCTCGTCCTTGTTGGCGTCGGACTTGTAGTCCTGCTCCCTCTTGGTGCGCTCGATCTTCTCGGTGATGAGCATTATCACCCTCGGGTGCCTGCAATATTTTTCGATGTTGGCGTCCAGGTCGCGGAAGATGGAATCCTGCAGCGCGGAGTAACGGGTATAATAATCGCGCGCATCCTTCCAGTTGTATCTGGACAGGCACTCATATCTCTGTTTCATCACTTCCAGCCTTTCGAGGTCGTCCCCTTTCTCGCGGGTCATAGTTTCGAGTTCGGAGAGATAGCCGGCGGCAGTCTGGGGCTTGCCGGCATCGAGGGCCTTTTCTACTTTAGACCACAGCGCTGCGTACTGTGTCGTGTTCCAAGAAGGATTCTGGGCGTTATATACCAGCCCGAGAAGCAGATAAAGAGTTACCATATCCAAATCGTTTTTATTTGAATGTCGCTATCAACCAAAAGTATGCCACTGCGGCAAGCTGCCTACTTGCACCAGCGGTCGAGCCAGTCGAAGAACTGACGGTGCCAGTAGACGGAGTTCTGGGGTTTGAGCACCCAGTGGTTCTCGTCGGGGAAGAGCAGCATCTTCGACGGGACGCCCATCATCTGGGCTGCGTTGAAGGCCGCCATACCCTGATCCACCGGCACGCGGTAGTCCATCTCGCCGTGCACCACCATAATCGGGGTGTCCCAGTTCTTGATGAGGGTGTGCGGGGAGTTGGCGTAGTGGCGGCGGGCCACAGGGTTGTCGCTCCACGGCGCGCCGGCCTGCACCTCGTCGGGACGGGCGATGCCGCCGTTGTCCCAGTCGGGGAACCACATCTCTTCGGTGACTTCATACATATGCTCCTCGTTGAAGATGCCTGCGTGGGCTATGAAGGCGCTGAAACGGCCCTGGTGGATGCCTGCCAGGTAGTAGACAGAATAGCCGCCGTAGCTGGCTCCGACTGCGGCCATCTTGCCGACGTAAGGCTCCGCGAGCATAACGTCAGCCGCACGCAGGTAGTCCTGCATATTCTGGCCGATGTAGTCTCCTGATATCTGTTCGGTCCATTCCTGTCCGAAGGCTGTCGTGCCGCGGCGGTTGGGGAGAACCATTATGTAGCCCTGCGAACACATCAGGCGGTAGTTCCAGCGGGTCGACCAGCCCTGGCTGAGCGTGCCCTGAGGGCCGCCGAGGCAGATGAGGATGGCCGGATAGGTCTTGCTCGCGTCGAAGCCGTCGGGATAGAGCACCCAGGTGAGCATCTTCTTGCCGTCGGTGGTGGTGATCCATCGCTCCTCGCAGGTGGGCTGCTCGAGTTTCGCAAGTATGTCGTCGTTCTCGTGGGTGAGCTGCTTCCAGCTGCCGTCGGCCAGTGACACAGAGATTATCTCGGAAGGCCTCATCATAGACTGGTTGGTGGTTATCAGGCGGTCGGCGAGCACTGTCGGGGTGTCGAAGTCATACCATTCGTGGTCGGGGGTGACCCTCTCCATCTTGTATGCTTCGAGGTCGAAGCGCCATATCTCCTGCACGCCTTCGACCAGGGATGCGAAGTAGATGTACCTCTGGTCGGCACTCCATACGGGGATCGAAGCGTTGTACTTGAAGTCGGCGGTGATTTCGAACTTGTTGCGGTTTTCGAGGTTCATCACGAACAGGCGCACCTTGTCGGCCTCGTAGCGGGCACGCTCCATACTGCACCACGCGATGCAGTCGCCGTCCGGGCTGAACACGGGCTCGGTGTCGTAGCCAGGCATACCTTCGGTGAGGTTCTCGCAGGCGCCGGTGGCCACGTCATAGAGATAGATGTCGGTATTGGTCGAAAAGGCATAGTCGATGCCCGTCAGCTTGCGGCACGAGTAGACGATCTTGCTGCCGTCGGGGCTCCAGCTCAGCTGCTCGAGGCCTCCGAAAGGCTCGGTGGGCAGCTCGAAGGGCTGGCCCTCGAGGATGTCCTTGCCGGCAGCGACCCTGCCGCCCTCGAATGAAGCCACGAAAGTGTGCGGAATCTCCTCGACGAAATGGTCCCAGTGGCGGTACATCAGGCCGTCGATGGTGCGCACGGTGGCCTTGTCAAGGTCGGGATATACGTCGGTCGGGGCGGTGTGGTTCTTCACCGATTTGATGTACATAACCTTGCTGCAGTCGGGGGACAGCTTGAACTCGGACATTCCCCCCTCGACGTCGCTTATCTGGACAGCCTTGCCTGCCTTGGCCGACATCTTGTACATCTGGCCGCCGCAGAGGTAGACGATAGTGTCGTCATCCAGCCAGCGGGCGTTCGAGCAGCTCTTGCCGGAGTGGGTTATCTGGGTGCGGCCGCCGCCGTCGATGTCCATCACGAACAGCTGACGGACGCCTTTGTTCTGCTCTATGCTGGTGTA
Source organism: Bacteroidales bacterium (assembly GCA_017527625.1). The sequence continues at coordinate 9,573 of JAFXPV010000023.1, read as the reverse complement.
AGTGACTCCGAAAAGAATGCGGCTGCCGTCGGGGCTCACCTGGGGGTCGGAAACCTTGCCCAGCTGATGCATTATCTCTGCCGTGAAGTGGCCTTGCGCCGCTATGTTTTCAGGTTTGACGATTTCGCCGCCGTCTGTGCCCGCGGGCTTGCAGGCTGTGATGGATAGTATTGCCATAATCGAGGCTATGATAAGTACTTTTTTCATTTTATGATTCTGACATTGCGTTTTCAACTTCTTCAACTGTTCTCGGCAGGCGTTTGGACCCGAGAAGCCTTGCGCCGTTCTCAGTGATGAGAAGGTCGTCTTCGATGCGGATGCCGCCGAAGCTGCGGTAAGCCTCCAGCTTGTCGAAGGCGATGAAATCCTTGCAGGTGCCTTCGGCCTTCCACTTGTCGATGAGGGCGGGGATGAAATATATGCCCGGCTCGTCGGTAACCACATTGCCCGGCTTGAGGACGCGGGCCATACGCAGCGACCCGAGGCCCAGCTGGCTTGAGCGGGTGACCGTGTCGTCGTAGCCCACGTAGTTCTCGCCAAGGTTCTCCATATCGTGCACGTCAAGGCCCATATTGTGGCCCAGTCCGTGAGGCATAAACAGCCCGGCGGCTCCGGCTGCCACGGCTTCGTCTACATCGCCTCTGACCAGGCCGAGGTTCTTGAGGCCCTGGAGCATCAGACGGCTGGCGGCCAGATGGACATCCTTGTAGCTGATGCCCGGACGGGCGAGGCCGAGAGCGAGATTGTTGGCTTCGGACACTATCGTGTATATTTCTTTCTGCTGCTGGGTGAAGCGGCCTCCGCTGGGCAGCGTGCGGGTGAAGTCAGAGCAGTAATGACTCGCTATCTCGGCTCCGGCGTCGATGACTGTCAGCCTGCCTTCGGTGAGGATCTGATGATGCGAGTGGTTGTGCAGCGTCTCGCCGTTCTGCGACAGGATCGTAGGGAACGAGACCATATAGCCTCCGCTTATGACGACACCCTCCATCACGCCGACAATGTCCTGCTCGAGCATTCCGGGCTTCATTATCTGGGTGGCCGCCATATGCATTGCGTAGCCCAGGTTGCAGGCGATGTCGATCTGCTGTATCTCGCACGGCTCCTTGACCAGGCGCATCTCCACGACGGCCTTGATGAATTCCACGCTGGCTTCCGCTTTCAGGCGGTCGAAGGGAATGCCGAGCAGCGAATTGAGGAGCATCATATTGCGGTAGCGGTAGGGCGGCAGGAAATGCACCTTGCGGCCCTTTGCAAGAGCAGCCTTCACCACCTTGTCAAGCTCAGCCAGCGGGGCTGTCCTGGCCACTCCGACTTCTTCGGCCCTGCTGGCCACAAGGGGCTGGGGGCCCATCCAGATTATATCGTCGATGTCGACGTCGTTGCCGAAGATGGTCTCCTCGCCGCTTTCCACGTCGATTACGGCCGCCATATCGGGCTGGTCAATGCCGAAATAATAGAGCCAGGTGCTGTCCTGACGGAAGATGTATTGGTTGTCAGCGTAGTTAGAAGGAGCCTCGCTGTTGCCCAGGAAAAGCAGGATTCCATCCTTTACGCTCTTTATCAGTCTTTGTCTGCGTGCGACGTAAATATTTCTGCTGAACATTTGATTTAAGTATTTAAGTAACACGTAAAGTTAATTAACTTTGTACCATTATGAAAAAGATATTGTTATTGCCGGCGCTGCTTATCTGCACCTGCGCCTTCGCCCAGACCATCTCCCCCAGGGAGCTGAGCCAGATACAGTCAAGTTTCGTGAAAGACGGCCCCACCGCCGCCCTCCAGAACATCCTCGTCCAGAACAAGAGCATCAAGGCCCTCGCCCTGAACCATTCGGCAGAGCCTGTTGACAACTTCTTCAAATACACCACTTCGGTGAAGGGCATCACCGACCAGATGAGTTCCGGCCGCTGCTGGATGTTCACTTCGATGAACCAGCTGCGCCCCATCGCGATGAAGCGCTACAATGTCTCCAGCTTCGACTTTTCGCACAATTTCAGCTATTTCTGGGATATGTTCGAGAAGGCCAACCTCTTTTTGGAGGACATCATCGCCACTGCCGACCGCTCGTTCGACGACCGCGAAGTCGTGACATATTTCAAGAGCCCTGTCAGCGACGGAGGTGTGTGGAACCTCTTCTACAACATCGGTGAGAAATACGGCGTAGTGCCTGCCGAGATAATGCCTGAGACCGAACACTCCAACAACACCAGCCAGATGGTCAGCATCCTCAACGAGCGCCTGCGCGCAGGCGGATATGCCCTCCGCGAGATGTGCGCCGCCGGCAGGAAGATCGATGCCGTCCGCGCCGAGAAGGTCGAGATCCTCAAGGACATCTACCGCATCCTGGCGCTCTGCCTGGGCGAACCCCCGGCAGAATTCACCTGGCGCTACAAGGACAAGGACGGCAAAGTGCAGACCGTCAAGACCACTCCCGCTGAATTCTACAAGACCGTGATTCCGGAGAACTACAACCCCGAGACCTACGTAATGATAATGAACGACCCCACCAGGCCTTACTATAAAGTCTACGAGATAGAAAACTACCGCAACAGCATCGAGGGCATCAACTGGTATTACCTCAACCTGCCCAACGACGTCATCAAGGTCGCCGCCCTGAAGTCGATCAAGGCCGACGAGCCGATGTACGCATCCTGCGACGTGGGCAAGCAGAGCAACACTGCTTCCGGAGCCGGCAAGCTCGATGTCGGCACATACGACTATGAAAGCCTGATGGGCGTGAGCCTGGCTATGGACAAGAAGGCCCGCATCCTGACCCGCCAGAGCGGCTCTTCGCACGCTATGCTGATCGTGGCCTGCGACACCGACGACAATGACGTGCCCGTCAAATGGCAGTTCGAGAACAGCTGGGGTGCAGCTTCGGGCGACCACGGCTACCTCACTTTCACCGACCGCTGGTTCGACGAGTACCTCTTCCGCATCGTCATCAACCGCAAATATCTCGACAAGAAATCCATCGACGCCCTTTCAGGCGAGCGTGTGATGCTCCCCTGCTGGGACTATATGTTCTAAGCCGGAATGGCCACAAGGATTGCCAACACACTCGGGCTTGACGCCTTTGCTGCCAACTACTTCGAGTACGACGGGGCTGAGCAGCTCGCAGACTGTCTGCAGCGTGCCCCCAAGCCCTGGCTGCCGGTAGGCGGAGGCAGCAACCTGCTGTTCTCCAAACCCGTGGTAGAAGGCAGCGTCTTCCGCTGCACCGACGCCGGCTGGGAGGCTTCCGAGGGCCACGGCTATGTGCGCGTACGCGTCGGAGCCGGAATGGTCTGGGACGACTTCGTGAAACTGTGTGTCGACAAAGGCTGGTACGGCGCCGAGAACCTCTCCCTGATTCCCGGCGATGTGGGAGCTGCCGCCGTGCAGAACATCGGGGCCTACGGCACTGAGGCCGGCAGCCTCGTCAGCTCGGTGGAGGTCTACGACACCGTCGAAGGCCAGCCCAGGGTGTTCTTCCCCGATGAGTGCGGCTATGCCTACCGCTCCAGCATCTTCAAGCAAAGCGGCAAGCGGTATTTCGTGCTCAAGGTGGTGTTCAGGCTTTCTCTGCAGCCGTCCTTCAACCTCAGCTACGGCAACCTCGCCGCCCGCATAGAAGGCGAGCCGACACTGCAGAAAGTGCGCGACGCCGTCATCGCGACTCGGCAGTCAAAGCTGCCCGACCCGGAAGTGATCGGCAGTGCCGGCAGCTTCTTTATGAACCCGGTGGTCAGCCGCGAGACCTTCGAGGCCCTGCTGGCTGCATATCCCGATATGCCGCACTACCCCGCTCCGGACGGAGATGTGAAACTCTCCGCCGGATGGCTCATAGACCGCTGCGGCTGCAAGTCAATGTCGGTGGGTGACGCCGCAGTCTACGACAGGCACGCCCTGATCCTGGTGAACCGCGGACACGCCACCGCAGAAGATATCCTCGCGCTGGCCTCTGCCATCACAGACAAAGTTGAAGCAGCCTTCGGCGTCCGCCTCCGTATGGAAGTGGAAATTGTCTGAATCTGTTTTACAAATCACGACCAGACGAGGGCAGTACTGTTCACTGCCGTACTTTTACGTACTGCTTCAGGATATGGAAGGCAGGCGTGGCCATCGCGGCGTGGCTGTAGCCGTCGAGCTCGTAGATGTAGGTCTGCTCGTGACCTATGAGTTTCATCATCCTCCACATATAGGCGTTTTCCTCATAGCGGCCGTAAAGCTCGAGGTTGCGGTCGCCTGAAACTATCACGTAGGGCGGTCCGTCGGCACGAAGATGGGCAATGGGAGCCGTGTCGTCTATGGTCGGCTGAAGGGCGCTGCCTCCGTGGCGGGTGCGGTATTCATAATGTGTCATAACCTGTCCGCTGAAGGGAATCAGGGCGGCCAGACGGTCGGCGTCTATGCCGTATTTCGACAGATAAGCCTTGTCGAGTCCGATCATACTGGTGAGATAGCCTCCGGCGGAGTGGCCGCTCACATAGATATTGTCGGGGTCGCCGTTGTATTTGCTGATGTTCTTGAAAACCCAAGCCACTGCGGCCGCTGCATCGTCGATGCACTGGGTCACTTCGACTCTGGGCATCAGGCGGTAATTGGCTGCGACAACCACATATCCGCTGTTCTTGAGCTGCTCGGGGATGAATTTGTTGCCGGAAGTCAGGCCGCCGCCGTGGAACCACACTATCACCGGACAATTTGTCATCTTGGTCGGATAATACACGTCCAGCACGCAGCGGTCGAGGGTGTAGGCATCGGTATTCTGGGAGTAGAAAATATTGTCGTCGGTGAGATAGTCCGCCGTCTGCTGGGCCTGGACGCGCTGATTGCGCTGTGAGCGCTGGTTGCGCTGGGCAGATACGGAAACCGTCAGCAGGACGAGAAGCACGGATAAAAGGATTTTCTTCATATAGCTTGTGTCTTTCGAGTTGTCACAAATTTACTTATTTGTTATTTTTGTAACAATAGACAAACACACAGCTTATGTTCTCTCAAGACAAGAAACTCTACGTGGCCCACAGTTCTAACGGCCCGATATACATCACCGGCCAGATGGCCAACAGGCACGGCCTCATAGCCGGTGCGACAGGAACCGGCAAGACAGTCTCGCTGCAGGTTATTGCAGAAACTTTCTCCCAGGCAGGAGTCCCCTGCTTTATGGCCGATATGAAGGGCGACCTGTCGGGCATCAGCCAGACCGGCAAGATGTCCGGCTTCATCGAGAAGCGCTGCGCCGAGTTCGGCATCGAGGACCCGAAGTTCGAGGGCTGTCCCACCCGTTTCTATGACGTCTTCGGAGAGAAAGGCTTCCCGATGCGCACCACCGTGTCCGCGATGGGTCCCCAGCTGCTCTCGAGGATCCTCGACCTCAACGACACCCAGGAGGGCGTGCTGAACATCCTCTTCAAGATAGCCGACGACGCCGACCTGCTGCTCCTCGACCTCAAGGACCTGCGTATGATGCTCGATTTCGTGGGCAAGAACGCCGCCAGCTTCACCACCCAGTACGGCAACATCTCATCCGCCAGCGTGGGCGCCATCCAGCGCTCCATCCTTACCCTCGAGAACCAGGGCGGAGAGAAGTTCTTCGGCGAGCCTGCCTTCAGCGTAGAGGACCTGCTCGACACCGAGAACGGCCGCGGCGTGATGAACGTGCTCGTGGCCGACAAGCTGATGCTGCAGCCGAAGCTCTACTCCACCTTCCTGCTGTGGCTCATCACCGATCTCTACTCAAAGATGCCGGAAGTCGGCGATATGGATCTTCCCAAGCTGGTGTTCTTCTTCGACGAGGCCCACACCCTTTTCGAAGGCACTTCCAAGGCTCTTACCGACAAAATCGAGCAGGTCATCCGCCTCATCCGCTCCAAGGGCGTCGGCATCTACTTCGTGACCCAGGCTCCCACAGACCTGCCGGACAATGTGCTTGGACAGCTCGGCAACAGGGTACAGCACGCCCTTCGTGCCTACACCCCGAAGGACCAGAAAGTCGTCCGCACCGTGGCCGACACCTTCCGCGCCAACCCCGCCTTCAAGACTGCCGACGTCATCACCGAGCTCTCCACCGGTGAGGCCCTTGTGTCGTTCCTCGACGAAAAGGGCGCTCCTTCAGTGGTAGAGCGCGCCCGCATCCTCTTCCCTCTGAGCCAGATCGGCGCCATCACCGACGGCCAGCGCCTTGACGTGCAGGCCGCAGCGCCCGCAAAGATCAAGGAATATGAGACGATGATCGACCGCAAGAGCGCCTATGAAGTCCTGACAGCCCAGTATGAGGAGCAGGCACGCGAGGAGGAGAAGGCCCTCCAGAAGAAAGAGAAGGAAGAAGCCAAGGCTGCCAAAGAGAAAGAAAAGGCAAAGAGCGGCTCGAAGAAGAAAAACATCAACCGCACCATCCTCGGCACACTGGCCACAGCTGCCGCCACCACCTTCGCGCGCAGCCTCGCCAATTCGGCCGCCAAGTCGATAACCATCGGCGGCAAGAAGACTTCTTCGTCAGGCAGCAAGAAGTCAAGCTCGTCGAAGAAGAGCGGAAGCACAGTCCTGGAAAAGGCTACAAAGTCAGCGGCTAACACCGTGACCCGCACCATCACCAACGAGGTGCTCAAATCTATCCTTAAAGGGTTATAGCGTCTATCCAGCCCTGCAGACCGGCTGAGACATCTTCAGGAACTATATCCAGCGCGGCGGCGGCAAACACCGTCAGCTGGATTTTCTTTGCTTCGTCAAGAGAGATGCCGCGCGAGCGCATATAGAACAGTTCTTCGTCGTCAAGACGACCCACCGTGGCTCCGTGGGTGCAGACCACATCGTCGGCGTAGATCTCAAGTTGCGGGCGGGCGTCGGCTCTCGCTTCGCCGGTCAGCAGCAGGTTGTGGCACTGCTGGCGGGCGTCGGTCTTCTGGGCGTCCTGCGCCACCTTGATAAGGCCGAAGAAATTGCTGCGGGCGCTGCCTCCGAGTATACCCTTGAACATCTGCTCCGAAGTGCAGGCAGGCACTTCGTGGTTCATCCTGACGTCGAACTTCACGTCTGCGGCGCCTGTGAGCAGCCAGAGTCCTCTCAGGCGGCAGGATGCACCCTTGCCTGTCAGGCTCACGTTCAGGCTGTTTGCGACGCGCACGTCCCCGAGCACTATGAAGGCCAGCTCAAGCGACGCATCTTCTTCCACTGCGATGTCCAGCCGGAAGTCGCCGCCGGCGCGCTGCATCACCAGCCAGCTCTTCGAAGAGCCCGCCGCAATGCGCAGCGCCGTAGTGCCTTCTTTGAGTTCAAGAGTCTCCATACTACAGGGTATTGATGATCCAGTCGTAACCGCGGTCTTCTATCTCGCGGGCGAGAGCCTTGTCGCCGGTCATTACGATGCGGCCTTTGTAGAGCACGTGTATATAGTCAGGCACGATGTAGTCGAGCAGACGCTGGTAATGGGTGATCAGTATAGTCGCATTGTCCGGGCGGCGGAGCTTGTCGACACCTGTTCCCACGATGCGCAGAGCATCCACGTCGAGGCCTGAGTCGGACTCGTCGAGGATAGCCAGCTTAGGGTCGAGCATAGCCATCTGGAACACCTCGTTGCGCTTCTTCTCTCCGCCTGAGAATCCTGCGTTCACGGCGCGTGACGAGAAGCTCGCGTCCATCTCCACGAGCGCCATCTTCTCCTTCATCATCCGCAGGAACTCGACAGCCGATATGGGACCGAGGCCGCGCTGTTTGCGGTGCTCGTTGACGGCGGCCTTCATAAAATTGGCATTCGTCAGGCCGGGGATTTCGACAGGATACTGGAAGCCGAGGAAGATTCCTTTCCACGAGCGTTCCTCGGGACTCATCGGCACGAGGTCCTCGCCCTCGAAGCGGACGCTCCCTTCGGTCACCGTGATGTTGTCCCTTCCGGCCAGGGTTGCGGCCAGGGTGCTTTTGCCGGCTCCGTTCGGACCCATTATGGCGTGCACCTCTCCGGCCCTTATTTCAAGGTCGATGCCCCGGAGGATTTCCTTCTCTCCGACTGCGGCGTGCAGATTCTCTATTTTGAGCAATGTGTTCATCAGGCTTTTTTCTTATACAGTTTCATCCAGGTTGACAGGGACCATAGTCCGTTGACAAGATACAGCGCGCAGACTATCGGCATAAAGACGTGGCCTACAGACAGGTGCAGGAATATCTGGGTGATATTGACCAGCAGCCACGCTATCCAGTAGTCCCATTTCTTGAGGGCGGACAGCAGCTGGGCCACCAGGATCAGCACTGTCACGCAGGAATCAAGGTAAGGGTGCGGATCCTCGGGGAAAAGTGTGTTGAGGGTCCATCCCCAGAGGCCGGCGATGATGAAGACCGACAGCGTGCACATAATACGCTCGGGCCAGCTGAGCATACTCACCTTGAGGGCTGAACTGTCTTCGGAGCTCTCTTCGTTCTGCCTGGGATGAGTCCACCTCCAGTGTCCGAGGATGTTGATGGCCAGCGACACGGGCTGAAGCAGCAGGCTCGCGTAGAGGTTCTTGTTCCAGAACATCAGGAAGAGGGCCGTGGTGTAAAGGTATCCTACCCAGAAATTGTACTTTGAGTTGCGGCCCGCCAGAAAAACGCAGGTCAGGCCGAGGACCGACGCTATAAGGTCGATCAGCAGCACCGGATAGTCGTTGCCGAGAGTGAAAAGAGAATAATTGATCCAGTCTGTCATCCTACGCTGCCCTCCAATGACAATGCCAGCAGCTTGCGGGCCTCAACTGCGAATTCCATCGGCAGTTTCTCCAGCACCTCGCGGGCATATCCGTTGACAATCAGACCCACCGCATCTTCTTCGGTGATGCCTCTCTGGCGGCAGTAGAAGAGCTGGTCCTCGCTGATTTTAGAGGTCGTGGCCTCGTGCTCCAGCACGGCGCTTTCGTTTGCACATTCTATCACAGGGAAGGTGTGCGCGCCGCATTTGTCGCCGATCAGCAGGGAGTCGCACTGCGAGTGGTTGCGGACTCCTGTGGCGCCGCGGGCCACCTTCACCAGGCCGCGGTAGCTGTTCTGACTGTGGCCTGCGGAGATGCCTTTGCTGACTATGTTGCTGACGGTATTCTTTCCTATGTGTATCATCTTCGTACCCGTGTCGGCCTGCTGCCAGTTGTTGGTCAGGGCCACAGAGTAGAATTCGGACCAGGAATTGTCGCCTTTGAGGATGGTGCTCGGGTATTTCCAGGTGATGGCGCTGCCGGTCTCCACCTGGGTCCAGGAAAGACGGCTGCCCTCACCTTTGCAGAGCCCCCTCTTGGTCACGAAATTGAAGATGCCTCCGCGGCCTTGCGCATCGCCGGGGTACCAGTTCTGCACAGTCGAGTACTTGACCTCCGCATCTTTCTCCACCACGATCTCCACCACAGCGGCGTGCAGCTGGTTCTCGTCGCGCATCGGGGCGGTGCAGCCCTCGAGGTAGCTCACGTACGAGCCCTCGTCGGCCACGATCAGCGTGCGCTCGAACTGGCCGGTGCCGCGGGCGTTGATGCGGAAATAGCTCGAAAGCTCCATCGGGCAGCGGACGCCCTTGGGGATGTAGCAGAACGAACCGTCGCTGAAAACGGCTGAGTTCAGGGCGGCGTAGAAGTTGTC
>JAFXPV010000022.1 GCA_017527625.1 Bacteroidales bacterium | reverse complement strand
GTTATATAACTATTCGATTATCCGCAGGGGGATGATCCTCACCGCGCCGTTGAGGCCGGAGGGGACGGGGGCCCACCAGTCATACTTGGTGTGCTGGTAGTTTACGTCAACGAGGTTGATTTCCTTGAACTTGCGCCACGGGACGCCATGACGGTCGAGCTCGGCGATGCGGTTGGCAGGCAGGTTGGTGACATCCACCTCGATGGTGTTTAGGCCTGTCCGCAGCCATTGTCCGATACGCAGGGTGAACGGCACGGCCCAGACTGTGCCGGCCTCCTTGCCATTGATTCTCACGACTGCGCTTTCGCGGACGTCACCCAGGTCGAGCAGCCATTCGTCCGCTTCGTCAGCATCGATCGTGAAGCTATTAGAGTAACGTCCGGTGGCCATAGTGACTTTTGCCGCGGGAACGGGCAGATCTGTCCAGGATTTTGGCTTGTCTATGTTGAAAGTGCCTTCTACGGCAGGTTCGCTTGCAGTGAAGGTCAGTTTCCACCCTCTGTCCAACTCTATCTGCCGGGCTTCTGTGTCAGTTTCGTAGTATTGCCATACTTCAGCATCTGTCAGAGTGCGGTCGAAGGTCTGGATGATGACGCTTTCTCCTGAGCACAGTTGGAGGTAGATTTCAGGGAAGCCGTCGGGAGCAGTTCTGAAAGGAATCCTGCCTTTTTGTGCAGTCATCGGGTCGAAAAGCATCACATCTGCCGCCGGCACAGCAAGCTTCACCCAGCCCTCATAACCGTCGTGCTGGAGGACGGAGACGAAGTAGTGGTGGCCGCCGGCGTTGCTGCGCCTGATGAAACTCAGGCCTTTGTTGCTCATCTCTTCGGTAGGGATGCCGCACAATGCGATTGCAGAGGCATAGTCAGGGCCGGTGACAATTCTTCCACGATGGTATCTGTGCATTCTTGATGCGGCTGCATCCTGAACGGGCGGAAGTTTGCGGATTATGCGGGCAAGCCGCTTCTCGCGCCTGGCCAGCTTGCCATAGCCAGGCACTGTCTCCGGATAACCTCCGACGAAAACTACCGTAGCTCCCTTCCTCGCGAGCTTCTCGATGTGCGAAAGCACTTCGACCGGAATATGACTGACTTGAGGTACGACCAGCGCCTTATAGGCAGTGCCGGCCGAAACCACTGCACCGTCAGAGACTTTGCATCGCTTCAGATAGCGGTCTGAGATGTAGTCGGTGTCGTGGCCGGTCGCCAGAATGTCCTCCACGGCCTTCTTGAAGACCGGTGTATAGCTTCCGGCTTTCTGCTGCTCGAATGCCAGATATGTACCGGGGACATCGTTCCAGATGTCGTAGATGGGGTAATAAGTAAGCAGGTCGTTGTCAGGTCGTCCCATCTGAAGGAAGGACTGGCAGCGGGTGATGTAGTCGAACATCGCGGGAGCGTCTCTCCAGATGGTGTTGGTAGGCGACATATCTATGCTTGCATAGAATTTCCATCCCGGCCACGGGTCGTCGACCGGAGAATAGGCAGTGCCGTGGAAGAACACGTGGTTCACTCCCGAAAGGAAAAGCAGGTCGAAGTCCGGCTTGCACTGGGACAGCGATGTGCGGAAATGCTCCGTGAGCCAGGTCATACTCTCCGATGACACCAGCGGCTTGCCGCTGATGTGGGCTGCCGATGAAGAATACTTCATAAAAGTACGGTCACACTGGTTCTCCTTGACCAGAGAATCCACCCTCAGGCCGTCGATTCCGAAGAAAGAAAGGCCGAAGCCTTCGCATTCCGGGATGTCTACCGCTGCGTATATATCCAGAAGGTTGGCGGGAGAGCCGTGGGCCTGGTTGCGGGTTTTCGAGCCCATTCTGTGAGCCCAGGCCGTCCACTGCTCCGTGAAATTCTCGAGCAGCAGCTCGCTCATCGTCTCGCGGTAGTCGCTGACTATACGCGAAGATATGTCGTCCCTGTCTTCGCTGTAGAACTCTGACAGGTGGTCCTCCAGCCTGTAGCCGCGCCTGCGGGCGAATTCCTCGAACATCGCGGGAGTCCAATCGGCTCCGTACACCTCGTAGGAATCGTTGAAGAAATTGTAAGGCACCCTCGCTCCGCTTTCCTTGAATGCCTTGGAGAACCTGTCCAGATAGTGCTTCACTGCCGTGCGGTTGAAATGGTCGATGACAAGGCCTTCCCCGCCGGGGGCTGCCCGTTTCACCATCTGTCCGGTCTTTCCCGCCGAGACGGATATTTGATGCGGGTCATCGGGGGATACCTCGACCACGGCTTTCGTGGCAGCATCTTCCTCGCTCACCCCGGGGCCGCCGAAGGGCCATCCGGTGCCGGTGTTCATATCTATCCTGATGCCGACCCTGTCGCCGATTGTATTGCATACCTGCAGGGCGTGCATCCATTCGGGCGAGAGGAAGTCGATGTCCGCCGCCTCATTGCCCTGAACGCCGTAGATCGGCGTTATCTCAAGCTCGGTTATGCCTGCGGCGGCATATTCGCTCATCAATGCGTCGAGGTTTACCGAATCCACCGCGCTGCCCAGCCACCACCATCTTGCGGCAGGGTGCATCTCGGGCCTGACAGGCGGCCAATCCTGGGCATTGGCGTCAAAAGCGGCACATATCAGAATAGCGGAAGCTAAAAAGCACTTGAATTTCATCGGACAGACAGTTTTCAACAAATTTAAAAAGAAAAGTCCTGTCTGCTACCTGCAGACAGGACTATCTGTTTTCATGAAATCAAGACTACTTTACTGAAATACCAGCAAGGGTCTTGGTAGGAGCGAGAACGTTGTTGACTTTCCAGTTCTGGGCTTTCTTGAGGCTGTATGAAGCAGTGGCGCGTACATCCTTGATTGAAGCAGCGAATGCTACGGTGTAATTGCCGGCAGCGGCTTCCCACTGTGAGGCGGCTTCGTTGAATGAAGCGAGAGAATAGTTGTCAACGGTCATTGTGAGGGTCTGGCTCTCGCCGGGAGCGAGTTCGCGGGTCTTTGCAAACGCCTTGAGCTCTTTGGCGGGTTTCTCGAGACCTCCTGCGGGAGCAGTCACGTAGAGCTGGACAGCTTCGCGGCCTGCAACCTTACCGGTGTTCTTCACGGTGATGGTAGCGGTGAAGCCGTTAGCAGTGGCTTTGACCACGGGCTTGCTGTACTCGAAAGTAGTATATGAGAGACCGAAGCCGAACGGATAAGAGACTTCCTGACCTGCTGTCTCGAAGAAGCGGTAACCTACCCAGATGCCCTCGTTGTAGTCGGTGTAGTCAACATCCTTTACAGGCTGAGGCTGCTGGTTGCCTCTGCCGAATGCGTTGACCGGCTGAGCGTTGCGGGTGTAGTTGTAAGGGAAGTTCACTGAAGACGGGCTGTCGAAGAAGTTCAGGGGGAAAGTAGTGGCGATCTTGCCTGAAGGGTTGGCCTTTCCGCAGAGAACGTCAGCGATTGATGCACCGGCTTCCATACCGGGCTGCCAGGCGAGCAGGATGGCGTCGGGCATATGCTTCCAGGAAGCGGTCTCGATTACGCCGCCGATGTTGAGCACTACGATGACTTTCTTGCCTGCAGCGTGGAAGCTGTTGCAGAGAGTTTCGAGATTCTGGCGCTCGGCATCTGTGAGTGCCCAGTCGCCGGCAACGGCCTTGCGGTCGGCGCCTTCACCTGAGTTGCGGCCGATGGTGATGACAGCTACGTCGCTTGCTGCAACTTCGCGGGTCACATAGTTCTCGGGAACTGCCATCTCAGCCAGAGGAGCACGGCCCCACATTCCGCCGCCGCCTGCAGTGCGCAGCTGGAGTGCGTTCTGGTAGTCTACATATTTGGCGTAGAGGTTGGCCAGGTCGGCGTCAACCTTGAATCCGTCCATCTCGAGACCTTCCTTGAGGCTGCGGACATATTTCTTGTTGACAGCTCCGGAACCGGTACCGCCGGGGATCATATCGTATGAAGTCAGACCGAAGAGGGCGACTGTCTCAGTGCCTTTGAGAGGGAGAGCTGCATTGTCGTTCTTGAGAAGAACCATAGTCTGCGGAGCGGCTTTGCGCACGAGTGCCTCGTGTGCTGCAAGGTCGGGCTTGTTGGAGAACTTGTAGCCTGCGAAGCGGGGAGTGCGGACGATGTACTCGAGCATATTGCGTACGTTGCGGTCGAGGTCGGCCTGTGAGATTGTGCCGTCCTGGACTCCCTTGATGATGCGCTCGATCTCAGACTCGGCGCCGGGTTCCATCAGGTCGTTCTGGGCGATGACAGCTTTCACTGTGCCTTCCTTGTTGCCCCAGTCGGTCATCACGATGCCGTCGAAGCCCCATTCCTCGCGGAGGACGGTGGTGAGCAGTTCGCGGTTCTGCTGGGTGAACTGGCCGTTCATCTGGTTGTAAGATGACATCACGGTCCACGGCTTGCCTTCTTTGACTGCAATCTCAAAGTTCTTCAGGTAGATCTCGCGCAATGCTCTCTGGCTGATGATGGCATCGTTCATATTACGGTTGGTCTCCTGGTTGTTGGCCATAAAGTGCTTGATTGAAGTGCCGACGCCGTTGCTCTGGATGCCGCGTACATAGGCGGCAGCCATCTTTCCGCTTACCAGCGGGTCTTCAGAGAAGTACTCGAAGTTACGGCCGCAGAGGATGTTGCGGTGGATGTTCATACCGGGAGCGAGGAGCACGTCGACGCCGTACTCTCTAACTTCGTTACCCATAGCGGTAGTCAGTTCCTCTACGAGGGCGATGTCCCAGCTTGAGGCCAGAGATGTACCTACGGGGAATGCGGTGCAGTAGAATGTTTCGGTAGTGCCTTCGCGGGTCGGGCTGATACGCAGGCCGGCAGGGCCGTCAGCCAGAACTGTGGCGGGAATGCCGAGGCGGTCGATGGCGCGGGTGCGGCCGGCAGCTCCCTGAACGAGGGAAGTAGTGCCGGAGGTGACGCCGTTAACAATTGCGGCGCGGCTTCCGCCGACCAGCAGGGTGGCTTTCTCCTGCAAGGTCATAGCCTTGAGGACTTCGTCAATGTTGTCTTTGGTCAGTTTGGGCTGGGCAAAGACGGTTGCAGTTGTCAGAAGGGCAGCTGCGAATAACAGTATTTTTTTCATTGATTTGATTTGGATTGAATTAGATATACTTTTTTTCAGTCTATAAAGATATGCATTAATTCATTAATTTTGTGATGGAGCTGAATTTCTTTTACTAAGAAACCAGCCAATTAAAGTTTGATTGCCTGAATGAATCCTATTTCCCAGCGCCTGCTTGGCCAACAGCTTATCTGCCCGCAGTTCTCCACTTGCAAAGAGGTGGTCGACTGGATGGGGGCCGTGCAGGCTCAGGATCATAAGGGGATGCGTTGGGCTGTGGCTATGCGCACAAAGAAACCGTCCCTCAAGGCATTCAAGGAAGCATACAACAGCGGGGAGATCGTGCGCATCCATCTGATGCGGGGCACGTGGCAGCTGGTGTCGGCCGAAGACTACTGGCCCTGGATCAAGCTCTGCGGCCCCAAGGCCATTGCGGTGACAAAAGGCTGGATGGCAAGCAACAAGATCAGCATTCCTGACGAGGAGCTTTTCCGCATAAGGGAGCTTCTGTGCCGGATAGTCGGGGACAGACGGAGTGCGACGAAGGCTGACATTGTGGATGGCCTGGCGGAGAGAGGCATCGTTATGGATGACCACCGGCTGTCTTACCATATCCGTATGGCCGAATTCTCGGGCACGCTCTGCAGCGGAGATCTGTTGTCCAACAAAGCAAGCTACTCCCTTTCGGCCGACAAACTGCCCGCAAGGAAGCCGTTCGAGCGCGACGAGGCGCTGCAGCTTTTCACCCGCAAATATTTCCGCAGCAGCCAGCCCGCCACACTGGAAGACTTCGTGTGGTGGAGCGGCCTGAATGTGAGTGACTGCCGCAGGGGCATAGCCCTTCTTGGGGACTGGCTCCACTGCGAAAAATGGCGCGGCACGGATTTCTACCTGACCGCCGACGCCCGCACACGCGGTTTCCAGAAAGGCCGCTGCATCTTCCTGCCGCCTTTCGATGAATACCTCATATCATACAAGAGCCGCGGCGTAGTCCTTCCTCTGGAACACCGTCATCACGCTCACGACCAGAGCGGCACTTTCTGGCCCGTGGTCCTTTATGACGGCGAAGTCGTCGGCAACTGGTCTGCCTCCAGAAATATCGTAAGCACACGATTCTTTCGCGAAGAGCCTTGTCCCAGCCCTGAAAGCCTGCAGAAAGAGATCACAAGATACCTGAACTATTTGAATTGACCGACGCAGCTGTGGAATTCAAACATACACACAGACCCGGATTCTGGTTCGGCTTCATCGATTTCTTCACGGCCGGAATGTTCTTCCTGTTCTATATGCCGCTGGGCGGATTGCAGGATGAACTCGATTACATCCTCGGACGCAGGACACAGCGCTATTGGGTGGCGTACCTGCTAGGAATACCGACGCTGTTCATCTATCCTTTGATATGGATGGCAAGGATAGCCGAAGAACTCAAGGCAATAGCGATAGGAATGGGCATCGAAGGTCCATACACATCCTGGTGGCATATGTTCGGATGGAACACCCTCGGCCTGCCGCTGATGGGCCCTGCCATCGCCACCAAACGGTTCTTCGACACCCTGAACAGCATCGAGCAGAAAAGGCAGGACAAATTTAGCCGGCCATCTGATTGTCCGGCTTCTGCGCACACTTCTGTTTGATTCCCAGTGCAGCCCAGCGGACGAAGGGGATGCGACGGAGAAGCTCGTAGAGCAGGGGCGAGAGTGAGAACACGGCAACTGTGAGGATGGCGTATATCGCTACCGGAGGCAGGCTAGTGTAAACCTTCATCATATAGCCGAGGCTGGCTATTACAATGTAGTGGACTATGTAAATGCCGTAGCTGCTGCGGGTCATATAGCAGGCGAAGCGGCCCGTGCGGTCGAACTTGGCGTTGAACCAGCCCATCATTGCCAGACAGGCCAGCCAGCCGTAGATGCAGTTAAGAGGGCTGCCGAGATATTGCGGCGAGGTATTGTCCTGGCCGAAGGTGGTGACGATCAGTGCTATTCCTGCTGCAGCAGCGCAGACGACAAGGGGAATCCAGGCCTTCTTGACTTTCTCCTGCACCTCGTCGTGAGAGAATACGAAGTAGCCCAGCAGGAAGGGGATTATATAGAACAACGGCTTGTACAGGTTCCATAAGCCGTCAGCGCTCTCCGGGCGGGGATTCTTTATAAGAGTCTGCTCGCCTGCCCAGAAGAGTACGCCAAGCATAACGATCCAGAAAATGCCGGCTTTGCCGCACCAGTTCCAGAAGCGGTCCTTACGGTCCAACGCCCGTACCAGCAGCAGCGCGAGGCAGAGCAGCCACAGCACCTGTATGAACCACAGAGGTCCGATGCCGCTGAATACCATAATGAAATATCTGCCCACGGCCGGAACGCTGTCGAAGACACCCTCCCTGGCTGCCACGACAGTATTGAAATAACCCGTTATCCAGTGGATCACGAAAAGGCCGATGGTGCCCGGTACCAGCAGTTTTCGTGTGCGGGCCCGGAACCATTCCTTGCCGGACTGCTTCTGCAGCGCATAGCGGGAACTGATGCCGGCCAGCAGGAAGAGCAGCGGCATAAAGAAAGGGTAGAGGATGTACATCACCACATCCTGGTACTGCGGCCCGTCGCCGAAACCGCCTATGCCGCCGAAGACGCCCTTGTTGTTGTAGAAGTAAATAACGTGATAGAAAAGCACAAGGAGAACTGTCACCCAGCGCAGATTGTCAATCCAATGCTTTCTCATTTCGTGAGACCTCCCATAACCTGGTCCACGGCATTCTGGAAGATTTCTGTCTTCAGCAGCGCCATCCCTTTCTGGTCTCCGAGCAGCAAAAGAGCATCGCCCGGTTCGATACCGTAAACTTTTCTTGCGTCCTTGGGAATTACGATCTGGCCCTTGTCGCCGACCTTCACTACTCCGAATATGTATTTGCCTTCATTCTCTTGCATAAGTAGGAAATGTTAGAAATTTCCAACAAATATAACACACAGGCAGGGAAAGTCATAATAAATGTGAAAGTTTAGTATATTTGGAGAACAAGATACCGCCTGCTATGAAATGCTTCCTGTCCCTCCTTCTGATTGTAGCATCCCAGTTCGTTTCCTCCCAGCCCCTGACTGGCAATTCCGGTCTCACAGACGACGAAACCTACGGCTATCTTTTCTGTCATAAGTCTGCCCACGGCGGCTGGACGGCCTATGCGCTGTCTCAGGACGGCATACATTTTCACGATTTGCTGTGCGGAGATTCGGTATTCCCCGACGGCGCCGCCGATGCAGTCCCGGGCAGTGCTCCTTTCCTGTGCAGGGCGTATGACGGCGGATTCCTGATGGCCGCGCGCTCGGGAGATTCCAGAATACAAATCTTCAGAAGCGATGACCTTCTGGACTGGACCCTGGTCACTACGCTGAATATGCCAAAAGACAACCGGGTCGGAGATCCTGGAATCATCTGGGACGAAAGCTACGGGTCAAAGGGAGGTTATCTTGTATATTTCCCTATGCTCAAATCTGCAAGGAGCTCTCACCCGAGCCTGTTCGGAGTTCACTCCAATTTGAATATGAAGCGCTGGTCAAGGCCCAGACCGCTTGCAGACTGGGGATTCGGCATCAAGGATGCCGGCATTTATCCCGATTCCGAAGGGGGATTCAGCATCTTGTTCCAGGAAGAAGGAAGGCATCAGATACTCGTGTCAAAGTCGAAATCACTGGCCGGTCCGTGGTCAGCTCCTGCTGAATTTGCACCTGACGGCGACAAGGCCATAGAAGGCCCTGCTGCATTCCGTCTGGCCGGAGCTCCGGGCTGGCAGGTCGGATACGTCGATCCTGACGGAGGCGCCACGGGCAGGTACCGAATATGCACTGCCGACGAGGAGTTCACGCAGATGAGGCGGCCGCAATACCTTGAAGGGGTTTACGGTCCCGACAAGGGGTCCTTCCTGCGCATCAGCGAAGCCGAATACAAGCGGCTGCAGGAATGGAGCGACGCTGCGGAACCTGCACATCTGGCTCCTTCTGTCCATAATCCTGTCTTCCCGGGCCTGCACGCAGACCCCGAAGTGCTCTGCAGCGAGCAGACCGGCAAGTATTATATCTATCCCACTACCGACGGCGAGTTCGGATGGCATAACCACGATTTCAAATGCTTCAGTTCTTCCGACCTGGTGAACTGGAAGGACGAAGGTGTCATCCTCGACCTTCAGGACCTGGACTGGGGCAAGGAATACGCCTGGGCCCCCTGCATCATAGAAAAGAAGGTTGGAGACAGCTATAAGTACTATTATTACTTCGTGGCCAACAAGAGCGTGGGCGTGGCTGTGGCTGACCGTCCGGAAGGCCCCTTCAAGGATGCTCTTGGGCACGCTCTCCTCACCCAGGAGGAGATAGGGGCCCCCAACCAGGTCATCGACCCTGATGTCTTCCGCGACCCTGCGACAGGCAAGTATTACTTGTATTGGGGCAATTCCTACCTCTGGATGGCGGAGCTCGCCGACGATATGGTGTCGCTGGTTCCCGGCACGATGCACGAGCTTATCCCGCGCTCAAGGATAGGGGAGTATCACTATCTGGAGGGGACCTATGTTTTCGAGCGCAACGGACTGTACTATTTTATGTGGTCGGAGAACATCACCCGCTCGGCCCGTTACTGCATCCGCTATCTGATTTCCGACTCGCCCACCGAATTCGTCCGCAACGGCCGGCCGGCCAGGGTGGAGGAGCAGATCATCCTGCAGCAGGACCCATCCCTCCAGATTTTCGGCACCGGCCACAACTCTGTGCTGAACATCCCGGGCACAGACAAGTGGTATATGGTCTACCACCGCTTCACCCGTCCCGAAGGCATCAAGATGGGGCTCTCCGGCGGCTACAACCGCGAAATCTGCATCGACCCGATGTCCTTCAACCCGGACGGCACCATAGTCCCAGTCCACCCGACGCTTTGACGGCCTTGTTTTAAATGGCTTTATGTGGAGGCGCAGCTAGAATCGCAGGTAGGTGATGTCGCCGATTTTAACCTGGCCGTCAGACAGGAATGAGATGGGACTCCCTTCGTCGAACTGGCCGGAGCCTTCGTTCAGAACATCGGGATCACAGTCGATAAATGCACCCATTGGCCATTCTCTGTAAAGTTTGCCGTTCTCAATTCTGTACAGGAGAGGCTTACCGATATCTTCCTTCGGAGAATCCAGGAAGAAGGTTGTGAAAACATCTTCTCCGTTTTTCTTGAAAAAGCGGATGCCGGTAATCAGTATGGGTTCTTCATATTTCACATCCGGGTGCTCGATACCCACTCGCAACATCAGGATGTTTCCGTGCTCATCGATTCTGCCGTCGCAGGAATATCTGGATACGGCATCTTCGTAACTGATACTGGCGTATACTGGTTTCCATCTGCCCTGCAGCCCGTCTTGCGACATTTTTTCGCAACCGGCCAGCATAAGCAGGCAAATAAATAACAACGAGGATAGGTAAAGATACTTTTTCATATTGCGAATATAATCATCTACAATCTAAACACTAAGATCATCCAAATACGTCTTCACTTTTTGTAAGTCAAGCTTCCCTATGCGCTTTCTTTCCGATTACTCCATAGTATGCGTCTTGCTGCCATTGCACGCATACTGCGGAGCAGAAACCTGCAGTATTGCCGCAATATCGTTCCGTAGTATGCGCGTACGTCGTTCCATACGCATACTGCGGCAAGAAAAAAGTAAATCTTTTTTTGCTTCTTTGCGTCTTATTATCGGATGCATCCCAATAACAATCCAAACGAAATGCAAAAAGACAAGACAAACACCCGGCTGCGGGAACTGGAAAAACTGGTCCGGAGTCAGCAGGACAAGCTCTTCGCCATTGCGTATGTCCGTTTAGGCAACCGTGCGGATGCGGAAGATATATTGCAGGATGTTTTTCTGAAATTGTTCCGCTCCGAAGAAAACCTGCGGCACGTCAACAATCTGGAGCATTACCTGATACGCAGCGTCTGCAACAGATGCAGGGACTGTCAGAGGGCTAGGCAGTACAATATGATGCCGATAGGCGATGCGGGCCAGATTCCGATACCGGAAGATGACAAGCCTATTCACGAAGAGTTCCTCAGGATCAGCAAACTGCTGGAAGGCCTGTCCGAAGAACAGCAGGAAGTCGTGAGGCTCAAATGTACGGACGGACTGAAGTTCCGTGACATCGCAAAGATTCTCGACATCCCCGAAGCGACGGCAAAATCCAGGTACCGCTATGCCATCGAGCACATCAAAAACAGTTTAAGAAAAACAAGTCAGAGCTATGAAAAAGAATAATATCAACGACATAGAACGGCAGCTCGCTCCGAAATGTGAGTACCGCGCTTCAGAAAACTTTCTGGACAAGGTTATGAGCGCTGCGGCAGCGGAAACGCAGCCGTCTCGCAAGGTGACTGTAGACTTCCGCTGGAAGAAAGCCTTCGCATACGCCGCCTCGGTTGCAGCCATAGTCGCACTCTTCATCGTCGTCAAACCTGTCGGGACGCCCGCAATCGCAGCCGAGAAGCTGTTTGCACGTGCCGCCGACTATTTCACTGCGGTAAACGGATACACTCTCAACTACGAAGTGCGCACTTATGCCGCCGAGCAGTTCTCTTATACAAATCCCGCAAAACCATTTGTAGCCCATACCTTGAATGTCGCATCCGACGGCAGATGGAAACTTGATAAAGGAGGCAGGGTCGCAGAATTTGACGGGAGCAACATCTACGTCTGGTTCCCAGATCAGGGATGGGGATGGAAGCACGATGCGGACCATACCGCCATCATTTCTCCCTTCGACAACCTGCTTGACCTTGGCGGTATGATGCGATGGCTGGAAGAATATGCCGCAAGTTCAAAGGGCGCAGACTGCCGCAAGGTGGAAGATGACCGTACAGTCAAACTCATCATCAAGGTTCCCGCCCAGGGCGAATACGGCAACGATTATCTGAAACTGTCCTCAATCGGCGACAGCGACACAAGACAGACATACGTATTCAGTAAAGAAGACGGCCGCCTGCTGTCCGCTGAGATCGACGCCCGGTTCTTCGGCATCTCACGAACTCTTCTGCGCGCACAGTCCATCGATTACAACACGGTTTTCCCGGCCTCGACATTCACGCTTCCTGCCAATGTCGAATGGACTGACCACACCAGGCAAGCCGTAGCTGCGAGAGCCAGAACCCTTCCTTTGGGCGAACTGACCGGCATCAGCGCAGACCAGGCCGTAGAAAAGCTCTTCAAAGCATTCAATGAGTGGGACGAGCCGATGCTGGAAGCCATACTTCCCTCATACCCCCTGAAGCAACTCGAGGCCAAAGGCTTCAAAGGATGCGTCCTCATCAGGAAAGGCGAAGCCTTTAAATCCGGCACCTACGGCGGACTTTTCATCCCCTGCGAAATCCAGCTCGCCGACGGCAAAAAAATCAAAAGGAAACTGGCACTGCGCAATGACAACCAGTGGCGCACCTGGGAAGTCGACGGCGGCATCTAGCAGGAAGCGGCATATTCCCCTCGGCAGGGGCTTCGTGAAGTGGTGGGATGAAAGAGGATGATAACTAATGATTCGTTCTGGACGGGAAGCAATTGGTTCCCTGAGGGAACCTTTAAAGGAGGGGTCAGAAAAGGAGGATGCTTTGCATCCGACGCACCCACAAAAATGAAAAACCGATGGGCGACCATCGGTTTTGATTTTGTGGGTGCCAGGTGGGACTCGAACCCACGACATTCAGAACCACAATCTGACGCTCTAACCAACTGAACTACGGGCACCATATATGGAGGCCGAATCGGCTTCCGGCGGCAAAGGTAATAATCTTTTCCATTTTGGAAAAACAATTTTTATATTTGTCCGAATTTCCCGAAGAATCCAACAATACAACAAATAATACAATATGGCAAGAGAAATAAAGTTCTCTCTGGTTTACAGAGATATGTGGCAATCATCCGGCAAATACACCGCACGTGCCGACCAGCTGGCTGAAATAGCTCCGGTAATCATCGATATGGGCTGTTTCGACCGCGTCGAGACGAACGGCGGCGCATTCGAGCAGGTGCAGTTGCTTTACGGACAGAACCCCAACAAGGCCGTGCGTGCCTTCACGGCTCCCCTCCACAAGGCCGGCATCCAGACTCATATGCTTGACCGCGGCCTTAACGCCCTGCGTATGTATCCCTGCCCGGTGGATGTGCGCAAGCTTATGTACAAGGTGAAGCACGCCCAGGGTGTCGACATCACCCGTATCTTCGACGGTCTGAATGACGCCAACAACATCATCCCCTCGATCAAATATGCCATCGAAGGCGGTATGATTCCCCAGGCTTCGCTCTGCATCACTTACTCACCCATCCATACAGTTGAGTATTACACCAACCTGGCTGAGAAACTCATCGAGGCCGGTGCACAGGAAATCGCCCTCAAGGATATGGCAGGTATCGGCCGTCCCTGGTCTCTCGGACAGATTGTCGCCAACATCAAGAAGCGCCATCCCGAGACTGTCATCCAGTACCACGGACACAGCGGTCCCGGTTTCTCGGTAGCTTCGATGCTCGAAGTCGCCAAAGCCGGCTGCGACGTGCTTGACGTTGCCATCGAGCCCCTGTCCTGGGGTAAGATCCATCCCGACGTAATCACCATCAGCGCTATGCTCAAAGACGCCGGTTTCCTTGTCAAGGACATCAATATGAAGGCCTATATGGAGGCTCGCGCCCTCACCCAGAAGTTCATCGACGACTTCCTGGGCTACTTCATCGAGCCGACCAACCATCATCTCACATCACTGCTCGTGGGCTGCGGTCTGCCTGGCGGTATGATGGGTTCGATGATGGCCGACCTCAAGGGCGTCCATCCTGCAGTCAATATGTACCTGCGCAACAACGGTAAGCCTGAGGTCGCCCTCGACGACCTGGTCGTAAAACTTTTCGAAGAAGTAGAGTACGTATGGCCGAAGGTCGGTTATCCGCCCCTCGTAACTCCGTTCAGCCAGTATGTGAAGAACATCGCCCTGATGAACATTATGGCCGAGGCACAGGGCAAACCCCGCTACAGCCTGCTCACCGACAAGAGCATCTGGGGTATGATCCTGGGCCGCAGCGGTGTCCTGCCCGGTCCCGTCGCTCCCGAAATCAAGGAACTCGCCGAGAAACAGGGTATGGAGTTCTTCGAAGGAGACGTACAGGCTCTCTATCCCGACGATATGGACCAGTATCGCAAGGAGATGCAGGATAACGGCTGGGAGTTCGGACAAGACGACGAAGAGCTCTTCGAGCTGGCTATGCACCCCACCCAGTACCGCGACTACAAGAGCGGCGCTGCCGCCGAGCGTTTCAACAGGGACCTCGAGGCTGCCAAGGCAAAGGCCGGCGCTCCGATCATCGTAAAACGTCCGGTTGTGGAAGTTCCCAAGAACGACGCCCCGAAATTCCAGGAAGAGCACCCGAAGGCCCACGCAGTCCAGGCCGAGGCCGACGGACAGGTTATCTGGGAGTATGACGTTGTCGACAAGTCGATGGCTCCGCGCGTAGGCAAGGCTGTGAAGGCCGGCGACGTAATCTGCCGCATCCAGACCAACTACGCTCTTGAAGACGTGAAAGCCGCTTATTCAGGCAAGATAGTAGCCGTATATCCCGCCCAGGGCGACAAGGTAGCCAAGAACGAAATCATCGCGTTCGTGGAGTAATCCCCGATTGATACAGAAACAATAAAGGCTGCACGGAAAGTGCAGCCTTTGTTGTTTTATGACTCAGCCGTTACAAGGCCGCAGTCACCTTGTAAGTCTTGCCGGCCTTTGTGTCAAGGTCGTATTCGTAGACTTTCTGGAGTTCCGGCATCGGAGCGTCGAAGCCTTCTGCTACGAGCGGAGTGGCGATGTCGGCGCTCTCCATCAGCTTGTTGGGATTGCTGCCTGAAGCTTCTGTGAGGCCTGCGCCCTGGAGGGGAACATAGGAACGGATGCGTAGCTTGCCGCCGATGAGGGACTTGATTGACGCTTCTGAGAGCTTGGCTCCGTCCCAGTTGATGGCTACTTCAAATCCGCCGCGGGCCTTGAGCCCTGAAACGCTGCCTTTCGCCCAGGCATCCGGAAGGGCGGGGAGAAGATGCAACGCACCGTCGTGGCTCTGGAGCAGCATCTCGGCTACACCGGCGGTGAGACCGAAGTTGCCGTCGATCTGGAACGGCGGGTGAGCGTCGAACAGGTTGGGATAGGTCCTGCCGCTGGCACGGCCCCAGCCGTCACGCGGCTGCAGGGTGAGCATATTGTTGATGATCTTGAGGGCGTGGTTGCCGTCGAGGAGCCTTGCCCAGAGATTGACTTTCCAGCCGATTGACCAGCCTGTGGCCATATCGCCGCGGTAGATGAGGCTCTGCTTGGCGGCCTGGAACAGCTGAGGGTTCTTGTAGGGAGAAACCTGGTTGCCGGGATAGAGGCCGTAGAGGTGAGAAACGTGGCGATGCTCGTTCTTCGGGTCGTCAACGTCTTCCAGCCATTCCTGAAGCTGGCCGAGATGGCCGATCTGCATAGGAGGGAGCTGAGCCATTGTCTTCTTCAGCAGGGCGATGTACTCAGTGTCCTCGGGATGGACCATTTCGGTGGCGGCGATGGAATTCGTGAATACGTCGTGGAGCAGCTGTATGTCCATCGTACAGCCGGCAACTATCATACTGCCCCAGCCGGGAGGCCCCTGTTCCGGAGAGGTGGAAGGCGCTGTGACGAGCCATCCGTACTTGGGATGGGGGATGAGGTAGTCGATATAGAAATCGGAAAGGCCCTTGAACAGGTCGTAGTTCTCGGCGATGAAGCTCTCGTCACCGCTGTAGAGATAATGCTGCCAGAGTTGCTGGCTGAGCCAGGCTCCGCCCATCGGCCATACATAGTCTCCGAAGTCCACGGGACCGGTGATGCGCCAGATGTCGGTGTTGTGGTGCACTACCCATCCGTCGCAGTCATACAGAGTGCGGGCGGTTCCGCGGCCGGTGACTGAGAGATCCTTGACCATCTGGATCATAGGCTCGGAAGTCTCCACAAGGTTGGTGACTTCAGAAGGCCAGTAGTTCATCTCGGCATTGATGTTCACGGTGTACTTGCCGTCCCAGGGGGCGAGCAGGCTCTGGTTCCAGATGCCCTGCAGGCCGGCAGCCTGACCGCCGGGCTGTGAAGAACAGATGAGCAGGTACCTTCCGTACTGGAACATCAGGGCCACGAGCGCCTGGTCTCCGCCTTCATTGAACTTGCTCACGCGGATATGCGTCTGCTCGCCGGAGCCTTTGCCAAGGTCGAGTTTCACGCGGTCGAACTGTTTGGCGAACAGCTTGTAGCTGGCCTTGTACTCGCGTTTGAAATTCTGCTTCGATGCCTTCTTCATCAAGGCGGCGCTGCGGGCCATCTCGTCGGCGCTGATGTCATTGTAGTTGACGAAGTTGGTGGCTGCGGTTATGTAAATGGTGACGCTGTTGGCACCCTTGACCTCGATGCTGTCGTCATTGACAGTGACCTTTCCGCCCTTGGCTTTCACCCTGGTGCGGTTGGCAAAGCGTACCTTGCCGGGCACGCCTTCGTGGTCGGAAGTTTTCGCGGTCAGAAGCAGGTCCTTGCCCTCGGCGAATACCTTATATTCCTTGAAAGGAGTCTCATATCTTGCCTTGAAGTTCAGGGCTCCGCGCTTGCTGGCGGTAAGTTTCACATAGACTCCGTTGTTGCGGAAAGACGTGAAATACTCCCTCGTGTAGGTCACGTCCCCGACTTTGTAGCGCACCGTAGCCTTGGCTTTCTCGATGTCAAGGTCGCGGTAGTAGTCGCTGGCCTGGTCGTGGCCCTCGAAGTCGAGCATCAGGCTGCCGATGGTCTGGTAGGGCATTCCGTTGATGCCGGACATAAAGTTTTCCTCAAGGAGCTGCGATGCAAGACGGCCTTCGCCTGCGAAGATGGCTTCACGGACGGCCGGCAGAGCCGCCAGGGCCTTGGGACTGTCATTGCGGTGGGGACTGCCTCCCCAGATGGTTTCTTCGTTGAGCTGGATCTGCTCGGTGGCTGTGCCTCCGAAAATCATCGCACCCATCTTGGAGTTGCCTAACGGCAGGGCTTCAACCCAAATCTCAGCTGGCTGGGCGTACCACAGCTTGAGATTGTCGTCTGCCTGGCAAACGATGCTTCCGAGGCAGAACAGGCACAATACGGCCGATAAAAAGCGTTTCATAGTTTTAGTAGAGATAATATTTAGAGGATGCGGCCCTGAACGAGGCTTCATCCTTTCGCCAATAATCTTTTATGTCGTCGAAACTGTAACTCTTGCGGAAGGCTTCGCGGATGCGGTTGCTGCCGAGCACCTTGTCGAACATCGAGTATTTCGAGGCGTCGCTGTCTGACAGCGGCTTGTGGGAAGGGTAGAGGCCGGCAACCACCTGCATCACGTAGAACTGTATCTCGGTGAGCCTTGCGGCAGCATAGTCAGTGAAGAACAGCTGCACTCCGCCGACGGTCTTGCCTGCGGACGAGCCTGAGGTGGGCTGGTAGTATGTGGGGCGGAAGCTCACGCCGGGGAGCTCCAGCGCGTTCAGCGCCGCGGCGAACTTGTCGGCATCAGTGATCCAGGTGGCTGCGAAGCACTCGAAGGGCAGGGTGTATCCGACACCTATGTTGAGGTAGCCTCCCAGCTCGCCTGCAATGCCGGATGCCGGATAGCAGAAGGCTGTCTTGGGGTGGGGGATGTTGGGGGAGGTGGGAACCCAGGGCAGGCCAGTGTCTTCGAAGGTCATTCCGCGGCTCCAGCCCTCCATCGGCACGACGGTCAGCTTGCATTTTTTAGCCGTTTCCCTGCCGTTCTGGCCGCGTACCATCCCTTCTTCATTCAGCATACAGGCCAGCTCGCCGACGGTCAGTCCGTAGACGTACGGAATCTCGTACATTCCTACGAACGAAAAATAGCCGTTCTCGACGACGCTGCCTTCGACCTTGAGGCCTCCGAGAGGGTTGGGCCTGTCAAGCACTATCACCTCTATTCCGAGGTCTGCACAGGCCTGCATCACGAGGCCCAGCGTGCTGATGAAGGTATATGAGCGGCAGCCGTTGTCCTGTATGTCGTATACCACAGCGTCGAGGCCCTTGAGCATTGCCGCGGTGGGCTTGCGGGTGCTGCCGTAGAGAGAGTATATGGGCAGTCCGGTCTTCTTGTCGGTGGCCTGGGCCACATAGCCGCCGGCCTGGATGTCGCCGCGCACGCCGTGCTCAGGACCGAAGAGGGCTACCAGCGAGACTCCGGGCGCCGAATGGAGGATGTCCACGGTAGATCTCAGGTTGCGGTCGACGCCGGTAGGATTGGTGACCAGCCCCACTTTCTTGCCTTTGAGCACTGCGAAATCACTCTCGACGAGCACTTCGAGGCCGGTCTTGACCGTCGCTGAAGCGCTGAGGACAGCCGTCAGGCATATCAATATGGTCAGTATCTTTCTCATTTTGCGGTCAATCTTGCTTGCGTCCGAACTCAGCCGGCAGTTTCTTCTTCACCATAAACGACGCCACTATGCCGGGGATGGTGCATATACATACCCAGACGAAGAACAGGGTGTAGCCGATGCTGTCGGCAATCCATCCGGCAACCATACCGGGCAGCATCATTCCCAGGGCCATAAAACCGGTGCCGATGGCGTAGTGGGCTGTCTTGTGCTCACCTCTGGCTATGTATATCAGGAACATCGTGTAGGCGGTAAAGCCAAAACCGTACCCGAATTGCTCGAGGAACACGAATGATGAGATGAGGGCGACGCTCCTGGTGCCGAAGAGGGACATTATGATATATACGAGGTCGGGCAGATTGATGGCCAGGGCCATAGGGATCAGCCACCTGCGGAAGCCGCCGCGGCTTATGACCATCCCGCTCAGCATTCCGCCCAACAGCAGTGCGATGACGCCCAGCGTGCCGTAGATGCCTCCGACGGTGGCGGTGGCCAGCTCCAGACCTCCGGCCTGCGTGCTGTCAAGCATAAAAGGCTGTGCTATCTTCACCAGCTGGCTTTCTCCGAGGCGGTATGTCAGCAGAAAGAAGAAGATAAGCCCCATATTGTCTTTCTTGAAGAAGGTGACGAAGGTGGTTGCAAACTCCTTCCAGATGGTCTTTGCGGATATGTCGCTGCGGGGACTGTCGCTCTCGGGCCTGGGCAGCACGAAGCGGTGCCAGAGGGTCAGCGCGATGAAGATGGCCGCCAGCAGGTAGAAACTCAGGCTCCAGGACAGCGCGATGTTGCCGTTCATACTTGGGAACAGCTTGCCCTGCTCTATCCAGCCGGCAAACATCACCAGCACACCCTGGCCGAAAATCATCGCCACGCGGTAGAAGATGTTGCGGATGCCGGCGAAGAAACTCTGCCCTCCTTCGTCCAGGCCGTGCATATAGAAGCCGTCGGCGGCTATGTCGTGGGTGGCCGAGGCAAAGGCCAGCAGCCAGAAGAACGCCAGCGTTATCTGTACGTAATGGTCTGCGGGGATGAAGAATGCGATTCCGGCGAATGCGGCCGCCATCAGGGTCTGCATAGTGTTTATCCACCAGCGCTTCGTCTTGATGAGGTCGACGAAGGGGCTCCACAGAGGCTTGATGACCCAGGGCAGATACAACCAGGATGTATATAGAGCTATTTCAGTATTGGACAGTCCCAGCTTTTTGTACATCACCACGGCGACGGTCATTACTGCAACGTAGGGGAGACCTTCGGCGAAGTAGAGAGTGGGAATCCATTTCCAACCTTTTGAAAGTTTCATAAGGGAATTCTATAAATCAGCCCGTAAGTTAGTAAAAAAACGCTAGACCACAACCTCCAGCAGCTCGTCCCAGCGGGTGGTGTATCTCCTGGATACGCGGGAACGGGTGGAGAACTGGTCCATTTCGCCGTTGGAAGCTATCCTCACAGTGGATTTGCCGTTCGTGTTGTTGATGTTGTCGATGACCTTCATCAGGCGGTCCTGCTTTTCGTGGTCCACAGTGTCGAAGAAGACTCCCTGCACCCTGTTGCTGGCAACCAGGTCGGTGACCATCACTCCGGCCCGCTTGTATCCGAATCCCTTCTTGTAGATGGCTTTCAGCGCGGTGGCTGCGGCCTGGGTCATTTCTATGGTGCTGTTGGTCGCTACCTCGAAGCCGGTAGTGCGGATGCTGTAGTCCTGCGGAAGCTCGTCCCTGTGGCGGTTGGTGAGGATGAAGACGTGCAGCAGGGATGCCTTCAGGCTCTGTGCACGCAGTTTCTCGGCCACTTTGCCGGTGAAGGTGGCGACAGCGGCGTCAAGGTCCCCGAGGTCGTACATATCGTGGGCGAAAGAGCGCGACACACAAATCGTCTGTCTTTCCTGGGGGACTTCTTCGAAGCCGATGCACGGTTCGCCGCGGAGTTCCAGCCAGGTCTTGACGCCGGTGACGCTCATCATCCGGCTCACTTCGCTGCGCGGCATCGCGCTGAAGTCCCAGGCAGTATGGACGCCCATCAGTTCAAGCTTCTTGCGGTACTTGCGTCCGATGCCCCAGACATCTCCTACGGGAAACTTGCGGAGCACCTTCTCGATGTCCTGCGGACGGTGCATAAGGCAGCATCCCTGCAACTTGGGATATTGCTTGCAGAGCTTGCTGGCAATCTTGGCAAGGGTCTTTGTCGGTGCGATGCCTATGCTGACCGGAATGCCGGTGCACCTGCGGATCCTGGCGGACAGTTCGCGCCCTTTCTGCTGCAGACCCTCCAGGGGCAGGCCCTCAAGGTCGAGGAAGGCTTCGTCGATGGAGTATACTTCAATCGCCGGCACAGTCTCCTTGAGGATGGAGATGACCCGGTTGCTCATATCTCCGTAGAGCTGATAGTTCGACGAAAAGACGGCGACGTCGTTGCGCTCGATGACTTCCCTGGCCTGGAACAGGGGAGTCCCCATCTTTATGCCCAGGGCCTTGGCCTCGTTGCTGCGGGCGATGATGCATCCGTCGTTGTTGGACAGAACGACCACCGGCTTCCCCTCCAGGTCGGGGCGGAAGACCCTCTCGCAGCTTGCGAAGAAGTTGTTGCAGTCGCAAAGGCCTACCATAGCGTCAGCAGACAGTTACATTTTCTTGATGAGATATCTGACCACGCCCCAGATTGCGAACTGGTTGTCCGCATCGACCCTGATGGGTTGGAAGTTCTTGTTGGCAGGCATCAGGAGGGCATAGTCGCCCATACTTTTGTATTTCTTGAGGGTGAACTCACCGTCCACGAAACAGACGGCCAGGCAGCCGTCGCAGGGCTCCGCGCTCTTGTCGATTATCAGCAGGTCGCCGTCGTCGACTCCGTCGTCAATCATCGAAAGCCCCCTTACCCGTGCGAAGAAAGTAGATGCCGGATTGTGGACCAGAACTTTGTTGAGGTCGAGGGCGACATCCATAAAATCTTCGGCAGGAGAGGGAAATCCTGCATTTATTAGAGCTATTTTGTCTTCTTCCATTTAGAAATGTAATTTCTACAAAGTTATAAATTTCTATTTGTTAAATAATTGCTTAAATTTGCGCCCATTCTAAAGAAGTATCACAAAAATTATTTCACTGACCTGTTATGACAACTAAACGAGTTTATTTGTTCGGTGGCAAAAAAGCCGAAGGCAACGGCTCAATGCGAAATCTGTTAGGTGGTAAGGGTGCCAACCTTGCCGAGATGTGTACACTTGGAATGCCTGTTCCTGCAGGTTTCACTATCACTACCGAGTGCTGCACCGAGTATTTCAATCTGGGTGGTCAGTTCCCCGCAGGGCTTGAGGCCGATGTGAAGGCAGCCCTTGCAGCCACTGAAAAAACTATGGGCAAGAAATTCGGAGACACAAAGGATCCCCTCCTCGTATCTTGCCGTTCCGGCGCCAGAAGCTCAATGCCGGGTATGATGGACACCGTCCTCAACATCGGCCTGTGCACCGCCACAATCCCCGGTCTTATTGCCAAGACCAAGAATCCGAGGTTCGTATATGACGCATACCGCCGTCTGATTATGATGTACTCAGACGTCGTTATGGAGAAAGCAGAAGGC
>JAFXPV010000021.1 GCA_017527625.1 Bacteroidales bacterium | reverse complement strand
CCCGGCTTCATCAATATGCACACCCACGCTGCGATGACGATGACCCGCAGCGCCAAGGAAGATATGAAGCTGCACCCGTGGCTCCAGTACATCTGGAAGATAGAGGCCCATTTCGATGAGGAAATCCTCTACTGGGGCAACAAGCTTGCCTGCCTCGAGATGATCAAGACAGGAACGACCTGCTACAACGATATGTATTGGGGAGTGGACATCGCAGCCCGCGTCTGCGACGAGATGGGCATCCGCGGAGTGCATTCCTATTGTATGCTTGACAACGGCGATATGGTCAAGGCCGAGAAAGAACGCCGGGCGATGATCCGCGCCTTCGAACAGTCGAAGTCGTTCTCGCCGCTAAATATGTTCGCGGTGTCGGTGCACGCTCCGTACACCGTATGCGAGGACAATATGCGCTTCGCCGCAATGTTCGCCGAGCAGAACGACCTGCTGCTTCACATCCATATGTCCGAGACTGAGCAGGAGATAAACGATGCCCAGCGCGACTGGGGCTGCTCGCCGGTGGAATATTGCGAGCAGCTCGGTATTCTGAGCGACCGCGTCATTGCCGCCCACAGCCTCTGGCTCAGCCCTCACGACATCGAGCTGATGGGCGCCTACGGCGTCACCGCGGTGCACAACGTCAACAGCAATCTCAAGATAGCCAGCGGCTACAAGTTCCCGATGGAAGAGCTGATGGCTGCCGGAGCCAATGTCACTCTCGGAACCGACGGCTGCGGCAGTTCCAACAATCTCGATATGCTGGAGGCTCTCAAGACCGCTGCGATACTCCAGAAGGCCTGGCGCAAGAATCCCGAGGCCGCCCCGCTGTCGACCCTGCTCAAGATCGGTTCGGAGAACGCAGCCAAGGCCCTGAGGCTCAACGCCGGCAAGATCGAGGAAGGCTGCCTGGCCGACATCGTCCTCATCGATATGAACAATTGCTGGTTTACGCCCAACTACAATTTCGAGGCTAACCTGGTGTATTCTGCCAACAGTTCCTGCGTCGACACCGTGATCTGCGACGGACGCATCGTTATGCGTGGCCGCAAGGTCGAAGGAGAACAAGAAATCCTCGACAATGCAGCCGCCTGTGGAGAACGCCTGATGTCGAGGATCAAGTAGTCTGGGTTATTCCGCTGATTACATAGGTTCTATCTTCCTGCTGAGCTTTGCGCAAAGGCCCGGGAAGAAACGTTTTATGTAGACCATCAGCAGTTCCTTGCGACCTACGAGCACTTCTCTTTTGCGGGCGAGGATCGCCTTGCAGATTTTCTCGCCGGCCTTGTCGGCGGTCAGGCCGGAGGCCTGTCCTGCATCGAGCTTGCCGTGCTGCTTGCCGCCTTTCTCCAGCGCGAAGAACGAGATGTTGGTCTGCACGCGGCCCGGGCAGACTATCGTCACGCGGATGCCCTGGTCATAGTACTCGGCTGCAAGGGTCTCGAAGAAACCGTAGAGGGCGTGTTTGGATGAGCTGTAGCCGCAGCGCAGCGGGAAGCCGAAGCGTCCGTTGATGCTGGTGGTTACGGCTATCTGGCCGCGGACGCCGACCTTGGGCTCCCTGGCCAGCATCTTGGGAAGGACTTCCTTGGCCAGCAGGACGGGGGAGAAGTAGTTCAGCTCCATTATCTTGCGGATCATCGCCTCGTCGGTGTCCATCACGTTGGTTCGCTGGCTGATGCCGGCGTTGCAGTAGAGCACGTCGACGCCGCCTTCAAAGGCGTTCCAAGCCTGCTCGGCTAGAGTAGGTATGTCCTTGGTGTCCAGGAGGTTGAAGGGGAGGCACTTCACGTCGGGAGCGCCTTTTTTGCGGCATTCCTCAGCAGTCGTGTAAAGCTCGGGGGCTTCGAGGGCGGTGAGGATCACGCGGTGACCCCTTGAAGCGAAACTGTATGCCGTAGCCTGTCCTATGCCGGACGAGGCTCCTGTAATCCATACGTTCATCAGCATTCCTCCACTTCTTTTGCAAACCAGCGGGCCCTTTCGCTGCCTTCACCGATGTTGAGCAGGATGGTTTCGCCCTTGTGGATCATATTCTCCTCAAGAGCCTTGAAGAAACCTGCGAAGCATACCATCGAGGCAGGGCCGAAGATGACGCCGGTCTTCTGCTGTATCTTCTTGGCCAGTGCGGCAAGGTCGGATTCCACGACCCTTACGAAACCGCCTTTGGTCTCCTTGACCATAGGGGCTACGACCGGGTACATTCCCGGAGTGCCGGCCGACAGGATGGAGATGCGGGTCTGGGGGATTACAGTGGGGAAGTCTTTCTCCCAGCCTTTGGGGAAGTGTTCTGCCGTAGCTTTCTCCCAGGCGCGGACCATAGGGTCGCAGGTGTCCTGCTGCGCGAGGATAAGGCGCGGCATACGGATGTTCTTGTCGTAGTATTTCTGCAGCTCGCGTACTCCCTTGTCGAGGGCGATGGGACCGGTGCCGCCGGCCACAGCCTGGAAGAATACGTCTGGCATCTTGCCTATCTGGCGGATGAACTCGAAGGCCATCGTGCGCTTCGCCTCGACGCGGATAGGGTCGATGTTGCCTGCGGAGATGAGCACGTTCTCGCTGACGTGGAAGTCGGCGGCCTCTTTCTTGGCTGCGCCGTAGCCGCCCTGCGAGATGTGCAGCACCTGTCCGTGGGAGCGGATGGTGTCGGCGGTGTCCTTGCAGACGTCGTTAGGCATAAAGACGTCGAAAGTCACGCCGGCCAGGGCGCAGTAGCGGCTGAAAGCCGTGGCTGCATTGCCGGTGGAGGCCAGGCAGAAACGCCTCACTCCCTTCTCCTTGAATATCGACGCTCCGAGAGCTGCGGCTATGTCCTTGAACGTGCCGCTGCCGCCGTTGAGGTCATTGCGCACCACATATACCTTGCAGTCCACCCCGTGTATCTCCTTGGCATACTGCTCGAGGAATCCCCATTCTTCGATGGGCTCGGCGCCTTCGCCGCAGGAAACCACGTTGGCGGGATCTTCCAGCGGAAGGAAGTCGAAATAGCGGAAGAGGCTGTCCTGATGGTCCTTGCCGTCGAAAAGCTTGCTGTAGTCGGCGTTGTAGACGGCTTCGGCCCTCTGGCAGCCGCAGCTGCATTTCTGGTCGTGTGCGAACCAGTCCGCGAAGTCGCCGCAGTCGGCGCCGCAGGCTGTGCAAATAAGTTTATACTTGCTGCTCATTACTTTTTGTTGAAAAGAGTTTTGAGGTCCGGAACGGGATGGTCGTATTCACCCTTCGCCAGGTTCTCCTTGATCTCGCGGAAAGCGTTGAGGGTGTAATCGACGTCCTCGATGCTGTGGGCTGCGGTCGGGATGATGCGGAAGATGACCATACCCTTCGGGATTACGGGGTAGATGACCACCGAGCAGAAGATGTGGTATTTCGAACGGAGCTCGAGAGCCATATTCATAGCCTGGTATTCGCCGCCGTAAACCTGTACCGGAGTGACGCAGGCCTCGGCCGGTCCGATGTCGAAGCCCATATCGCGGAAACCTTTCTGCAGGCGGCGGGTGACGGTCCAGAGTTTCTTGCGGAGCTCGTCGCCTTCAGCCGAGCGGATGATTTCGAGACGCTTCAGGCAGCCTTCGACGATGGGCATAGGCAGCGACTTGGCGTAGATCTGGGAGCGCATATTGTATTTCAGGAAGTCGATGACCGGCTTCTCGCTGGCTACGAAACCGCCGATGATGGCCATTGACTTGGCGTATGCTCCGATGTAGATGTCCACTTCGTCCATCACGCCGAAATGCTCGCTGGTACCGCGGCCTGTGGGGCCCATAACTCCGAATCCGTGAGCGTCGTCGATGAGGATGCGGAATTTGTATTTCTTCTTGAGGGCGCAGATCTGGTCGAGGATGCCGAGGGCTCCGGTCATTCCGTAGACGCCTTCGGTGATCAGAAGCACTCCGCCGCCCTGCTCTTCTGCCAGCTGGGTTGCGACTTTAAGCTTCTGTTCGCAGCTTACGATGTCGTTATGCTTGTATGAGAATGATTTTCCGCTGTGCAGGCGCTTGCCGTCGAGAAGGCAGGCGTGAGCTTCGGCGTCGAACACGATGACGTCGTGGCGGCTTACCAAAGAGTCGATGGTAGAAACGATGCCCTGATAGCCGAAGTTGAACTCAAATGCGGCTTCCTTGTGCTCGAACTCTGCGAGCTCTCTCTCGAGACGCTCGTGGAGGTCGCTGTTGCCGGTGAGCATACGGCTTCCCATAGGATATGCGAGGCCCCATCTTGCAGAGGCTTCCGCGTCGATCTTGCGGATTTCAGGGTGATTGGCCAGACCAAGGTAGTTGTTGAGGCTCCAGCAGAGCACTTCTTCACCGTTGAAGCGCATATGGGGGCCGATTTCACCTTCCAGCTTGGGGAATGCATAATAACCTTCAGCTACTTCTCTGTACTGACCGATAGGGCCGCCAGCCGATTCTTTGATCCTGTCGAATATGTCTTTCATTATTTTAAGGTTTTGATTTTTGTAAGACCCATAAGCCTGAAGAGGAACTTGGGCAGAGGCTTCAGAGGGTCGCGTTTAGTCATATCAATATATATTCCGAGCTTCTTGAGCACGGGTATCTTCTGTGTTTCCACGAATTCGATCAGGGTGCCGTCCGGGTCTTCTATGTAGGTGAAGTGGCCCGAAGCCTCGCCCATATCGAAGCGTTCGTCGTTGGGACAGCTGTCCACGGTGAAAGGGAAGCCCTTCTGGGCGCAGAATTCGCCGAGGGCCCTCATATTGGTGACGTCGAAGCAGACCTGGATGAATCCCGGGTCGCCCCAGTAGCGTCCTTCGTATATCTTGCGGGGAGTGCGGTCGAGCGGCTGCACGAGCTCGATGTAGCTCTTTCCGAACAGCTGGCTGAAAGCGCCCTTAGGAGTTTTCATAGGGGCGAGAAGCACTCTGCGGAAGCGGCCTTCGCTGCCGGGAAGGATGCTCCAGTCGCTGAAGCTGCCTTCCTCGTTGAACACCATCCTCTCGTAGCCGAGAACCTCTGAATAGAAGTTGATGGCGTCGTGCATATTGGTCACGCCGATCACGGCTCCGCACACGCCGCCGTTGTTGCGTCCCTGGTCGATGAATATGTCACTGCCGGAAGCAACCTGGAAGTAGTTGCCCCAGGGGTCTTTGATCCAGAATGTGGGACGTCCGTCGGGAGTCTTTGACAGCGGACCTACGGTAACGTTCTGGGCGCTGAGTTCGCGGTGGAAAGCCGCTACGTTGTTGCTGCGGATCTTGGCAGCGAAGATGCCGGTGTCTCCGGCCGATATGTCGAAAGAAGCAGGACAGGGCTTGCGCTGGGAGTATTGCCAGATTTCAAAACCGCTGCCTCCCTGGAGGTTGACGGCGATGCAGGCGTGTCTCTTCTGCGCCTGGCCACCTGTGTAGGGCAGCATCCTTTCTGCTACTGTGTCGTCTTCAAGAATACGGATATTAGCTCCAAAATGGTCGATGTACCATTGCCAGCTCTCATAGAAATTCTCGCAACCCACTCCGACCTGCTGAATTCCGCCGATGTTGAATTGTGCCATAAAATCTAAAATCAATAATCGTCAAAGGTACAAAACTTTGGGATAAAAAAAGATTGGGATTGTAAGGTTTGGGATACGTGGGTAAACATTTGAAATTTTTACGTAAATTTGTGTGATAAGATTGTCCGCTTATGAGTAAAAAAGTCAAGACATTCCTGTATTCCCTGCTGGTTGTGGCGGCACTTGCCGTCATCAGTATCTGGGCTGACTGGACCATAACTCATAGGACTGAGTTCAACGCAATGTCAAGGCAGGCCGACTCCTTTTATGAGAAAGGCGATTATCAGGCCGCCAGCGCGCTTTACAAGGAGCTGCTGTCGCAGCGTCCCCGCAAGCGGCAGTTCTCAGTCGGTGAGGGTGCGATAATCTTTTTTCTGCTTGGCGCTACAATAACCCTGGCATACCTCTATGTGGACAAGAACCGCAATCTGCTGACGCTCGTATCCAAGAGCGCCCGCTCTAACAATATGCCCGAGGTGCTCGGCTATGACATTGATTTCGACAAGATCACTGTCAAAGACGACAATGACGCAAAACTTCTCGCGGAGCTGCGTGACCTGCTGGAGAACAAAGAAGTGTTCCTCGACAAGACTCTGACCATCGAGTCGCTCGCGAAGATGGCCGGCACCAACAAGGCCCGTATGTCGCAGTTCATCAACAAAGTGTTCGGTTGCAATTTCCCGACCCTCCTCAGAAATTATCGCGTGACAAAGGCTGTTGCTATGTTCAGCGATCCTGCCAATTCCATCTATACAGTCGAAGCCATAGGCGAAAACTGCGGCTTCAACAACAGGCAGGCGTTCCACTCATCCTTCAAGAAGAAGATAGGGATGCCTCCGAGCAAGTTCAGAGAACTTATAAAAAAGACTGATTAATGAGAATTGGATTGTTTACAGACGCGTATTATCCGATGGTGGACGGCGTCATCAAAGTAGTGGACAGCTATGCCCGCAGGCTTGTGGACAAATGCGAGGTGACCGTCTTCGTGCCCGGCTTGGGCAAGGAAGGGGAGGTGAGGGTCCCCTATCCGGTGGAGAGGTGCCGTACCCTCAACATCAACAATTTCGACTATTCGGTGCCGATGCCGCATTTCGACCCGGCTTTCGAGGCGGCCATAATCCGCAGCAAACTCGACCTGGTGCATATCCACTCGCCGTTTTCGATAGGCCTCATCGGCCTCAATTACGCACGCTTCCGCGACATACCGGTAGTGGCAACCATCCACTCCCAGTACAAGCAGGACTTCGAGAGGAATCTCAAGCTCCCGGCCACCATAAACCTGGCTATGGCGACCATTATGAGCATCTTCAACGGCTGCGACGAGTGCTGGGCGGTGAATGATGCCATACGCCAGCTCTACATACACGAATATGCACTGACGGCTCCCTGCAAGGTTATGCTGAATGCCACCGACCACGTGCCGGTGTACGACAGGCAGGCCGCGGCGGCAGAAATCAACGCAAAGTACGGCCTTGCCGCCGATGACACCGTGCTGATGTTCACGGGCCGCATCAATTTCATCAAGAACCTCGATTTCATAGTCCGCTCCCTCAGGATCGCCAAGGCGAAAGGCCTGCGCTTCAAGATGCTTTTCGTAGGGCAGGGGCAGGACGAGGACAAGCTGCGGGCCCTCGTGTCCGAGTGCGGGCTTGACGACGAGGTCGTAATGTGCGGCCTCGTCAAAGAGCAGTCGATGCTCGAGAAGCTCTACAGCCGCGCGACTCTCTTCCTCTTCCCGTCGCTCTACGACGCCAACTCGCTGGTGCAGATCGAGGCGGCCTGCCAGAGCACTCCGACCCTCTTCCTGCGCGGCGCCCGCACTGCGGGAATGATCACCGAGGATGTGAACGGCTTCCTCTGCGACAATGACGAGGAGGCCTATGCCGACAAGATAATCCGCATACTTTCCGACAGGGACTATTACGACAAAGTGTCGAAGGGTGCCTTCCGGGACATCTACCGCACCTGGGACCAGGTGGTCGACGAGGTCTATGAGGAGTATGGCAGGCTTATCGCCACCCACGAGAAAAAGACAATCATTGACAAAATAGACAGTATCATTCCATCATGAAAAGGATTTCAATCTTCGCAGCCTTGCTGCTGCTCTTTGCAACATCTTGCAGCCAGAAACCCGAAGTCATCCAGTTGTTCAACGGAAAGGACCTGGAGGGCTGGACCCTCTTCGCAAACGACCCTGCAGTGGCCGCAAGCGACGTTTTCAGCGTAGTCGACGGCAACATCCGCATCGCCGGCCAGCCCTTCGGCTTTATGCGTACCAACGAGAAATACACCGACGTAGTGTTCCGTGCCGAATGGCGCTGGGTCGGCCAGGGCAGCAACAGCGGCATCTTCAGCCTCGTGCAGGACGGTCTGCTCTGCTGGCCGAATGCCATCGAATGCCAGCTCAAGGCAGGATCTGCCGGTGATGTCGTGCTGCTCGGCGGCTCTGACGTCAAGGAACTCGACGTGCCTGAAGGCGGCGAGCGTCCCCGCTTCCCCGTCGTCCGCAAGGAGAACGAGTCCAGCGAGAAGCCCGAGGGCGAGTGGAATCTTACCGAGATAGTGATTACCAGCGACGGCGGTGTCGACATCACCCTCAACGGCGTCCACCAGAACCACGTGACCAACAAGAACTACACTGAAGGCTACATCGCCCTGCAGAGTGAAGGCGGCCCTCTCGAGTTCCGCAACGTCACTGTTACCCGTCTGGCCAAATGACAAGGTTTTTTGTGGCATTGCTGATCGCTGCCGGCGCTGTGTCGCGCTGCGGCGACGCCGCTCCCTCTGAGCCTGTCCGCGTCGAAGAATGGGCGGCGGGCAAGCAGGTTTCCGCTGCCGTCATCGAAAGCTGGGGAGGGGAGCAGAACTGCTTCGCCATCCTTCCCATCGACAGCGTCAAGGCTGCGGCAATGGTGGCCGGCGGTTCGTATCCTGAGCAAGGTGCTCTCATCAGCCTCGACGAACTGCGCTGCCTGCACGTGCTGCACGTGAACGCTGACCGCGACACCCTCTGCGGCGAGATGATATGCAACGCAGCCATCGCCGACGACCTCATCGACATTTTCCGCGAGCTCTTCCATCAAGGATATGCCATCGAGAGGATGGTGCCCATCGACGAATACGGCGCCGACGACGAGCTCTCGATGCGGGCCAACAACAGCTCCTCGTTCTGCTACAGGGTCATCGCGGGCTCCACAAGGCTCTCGAACCACGCCAAGGGCAGGGCTGTCGACCTCAATCCGCTCTACAACCCTTATGTCAAGACCAGCAACGGCAAGACCGTCATCCAGCCTTCCAACGCCGGACCGTATCTGGACCGCAGCGCCGACATCCCCTACAAGATAGATGAGAACGACGCGGCTTACAAGCTTTTCATCGCCCACGGCTTCACCTGGGGTGGCTCGTGGACCAGCCTGAAAGACTACCAGCATTTCGAAAAAGAACAATAAAAACAATAACTGCAATGAAACTCAGATTCCTCGCCGGAGCTGTGGCCCTGCTGCTTGCAATTCCGGCACTTGCGGCTCCCCGCAGCTATAGCCTCAGTTCCCCTGACGGACGTCTCACCCTCGAAGTGAGCACGGCTCCGCAGATCAGCTATCAGCTCACTTGCGAAGGCACTCCGGTTATGGCTCCTTCGACTCTGTCGGTGCAGCTTGCAGACGGCAGCGCCTATGACGGTTCGGCACGCTTCGAGCGTGCGCTGACCCGCTCCGTCGACGCCAGTTTCGAAGCGAAAGTCTATAAACGCGCCGTAGTCAAGGACCGTTTCAACGAGCTGACGCTGCGCTACAAGACCTTCGACATCATCTTCCGTGCCTACGACGCAGACATTGCCTGGCGTTTCGTGTCGCGTTCCAAGAAGGAATTCAAGGTCGTCGACGAGCAGGCTTCCTTCTGCTTTGCGGAAGATGTGGAGGCAACCGTGCCCTACGTTAAGCAGGACTCTCCCCGCGACCCCTTCCTCAACAGCTTCGAGGCTTATTACGACATCCATCCGGTAAGCGGCTGGAAAGCCGGCGAGAAGGCCTTCCTGCCTGTTTCCTTCAAGCTGTCCAACGGCCTGAGGGTCAACATCACCGAGTCTGACCTGCTGGACTATCCCGGTATGTATCTCAAGCATCAGGGCGGCACCGCACTGGCAGGCTTGTTCGCTCCTTATCCCAAGCTCATCGAGCAGGACGGATACAACAAGCTGCAGGGCATCGTCCGCACCACCGAAGATTATATCGCCGTGCAGCCGGCCGCTGCCGCACTGCCCTGGCGCATCGTAGCTGTCGCACGCAACGAGCGCGAGCTGCTCGACAGCGACCTCGTATACGTCCTCAGCCGTCCGGCAGCCGATGTCGACTGGAGCTGGGTGAAGCCCGGCAAGGTGGCCTGGGACTGGTGGAACGACTGGAACATCAAAGGCGTGGATTTCCGTGCCGGCATCAATACGCAGACTTATAAATACTACATCGACTTCGCAGCCGCCCACGGCATCGAATACGTAATCCTCGACGAGGGCTGGGCCGTCAACCTGAAGGCCGACCTCTTCCAGGTGGTGCCGGACATCGACCTTGAGGAGATTGTAAGGCACGCCAATTCCAAGGGCGTGGGCATTATCCTCTGGGCAGGGTACTATGCGATGGACCGCGATGTGGAAGGCATCTGCAAGCACTTCTCACAGATGGGAGTCAAGGGATTCAAGATCGACTTTATGAACCGCGACGACCAGCTGATGGTGGACTTCTACACCCGCGTGGCCGAGACTGCCGCCCGCTACCACCTGCTGGTGGACTTCCACGGCGCCTTCAAGCCTTGCGGACTGCAGCGTCCCTACCCGAACGTGATCAATCACGAGGGTGTGGCGGGCCTGGAGCAGATGAAATGGGCCCAGCCCACTGTGGACCAGGTGACTTACGACGTGCAGATCCCGTTCATCCGTATGTTTGCAGGCCCTCTGGACTATACCCAGGGCGCTATGCGCAACGCCACCCGTCGCAGCTACCGTCCCGTGAACAGCGAGCCGATGAGCCAGGGCACACGCTGCCGCCAGCTGGCCGAGTATGTGATTTTCGAGGCTCCGCTGACTATGCTCTGCGACGCTCCTACCAACTATCTGGCCGAGCCCGAGTGCCTCAAGTGGATGGCGGCCGTGCCGACAGTTTGGGATGAGACCGTGGCTCTCGAGGGCAGCGTCGGAGACTATGCTGCGATCGCCCGCTGCAAGGAAGGCGCCTGGTATGTGGGTGCGATGACCGACTGGAGCGCGCGCGACCTGGAGCTCGACCTGGGAGCCTTCCTTCCCGCCGGTTCATACCGCGTCGAGATATTCCGCGACGGTATCAACGCGGACCGCAACGCTATGGACTATGTGCACGAATTCCACACCGTGTCCGTGTCGGCAGCCAGCCACAAGATGACTGTCCATATGGCTCCGGGCGGCGGATGGACGGCGCGCTTCACTCGTCTGTAGGCGCTTCCTTTGCAGATGAGCACGATTATTGCTACTTTTGCACCACATCCAAATGAAATTCTGATGAAGAAACTATTCATATCAGTTTGTCTGCTGCTCGCCGGTATGTCCGTGGCCAATGCCCAGCTTTCGTTCGGGCTAAGCTCAGGCGGCGTGCTCGGCGGCGACACCAACAAGAACGCCACCTTCGCGCCCGGCTACTTCGGAGAGCTTGACGTCAGGTATATCTTCAAGCACGAGATCTATCTGACTTTCACGCCCCGCTTCGAGAGCTCGAGCTACAAAAACAAAAACTCCAGCCCGTACGAGTTTTTCTACTACACCAACTCGATGGAGTTCCCGCTGCACGTCGGCCACCGCTCGAAGCTTAGCGACAAGGTGATGCTTTTCTATGACCTCGGGCCTTCTTTCCACTGGATTATGACGAACAACTACACCGGCTCTGTCTACGGCGTCGAGCTGTCCAACCAGGAGCATCCGGTAGGCACCGGTTACTCGCCCCGTTTCAATATGGACCTGGGCGCTACCGTGGGCGTGGACGTGTGGAACCATATGAAGGTGTTCGCAGGTTTCGACTACGGCGTCTTCCCGGAGCAGACTGCGGCTTTCCTGGAAAATTTCCAGGTCAAGTCTACTCATCAGTTCTCAGTCCGTCTGGGTGTCGGCTGTTACTTCAGCTTCAAGAAGAGAAAGTAAGCAAATGCCATATATGCAAAACGGCCGGATGCAAGTCCGGCCGTTTCTTTTTGTCAGCCGTCAGGCGGCTATGCTCCGTGGAACTTGTAGACGGTCTCGATGTCCTTGGTCAGCTCGGTGAAGAGTTTCTCTTCGAGGTCGGAGGCTACCCTGAGGGCTTTGGCCAGCCAGCGATCAGACCATTTCTGAAGCAGGTTGAGGGCTTCCAGCGGGGCGTCTGCGTGGCCCTTGCACATCTTGATGAAGGCTGCCTCCAGCTTTTTCTGGCTGGCTGTCATCTCGGCTTCGAGGGCGGCGTAGCGCTTCTTGATGATGGGAGCGTACTTGTTGTAGTCGACCATACCCAGGGCAGCCACCTTGCGGAAGGTCCAGTATGCAGAGCTCTTCTGCGAGAACTTGCGGCCTACGCCGTAGGCTTTGGGATACGAGGTCACTCCCTGGTAGAGGGGGAGATATACGCACAGGTCGGCCATTCCTTCGGCCATATAGTCGAGGCGTCCGATCTCCTTGGGCAGGCCGGGTCTTACCTGGAGTATGTGGGTGTTGATGGTGCGGAAGATCGACACGGGACGGTAGGGCTCCCTGGGGTTGTTATGGAGATAGGGGTCGTGCTCCGTACCGTCGTAGTGCGAACGGAAGGCGGCCTTGATGTCTTCTACCGTCAGCTTGCGGTCGGCTTTCTGGTACACCGGGAAGTCGTTGACCTTTACGTCGGTCTTGACTGACGGGGTGAACAGCTTCTGCAGGTACCACACGCGGGGGTAGTTGTATGTCTTGTCGTTCTCGCTCTCGAGGCTGTAGGCTTCGTGAAAGTCGAACTTGCCGGTGAAGAGCTTGTGCTCGCGGGCCCATTCCACGAGGTCTGCCGATGCGAGGTCTTCCTCCGGGTCATAGTCGCGGTAGCGGCTCTGGTTGCCGGACACGAAGTATTTGTCGGCGGGCATCTTCTTGGCGAGCCAGCGGTGGCCGCCGGCGTTCTCGAGGTACCAGGTCTCTGCCTCGTCCATAAAGGCTATGCCGAAGCCTTCGGCGCTGCCGTATTTCTCGATCAGCTCTCCGAGGCGGAGCACTC
Organism: Bacteroidales bacterium; assembly: GCA_017527625.1. Next base: position 16,602 of record JAFXPV010000021.1, on the reverse strand, counting down.
CTTCGCGGGCCGAGCTGATGTAGGGGAGGATGATCTGGAACACGCAGTTCTCGGCCAGGCCTCCTTCTACATAAGGGTCGAGGTCAAGGACTTCTTTCTTCGAGAATATCGTCTCGGTGGAGCTCATACCGACGCCTGCGTCATTGAAGCCGGCTTCGCCCCAGTGGTAGGGCAGGTCGGCTCTCTCGAGGGCGCTGAAGGCGCGCCTTACCGGCGGCAGGGGGCAGCGGAAGGGACTGTCGAGGGCTACGAATTCGTCGGGTCCCTTGCCGGCGGGATACCAGGCGAGTTTGGTGGCCTTTACTGAGGTTGAGTCGTCGGACCTTGCGTAGATCATTGAGCCGTCGGCCATCTGTTTCGAGCCGACTATTATTGTTGTACAAGCTTCGTTTGTCATATCTTCGTTCTTTTACAGTGTTTTCTTGTAATGGCAGCTCAGCGGCCCGCTGCAGTCGCCGTGCCAGTTGTGCATTCCGCCTCCGAGGCAGCGGTTGAACACCGGGCAGTCACGGCACTGGCCTTCTCTGGCCCAGCTCTTGTCGCGGTATTCCCTGAAGCGGGTGTTCCACACTTCGAACAGGTTGTCGCTGTAGATGCTGCCCTGGCTGAAGCGGTCGCGGTCGATGTTGGGGCAGGCGCAGATGCGGCCGTCTATCAGCACGGAGGCTATGTTGATGCCTGCGTGACACAGGAAGGGCACCTGGCGCACACGGGTCTCGTAGCGGCCGAGGTAGCCTTCGCAGCTGAAGGTGACGTTCATATCGCCAGGCTTCGCAGCTTCCCTGCGTGCCTTTATGAATTCCATCAGTGTCTTGAACTCCTCGTCGTCGAGCTTCATTTCGGGGTCACTCGCGGCGCGGCCTATGGGTATCACGGTGAAGAGCCTCCACTGTTTCACTCCGAGGCCAGCCAGCAGTTCGCAGATGTCGGGCAGCTGCGCAAGGTTCCGCTTGTTGACGCAGGTCACTACGTCGAAGTTGAGCTGGGGTGCGGCGGCAGCGATGGAGATGGCTTCGAGGGTCCTGCCGTAGCAGCCGCTGCGGCCTCTCATCCATTCGTGTTCCTGCTCCAGCCCGTCGAGGCTGATGGTCAGGGCGCCCATCCCTGCTCCCAGCAGGCGGCTGTGCATTGCGCGGTCGTAGAAGTATCCGTTGGACACCATACTCCAGCCCATTCCGCGTTTGCGGATGGCGCGGCCGATGTCTTCTATGTCAGGACGCAGCAGCGGCTCTCCGCCGGTGAGCACGACGGTGAATTCGCGGCTGACGTATTTCCGCGGTATCGTGTCGAGGGCCAGAAGGAAGTCCCCGAGGGGCATATCTTTGTCGCGGCTGGCTGTCTTGCAGTCGCTGCCGCAGTGGCGGCAGTGGAGGTTGCACCTCGTGGTGCACTCCCAGAACAGGTAGTTCAGTTCGTGTACTTTGATTTCATTGGCGCGGAACAGGCGCCACAGCAGCCATTTGAAGTTGGACATCATTCTGCCTTGGAGAGCGTTATGACGATGGTGCCGTCCAGGTCGGCGACGACTGTGTCACGGACTGCGTAGCGGCCGGCGGGATCGCTGACGCGCACCTGGGGGTCGTTGTTCTCGTCGAAGTATATGACAGTCGACAGGTTGCCTGCAGCGTCGGTATTGGCGCACAGGTTCCAGTCCAGATCGTCGTTGTCGGCGAACCTGGTGTAGATCTCGACGTCATCCACAGGGCTGCCGTCCTGGGTTACGACCTGGAATTGGACCTCGCTGTCGTGGAGCCACTGCGGTGTGCCGTAGCAGGCCTGGAAGATGAACAGTGCCGTGGTGAGGGATGCTCCCTTGAGTATGTTGCGAAGCCATTTCATAGCCGTATCCTTTTTAACGTAGCTAAGTTAAGCATTTATTCGACAAGATAAAACCCTAATCGGCTTGACACTATCTCGCCGATTTTGTATATGTACCTCAAGCCGAGAAAGAAGATGTTGGAGTAGACTCCGTTCTGCTTCAATGCCCGCAGATGGTCGTGGTCTATCTGTCTGTGACTTCTTGGTCCGCGGTTGCTGGCGCCGCCGGAACGCATAGTTACGAAGTCCTTGCAGATGTAGCGTGTCTTTATCCGTCCTACGAATATGGCCCTCAGAAGAAACTCGAAGTCTGCGGCAACCTTGTATGATGTATCGTAATAATCACTGCTTCCATCGACCTTGAAACGCTCGTATGTCGCTTTCTTGCAGTAGAAAGAAGGGTGGGCAGGCATAAAACCGAAACGCATCCAGCTTCTTCTGAACAATCTGCTTGAGTAGTATCTTACAAGTTTCGAAGTGTCGCCGGCCTTGACGTAGTGAACGTCACCATAAAGGGCATCGATGTCTGCAGTTTGCTCAAACTGGCGTGCGACGGTCTGCAGGATATCATCCGACGTGTAGAAATCATCTGAGTTCAAGGTGCCGACCACATCTCCTGCAGCCGCCGCTATTCCCTGATTCATCGCGTCGTAGATCCCGCGGTCGGGAGATGTCAGAAGTTTCATCCGTCCCCCGAACTTCGGCTCATATTCACGGCATATATCCAGCGTGTCGTCAGTCGAGCCGCCATCCTTGATCACAAGTTCATAGTCAGGATAGTCCTGCCGGAGAACGCTCTCCAAAGTGTCCCTCAAAGTAGCTCCGCTATTGTATGTCGCCGTGACAACAGATATCTTCATCAGTCAACCCTCATCAGTTGTCAGGGCAAAGTGATGCCCCAATTGTCCTTGATGTATCCTTTCAATGCTTGTTTCCCCTCCGCGGTTTCTGCGTTCAGATTATTGGCTTTCATCCATTTCCTCGCCTCGAAGATCTTTGCATCGACAAGTGTGCGATACCACCATCCCTGAATGAAAGCGAACAGGAAGCCTTCCTTGCCGTCAAGGAATCCGCCACGCAGGATGTAGCGGTAGATGAAATAAGCAAACGAACGCCAGAAGAGAGGTTTCTTGGCATAAGCGTGTTTCTTTTCCCTCTTTCCTTCTGCCTGAGCGCTTATCTTTTTGTAGCTGTCGGTGGCAGCAAAACCCGCAAGATTCAGTTCGATATCAAGCATATCGACAGCCTCTCTGGTTGCATAATCTACGTGTTTATGACAAAACCAGGAAACATCGTGGAGGTTATCATCACAGAAATCATAATCAAACTCCACACTCTTTCCTTCAAGCAACTGGATATGCTCATCCATAAGCCTCTGCTCACATTTCGCTTTCCCGTAGCGGAAAATCCTGAGAAGCTTGACAGGATAAATGCCTCCCTTCATCCATTTCCCCAAGAAAATATGCCTTCTTTTAAGCACGATTCCTGTAATATCCTCACCAAGCAAAGGGATTTTCTGTTGCATTTCCTCCACCAGATCCGGCATAGGATACTCGTCAGCATCCAATCTCATCACCCATTCGGTGGTGACAGGAGAATTCTCCAATGCCCAGTTGAACTGTCCTGCATATTTGGTTGCAGGCCACTCGTGCTGAAGAACTTGAACATTGGCATAAGTTTGAGCAATCTCCACAGTCCTGTCCTTGGAGAAACAGTCTATCACAAAAACATCCTTTGCCACAGGACATATAATATCCAGGCAACGCTTTATATGGAGTTCCTCATTTCCTGTAAGGATTATTACCGAAAGATCCAACATAGATTTTGACTTAATCTTGTTTAACGACTCTGCGCTTGATGAACCGCGCAGGATTGCCCCCGACAATAGTCCACGGCTCTACATCCTTATATACGCTTGCTGTAGCTCCGACAACAGCCCCTTGCCCGATGGTGACGCCCATACCGATATATGCCCTTGCCCCGATCCAGGCTTGATCTTCAATGAAGACCGGAGCTGTTATGAGCGGATTGCAGGGATCTGTCACATCGTGACTTGCCGTGCAGATAAAGGCACCTTGCGACACTGTGGTGTTGGCTCCGACAGTGACGGGGGCGACATTGTAGCAATCTACATCACTTGCAAGACACGAGTTTTCTCCCATAGTAAGATTGGCGGGATAATATACTTTTGCGGAACTGTATACCTGGGCCGTCCTGGCTATTTTTGCACCGAAAAGACGAAGAAGGCAATTCTTCCAGCCCCTGCCGACACTTCTGGGCAGCCACCTTGCACACAGTGTCCAGGTTATGCTCCACATAAGACGTATTACCTGATGCTTGCGGCCCAAGTGATTCTCGTATTTTGATAAGTCAATTTTAGTCTCAGTCATATATAGATCGGTTTATAGCTTGGAGTATATATTCTTACCCACAATAATGCGGGACAACGACAATCTGTCAAACAGTCTTGCACAAAGCAGGCATAGTGAAACTACCAATGACAAACTGACTACAGTCCAAAGAATGGCAGAATTATCAAAAGCAAACAGGGGTGCATATAACTTTGTAAAAACTGTAAATAACGGGGAGAAAATCAAAATACCAAAAGAGTTTCTTCCTATATATGCAAAAAAACCGGATATACACTTCGGTATTCTTTCCTTCAAGTCAAATAGAAAACCGAGACTCGTAAGAGTGAGTCCAAGGCCTACAATAGATCCTCTTGATATTTCATCGGCAAATATACATATCAAGGCAAAACATAATATCGACACTGGAGACTTCAATTTCTCATTTATTGCGAAATTGGCATTTCTCAGCAGGGCGCCTGTTATGAAATAGATTATGTTCTCCCATTTAAAACCGGATATTCCTATGGACAAAGCATATAAGATGATGGACGAAACCAAAATACCCGACAGCCCTTTTAATACATAACGGTTTACTGAATAATAAACCGTAATGCAGATAGCCATTGTGTGCAAATACCAGTATGTGCCTGAAGGAGAAACAGCTACTTTGCCCAACAAAGCAAGCACTCCGCCGTCAAAGGTATTGGTGGCACCTATGGATTTCCCAAGCAAGCCGACTCCCAGCAGATATACGATTTCAAAGACTATATATGGCACGACAAAACCATATATTGTCTTTAAGAATTTTGAAGGCTCTTTATTAACAGAAAACAAGTAACCACTAATCAACAAGAAACCTGACACAAAAAAAGCATATAAAATTTGCGCTGTATGAGGATATTTTGTATTGAACAATCCAAGATGAAAGATCACCATAAGGAGGATGAACACCCCCTTGGCCATATCAATCTCCAGGATCCTTTCTTTATTCTGTATTTCACTCATACACAAATTCAGGTTTCTCACCACCATTCAGCAGCCACTCATACAAAGTCAAAGTCTTACGAGTGACACTTCGGTAGTCAAAGTTATCATAAATGAGTTTGCTTGCCTTCTGTCCCATATCATAAAGTTCTGTAGGATTCATAGACAAAGCTTCACGAAGGGCGTATTCAAGATTATCCACACTAAGGTCAATACACCACCCCGTCTTTGTATCGTTAAGAATATTCCAAGGACAATTAGTCGTGGTTATTACCGGTGTTCCGCACGACATGGCCTCAGCAACAGCCATACCGAAATTCTCACTATATGAAGGCAAACAGAAGAGTGCGGATTCTTGATAAAGATGTATCTTTTCATTTTCGAAGGCAGGGGGGAGGATCTTTATGCTGTCCTTCAAGCCTAAAGCCTCGATCTTGCCCTCCAAACTATGAATATATCCGGCTTCTCCATTGCCGACGACGAGCAGCTGCCAGTCGGAATAATCCGGATGAATACGTTTCCAGGCGTCAAAAAGAATCTCGATGCCTTTCTTGATATGCACACGACTGAGAAACAGCACTTGCTTTTTGACGATATCAACAGAAGCTTTGCAAGGATAGGCGTCAGTCTCTATGCCATTGGGTATGACAGCCTTGCGGGTCGTGATCCCAAGATTGCCGACGTGACCGGCTTCCATCCTGGCCGTCGTGAAGATGCACGCCGATTTCTGCACATCATTGCGCTGGTAAAGCCACCAGGCCAGTTTCTTCTTCCACGCCTTCTGGGAAAGGCTCCACGGCTCAAGCATCCCACGAGGAGTCACGATATACGGAATGCCCCGTCTGCGGGCTTCAACCATCACCTTATGATAAGGCAAATCCCACATACTCTGAATCTGGATGAGGTCAAATCTTTCATCTGCGAGATATTTCGCTATTTCCTTCTTCGAAAAGGAGGGGCTGAGGACCTTCAGCTTGACAGCAGTCCCCTCAAGCGCAAGGATATTCATATCCTCCGACCGGAGTGTCATCAGAGTTATATCCACGCCTGCCTCTGCCAGTCCCTTGGCATGCAGCGGAACGCTGCGCGACGGTCCGCCGTGCGATAATTCCAACGATGTTACGAAAGAGAGGACTTTCATTTTTTTGAAATTTTAGACCAGATGCCGTCAGGCAGCAGATTTATCGTATGTACATAAATAAAAAACAGGACAGCCTTGCCGATGCCTTCATACCTGCGAAGGAAATGGAACGTAATGAACGGATTGCTTCCCAGTGGAGAATAGAGTTTCTTGAATCTTTTTACCACCGACACTCCATATTGACGTTTCCTTTCATCCTTACTCTGTAATACAGCGTCCGTACATCCTATGTACTTGCGTGAAGTACATACACGCAGTCCTTGCTTATGCGCTTCATACCCATACGCAACATCCCCGAGGTCGTGGTGATAGACAGGATCGAAAATGCCGATTTTTACAAAAACGCTTTTGGGCACGAGGACAAAATTGCCATTCAGGTTATAGACCTCATTCAGCTGGCCATCAGCTGGTATAAGGCGCTTGGATTTATCATAACCTCCGTATATGACTTGCTTGGTAGTCTTTTCCTGCACCAAACCGGCGATTACTGCCTGATGGCCCAGAAGTTCACTGCATTCCAGCATTTCATCAAAGCAGTCGTCATAAAGGAGCAGATCGTCATTAAGCCAGAAATAGAAATCGTAGTCCTTGCTTCCGGATGCTTCTGTCCAGGCTTTTCTCATTCCTCTGCACCAAAACAGATTGCCGTCTCCGTGAATGAGAATGACCTGCGGGAACATTTTGCGTATAGCATCAGCCGTTCCATCGGTTGAATTGTCATCAACACAATAGACATCAACATCCTTCCTTATGGCGAACAGTCTGCCAAGACACGACAAAGTAGTGTCTTTACGATTATGACAGGTTATGAGGACTGCTGATGTCACCATACTCTTTGTTTGCCTGATGATATGACTTTAGCAGGAATACCTCCCAGAATAGAAAAAGGAGCCACTTCTGAATAATTCTTATTGCAGAAGGAATTGGAGGCTATGATTGTGTTATCCGGGATTACAGTTCCTTTGTTAATGCAAACATTATTCCCGATCCACACATTATCGCCTATCACTATTGGCTTGTGCGAAGGATATACAGTTCCAGTATTCACGTCCCTGATTTTATGTCTGTCAGTATCCATCAACTGGCACCTCCAAGAGCCTTCGACTTGTGAACCGATTTTTATATTGTCCTCACAGAACAAAATTGATTGAGCACCGAATCTTGACTTCGTACCTATCGACATCTTTGCTCCAGGCTCAACCCTTATTGTACTTCCACAACCTATATAAAAAGAACCTTCGAAACAAAGAGTCCCTCTGACATCAAGGATAACAGGATCAAGAGGAAACATATCACGTCCTTGTGATCCAAGTTTTATCATTCCAGGTCTAATCGTTCCATTTATACATAGTTTGCCACTGTTACCTACAACACGCAGTTTACCATAAACGTCGATAGGAAACTTTATTGCCTGTTTAAATGGCAAGAAATGGAAATTAACATATATAATCTTTATAATGTTATGTATGAATATAGAATTGAACATCATCAGCAAAATTATATTATTATCCCTTGAGAATTAAAAATATTCTGGATTCTTGACGGTTTTCAACGGAGCCATCTGTACAAACAGTATCAAGGCAATATATCCTACAATAAATTCTCGAAGACTGTCAAATACACTTGAACTTACAGTTTGATATGTAATCTGACAAAGAAGAATGATTACCAGCATATTCTTTGTCGTTAGCCTTTTCAGACATACCAGAGCCCTGTCCTCTATCAGGTAGAAAATTATAAAAAAGAATACTAAACTCCCAATTTTCCCGAAATCAAGGAATGCCTGAGGAATAATGGAAGGTACACAAACCGATGCGGAATTATGCTCTATTCCCCATATTTCTATGGCATCATTATATACAGGCGAGCCGAAACCCAGACAATTAAGGCCATATCCCAATGAATAATTGTGTGGCAGGATACTCCACAGTTCATTCATATGAATATAGCAAGTTGAGGTATAGAATATTTCAGTCAAATAGGAGGTAAACGTATTTACGCTTACAGTCTCGCCCATCTTCAAAACCTGCACGAGGACAAGCATTATCACCGGCGAAGCAAGGATAAGAAAGAATTTCCGGTCTATCTTTTTCTTCCTATTCTTTATGGCTATTACGGAATATGTAAGAAGATATGAAAAAATAAAAGGGGCAAAGAAGGACAGAATGAACAGGCGCCCGCCAAAGGACATCTGGAATGGTATGAACAAAATGAAATCCCAGGCAAGTTTTATCAGGCGGATGCTTCGCAATGCTGTTTCCATACCCAAAATACATATGTAGAAGACGGCGAACTGGCGCAGATAACTTCCGATGCGGATCACATTCAATTCAAATGCACTGAAACTCGAACGGGAGTTAATGTAATATGTTCTCATCGCGGAATAATCGAAACCTGTTTTCGATATGACAGATATCAATCGGTACATTCCTATGATGAAAAACAGATAGAGAATCCATCGCATCTTACGTCTGATTGCGACAATATCTCCACTGCCGAACGTCGTGGCTACCCGGACGACATCATTTCTATGATGATACCTGGCCAGGAGTAATGCAATAAAAACAACTATCAACATTGATAATTGGTAAGAGCCGATATCGTGAAGGTAGCCTGCATTGTTATAGTAATCGGTATTGCCGACCAGAAGGTTCGAATACAGAAAGCCGCCCAAAGAAGTCCATCCCCACATCAAAGCGAATAACGTGGATGGAAGGACATATGTTTTGCCTCGCAATCCCAATTTCAGAAAATTGGCTATTGCAAAGACAAGGCACAGAATAAAACCATATAGAAAACTTATGTTTACCATTTATGGATTACCAGTAGCAGCTATTATCCACTTTGTCCGAGCCCTTCGGCTTTTCATTTTGTCCCGGAGTCACCCAATATTCATTAAACAGTGGATGGTAGTCCAAGGATATGTCAATGCCGGGGCGATAATGCCAGAATCCGGAATACTGTTCGGTCCAACGCTTACCCAATATTCCGAACAGCAATTGCATGCCGCCACCCATATGGACCGCTTGTTTCCCGATTCTCTTCACGTGTGCTGCAAGCGGCAGCCCATAGGCTCCACATCCAATGATCGCAATGTCGAAATCGATCTTGTCAATCTCGTTTTCCATATACTTCAAGGCATCGAACCAACTTGTGAACTCCGACTTGGTTCCTGCAATGGTTTGGACGGCCTTCAGTGTCTTCAGTTCAAATTCCGGAAGAACATCCGGGTTGGAAAACAGCAGTTCACGTCTGGAGTATTGTGACTTTATCGTATCGACAAAGGGATGAATCACGAGAACCTTCTTCCCCCGCAGGACACGGGTCCAAGGCCTTTCGACAAAGAAGGGATACAGCATTTCCAACTGCACCCTCTGTATATCGTCGCGCAAAGGCATAAATTTCTCGTAATATTGATGGCAAGCGAGCAAATCTATTTCTGGCGCATCTTGAAGGTATCGCTCAGAAAACCGTTCTGCTATTTCTTGATTTGCATCTATTACTCCGGCATTAATCCTGAGATGATAAAAGATCTTGTCATACCACCAGGGTGTACTTGTGTTGTCCGCTATGAAATCTGTAATCCTTTCCCAATATGATTTGTCTGAATGCACGCAGAGGTAATTTGTGACGCAATTGATCTCAACCGTTCCAAACCGTGCTATCATACAAGGCTTGCCGGAAGCGAGCAATTCATAAATCTTATCGTTGGACGACTGCCTGTCGCAATCGCATTCGGGAGCATAAAATTTCCGTCGTGAGACAATTCGATAAGCCTTACGTGCTACTCTTATTATGATATCCTTTAACTTCATCGGTTATGTCTGCCAATGCTGAGACTATATGTTATTTTTTCGTAACAGTCGGGAAATCATTTCTTTCTCGTCTTTCTTCAAAAAGCACAATACAAACACCGGCAACATTACAATCCACGTAGATATGAATGTGACAACGGTTCTGACAAGACCTTCTTCCATCAGGCGGGTTGAAACGGCGCAGGGTATCAGCATTGCAACTGTCAGAAGTGCAGTAGGGAGAAATACGTTTCTAAGATAAGCGGCATAATCCATCCCTATGTATTTGTGGCATAACTGCAACTTCAGGAGCGTCTGCACAATTACCAATGCAATCATCACGATAAAAAGCACATAAGGGGGATAGCCAAAATGGAACAACAGGCAGACCGCTACTATTGCAATGGCAAACAGATATGCTGATTGAATATTTAGTTTTTTGATTCTGTTTTCAGCATTTAAAGCGGTGTTCATCCCCAAACTCAATTGCTCCAACAGAGTTCGTATCAATTGAAGTTTAAAAAATATTACCGTCCATTCGGGGACATTGTCAAGCCAGATATCGAGCAGATAATCGGCTTCAAAACAGAATGGTATTGCAATCCAGGCTAACAGCAGATACGAAAAACGGCAGGAAGTGAAACTCCAGTCAAGCATCTCCTTTCCATTTTTGGAGCCTGCCAGTTTTGTTATGACAGGGTTGACGGCCATCATCATATTTCTGGTAAGCACCATAAGCTGTCCGCACAATTGGTTTATAACACCCATAGCAGCGTTAACCAAAACTCCGAAGAAATGATTCAGAATGATATTCTGGCTGTAGTTGCCTACCATACTTGATGATATCCCGAGGAAATTCCATCCTGCAAATTGGACCATTTCCTTCGATACACCCTTGTCATAGTACTTGTGTACATTTATTGTGCACTCATCATATTTTTTATGACAATAGGATGCGATTATTGCGAGGTTTATGGCAGGGATGCAGGCCATCAGAATGCCATATGTGATCAGCTTGTCATAAGTGACGTAGACGCAGGCGAATGCGATCAATAACTTTAAAACGGCCTGAATGATGCCGACTATGGCATAGAACCGCATATTTTCGTGTGCATTGATGACGGCATCGTAGGGTACGCTTATTATGGTGAAAACCGTGCTGACAATAAGGGAAGCATAAACGCAAAATGCTGCGTATTCACGGCCAGGAGGAATGGATAACAGGCCATTGAAAAAGACAAATGCCAAGATGACCAATGTCAAGATCATAATCAATGCAATCGCGAGATGCATCAATATGCCGACATTAAAAATCTTTTTCTGTTTTTCTGCATCACCCTCTCCTTCGGAGTAGGACATAAAGCGCTGGGTGGCAACAGCCATCGATGCATTGAGAAATCCCAGCATAGCTATCGCACCTCCAGCTATATTGAAGATGCCAAAGTCTGAAGCGCCAAGCGTATTTAGAATAATACGAGTGGCCCATAAGGTCGTGAACAATTGAACGCCAACCTTTATGTACAGCCAAATCGTGTTTTTTATTACTCTATTTGCAACAGACATAATGTGACTTAGTTCTTTTTCCCATCCAACCGATGCTGAAGCGCAAGCCACCAGCCCTTGCGCTCGAAGTGGGTGCTATGGGCGAATAGCTGGAACTTCCGGTTCTTTTTCAGCCCTACAAGCAGGAAGTATGTGCCCCAGACGAAGACTACGCCGGAAAGGATGACTACATACAACTGTATGTCGGCTGAGAACGCGAGCCAATAGGCAATGTTGCTCGTCAGGAATACCACAAGGCCGATGAGTATTTCGCTTACGGTCGTAAATGCGTGGCTGAAACCATTGTCTACGAAAGCGTGATGAAGATGTATCCTGTCGGGCGAGAACGGGCTTCTGCGCTGTGCTATTCTCATCGCCATAACACGGAGTGTGTCGAACACCGGTACGCTCAGGATGCTGAGGGCATTGGCAATGGGGGAGAGGCCGCCCGGAAGGCCTCGTTCTATCCCATAGAATGAAAGATAGCGGATGACGAACCAGGTCAGAAGGATTCCCATCATCATAGTGCCGCCATCGCCGATGAACATTCTGGATTTTGAGCCGAACACGTTGTGCACGAGGAACGGCATCAGGGAGAATGCCATCGTAAAGGCGAGGACGGAATTCGGTATGTCGCCGAGGTGAAAAAAGTTCGCCCCGAAATAAAGGCTGCAGGCGATGCAGATTCCTGAGGACAGGCCGTTGACTCCGTCTATCATATTGATAGCATTGATGATGCCGACTCCTGCAAATACGGTCAGCGGAACTGCAATTGCCCAAGGGATCTGGTATATGCCCCACAGGCCATTGAAGTTGTCTATGCACATTCCGCTGCCATAAATAAGCACAAGAACGGCAAGTATCTCCATAATGATGCGGTAAAGAGGCGACAGTCCCTCGATGTCGTCAATGGTCCCGATATACAGCATTGTTGCCATCATCGTCACGACGGGGAAGATAAGGGTGAGGTCGGCCATAGTACAGGCTATTCCGAGGCCGCAGATTATTCCCATAAAAACAGCGATTCCTCCAAGCGTAGGAACCGGGTGGTGCTGCTGCTTCCTTTCTCCCGGCTCGTCAGTCAGATGCCGTGCCCTGGCGATTTTAAGTATCTTGGAGTGAACCAGTGATACTGAGATCAATGCGACTAATGATGACAATATGATAATCATATAATTTCTGCAGGATATGGCATAAAAAATAAATATACGCATATTTAATCGTTCTGCAAAAACTAGTGACCCGGAAAAGGGCGCAGGGTATGGAAAAAGTAGGGAGAAAAAGATACATTTGTATGAATTATTAGTGGGGGGAGTCACTGATATAGTTTTTATTTGACTATGAAGACAAGATTTATACTTTTCTATGCCGTTCTGTTTATCATCTGCCTGAGCGGTTGCAAACAGGAATACTGTACAGTCAAGGGTACCATTCAAGGTGTCAAGGACGGGGCTGAACTCGTTCTGCAGGACGAATGGAACAAATGGAAGGTCGTTTCCAAAACGACTGTCAAGGATGGGACTTTCGAGTTTCATCCCCGCATCTCTGCTCCGACTCACGTGTACCTATATGCCACGAATTCCGAGGATGTATATGCCAATCCCTATGAAGGGGGTCAGCTGAAAGATTTCTTCCTTGAGCCTGGAACCATCCTCGTCGATGTCCGGGCTGAGGATGAGAATGATATGACCACGGGTGCGACAGGAACGGTCCTGAATGATGCTTTCCATAAGATTATGACTGCAGATCCTGCTGCCAGGCAAGCTCTCTGGGAAGAGGCGATCAGTGATGAACAAACGAATCTCCTGGCATTGGCTTATGCTAACAATTTCCCCAGCGATCTCACCCGGGCTTATGAAATCATCGACCGGTTGTCTCCCGAACTGGCCAATGCCTATAAGAAGTATATCCCAACTTTGAAAAAGAACCTGGTCCGCAGAGCGGAAGCTTCAGAACGCAAGAAAACCGCTATCGAAGAGGAGATCAGTCTCGTTGGTCAGCATTATGTCGATATGGAGTATCCGGATACGGACGACACCCCTGTCCGTCTGAGTGCTGTCGTTGACAATCCTCAAAACCGCTATGTTATCCTGGATTTCTGGGCGACGTGGTGCCTGCCTTGCTTGAAATCCATCCCAACGTTGAAGGAGATGTATGCTAAGTATCACGACAAGGGCCTGGAAATCTACAGTATTTCGCAGGATTCCAAAGCCAAGGATTGGAAAGAATATGTGGAGAAGAATGAAATGACCTGGATCAACGTCTTGGCGCCGGTAAGCGGCAAGGTTTATAAGGATTATGGCATTGAGATTATCCCGAGAGTCTTTCTGATTGACTGCGAGACCGGAGAAATCCTGGTACACGAAGGCCAGCCGGACCTTGAGGCCATCCTTTCCAAATTGTTTCGTTGATGCATTATCAAGCAATTGGAAGCGTCTGGGGTCTGCCGAGCGGTTGTCTGACAGTATGCTGATGGTTCTGATCGATGTCATTTGTGCGAATTTGGCTATTCTTTGCCAGATTGAGTGTATATTTGCGTTTAGTGTCTCTTTCCCCTTTATTGTATATGGCACGTATCTATGTAGCATCCAGTTGGCGCAACGCCTATTTCCCCGAAGTCGTCAGGCGGCTGCGGGAGTTCGGACACGAGGTCTATGATTTCCGCAATCCTCCGCAGGGAGGCCACGGTTTCCACTGGACCGACATCGACCCGAATTGCGCAGAATGGTCTTTCGCGCAATATGCAGACGGTCTTGCTCACCCTGCCGCGCAGAAGCAGTTCGCCAATGACCTCGAGGCGCTGGAGTGGGCTGACACCTGCGTTCTGGTGCTGCCCTGCGGCCGCTCGGCTCACACGGAAGCGGGATGGTGCAAGGGTCGCGGGATGAAGACCATCGTCTATATCCCCAAGATGGAGGAGCCGGAGTTGATGTACAAGTTGTTCGATGCAGTGACCGACAGCATCGAGGGTATTCTGGCTGCCATCGACAAGTAGGATCTATTCCTCCATCGCCTCCTCGCTTTCCTGTTAACGTATTGCCCTTTCCGCAGTATGCGTGTGGCGGTGCTTAGACGCATACTGCGGCGGGCATACTGCGGCAATCCCCAAAAAATGAAAGCCGTAGGAGAAATATCCTGCGGCTTATTACATAAATGGCGCGATAAGTTTCTGCATATAGGGAATAAGGATGGATTTTACTTCTTCTTCATTTGTGCTCCTGGCTAATTCGCAGACCTTTGTTGCAAATGCTGTTACTGCATTTTTCCCGATAGCGACGGCTTCATCGACTGCTCTATGTGGTGGAGCATCTCTATGAAACTGCTTTTGTGAGCCTTCTTGAACCTCCGTTTCGGCTTCTGTACAAAAATTTCTCATTTGAGATTCATAGTCTTCAAAGTCTTTTCCAAAGAAGTTGACAATAAATCCTTCTTTAACCTTTTTCAACTTTGTTTTATCACCCGTTGTGACTTTCGAAGTTATATATGGAATGGTATGCCCATTCAAAGCCTGCGTAAGCCAGGCATTGGCATCGTTTGTAGAATTACCAAATAGAAATATCTTGGCAAGATGCACATAAGCAATTCTTGCGTGCGTGTCCAAAACAATAGTATAGGGATTGGGGGAATACGGCTCCTCCAATAGCTGACTGCCATATCTGGTTTGAAGAATCTTATTGACAGACGCTTCGATCATTGAGCAAAGTTCACTCTCTCTCATATATCAGCACTTTTTCTTTGTTGATGTTTTCTGATGCATATGGCTTTACGGATCTGTCTTCTACAAGATCCACTTTTCTCTTCAGGCGGTTTTCGAGAGAATCTACCATTCTGGCATAATCAAGTAACCCTAATGATACATTGCGGTCGAGGTTTATCAAAATGTCGATGTCGCTGTCGGCCTTTTCTTCCATACGCGAGAAGGAGCCGAACAACCAGGCTTTTTCTACTGGCGCTTCAGTGAAAAAACTCTGAATGTTTCGAACAATATCTACTCGTTCTTTGTCAATCCTGCTGACACGGTTCAGAATTTCTTCTTTTTTCCCTTTTCGCCCAGCGTATCTGAGCAAGCGGGAGGTATTGACCGGATACAGTTCAAAGGCGCGTTGAAATTCTTTTTGGATGGAAACGTCGCCAAGAGATGCATATTCTTTGTCAGAATCCTGGTCTACGAGCAACTTCTCCAATTTCGGAACGGAAACGCCTTCGGTAAAAATGACGGGTGATTCCGTAATCATCGGCTTGACCAGGATAAAGTCGTGGAGGTCATCTATCATCAGATATGCGTTCTTGATCAGCGCTACATCCTGGAACTTTTGTTTAAGAGACGAACGCACTTCTTCACACTTGTTCTTGGGAACCTCGACAATAAGGTTCCTGCCCGTGTCTGTAATGCAATTGTCCATCCCCACAAAGTCATCGAAAAGCACCTCAGACACGGCCTTCATCTTCTCAGTTATAGCACAACGATATTCCATCAACCTGCTTTTTGCAAATATACATCAATTGGCAATATTTTCAAAATATTGCCAATTGGTTGCAGATAACTTAATGATTCCGATGTATTAAGCCCTGCGCCATAAGTCTCGGCTGATTTAATATATTTTGTCTGATTTTTTGGAATTATGCTTTATAAACATTATGTTTGCGGAGCATAATAATTGACAGAAATGAGATTCGTTGACAGAGAGAAAGAAATCGCGCGTCTTCAGCAGCTGCTGAAAGGCGATTCTCCGTATTTCGTTATCATTCGGGGACGACGCAGAATCGGCAAATCGACTCTGATCGGGAAAGTGCTATGCGAGAAAGATATCTATTATGAGGCAGACAGGATGGACCCGGTAAACCAGATGGCGGAACTGTCCCGTATGGTAGCTCATGTTATTCCAGGGTTTGATGATGCAGTGTATAAAGATTGGCGGGCATTACTCTCTGCCATAAATCATCGTGTGACAGAAAGGATAACCCTCTGCCT
>JAFXPV010000020.1 GCA_017527625.1 Bacteroidales bacterium | reverse complement strand
GAGGACGTCCTCTACTTCATGTGCGGTCCCGCAATGATGTCACAGGCAGTTTGCAACCTGCTCGACAGCCTCGGAGTGCCGCCTGAGAGCATCTTATTCGATAACTTCGGTTGATCGCAGACGCCAGGCGGACGGGAACAGATTGTTGGTCCTGCTGCCGAGATTCTTTACGAAGCCCAGGGGAATACCCTCATACTTGAGAAGGATGAAACCTCTGGGGGCGTCCGTCAGAACAAGCGGCTCAAGCCGCAGATATTTCAAAGCATCCCCTGCAGACAAGTTCTCGCAGGGGAATGTTTTTTCACAGAGGCATTCGCTCAAGGCGATTGCTGCCGTAGGCACAAGGTCGCGACCTTTCACCGAAGCGACCGCCACTCCCGAACGGATAGAACCGAGGGAAGACTCCAATGCCATTATCTCAGCCGCAAGACCGCAAGGATAGGCCTTTATCATATCTCCGCCAGCGGTGCTTACCCTGTAGCATTCGCAGTCACGGGCATAATCGCAGTTGGCTTTTGAAGGCAACTTCGGAAGACGCAGCCTTGTCGGTCTTGCGGCAGATGTTTTCCTGAGGGCAGCCAGGTATAAACCCTCCGACCTGGTAGAACCAGGGATGAACTGCAGGCCGAAGTCTGTCCTCAGAGCATCAGGTGCCACTTCAAGGCTCATAGCTTCAGCTCCCAGCTCCCGGCATATCCATTCCACGTTGCCGTCATTCTCCGCACGGTTGAAAGTGCAGGTCGAATAAATCAGGATACCTCCTGTTTTTAGGGAAGGCCAGGCCTCCGCCACGATCTTGCGCTGCCGCGCGGAGCACAACGCCACATTATCAGGACTCCACTGGCCTATGCTTCCCGCATCCTTGCGGAACATTCCTTCGCCGGAACAGGGGACATCGGCAAGCACAATGTCGAAATATCCTTCCAGCGACGCGAAACGGCGGGACTCGTCGTTAGTCACGACTATATTCGACCTCCCCCACTTTGCCATATTCTCAGCGAGGATGGCAGAGCGGCTGCGGATAACTTCATTGCTCACAAGTATGTCTTCCGCCGAAAGAGCCTGCGATGCTATGCAGGTGGATTTGCCTCCCGGCGCCGCACAGAGATCCAGCACTCTGACGGCAGAATCACCGCGCAACGAAGCGAACAGGTCCTGCAAAACCATAGATGCCGCATCCTGCACATAGAATGCTCCTGCGTGGACAAGGGGGTCCAGATGGAACTGAGGCCGTTCTCTGAGGTAAATGCCGTCCCGGCACCACGGCACCTGGCCGTCTGACAAGCCGGCGAAATGTCCGGCAAAAGCTTCTTGAGAAAGCTTAATAGGATTGCGACGGACAGAAACAGTCGCAGGCTCTTTCTCAAGAGCCTGCATATATCTGTCGAGCACCTGCTGTCCAAGCGCTCCTGTAAGATTGTCTTTGAATATAGGATCGAGGCTAAACGACATAATCGCGCATCCCGTCCGGTATGTTGCCGGAGGCCATCTGGGATATTGTGTCGGTTATGTTGTCGATGAAAGGCTGTAGTTTGCCGCCTATCATCATCTTGAGCATCGTGTTGAGTTCCGTGTTCAATTCTATATGGAAATCGGTGGCGCCGTCCTTGCTGGCCGCAGGATCGAAATGCAGGCTGAACTGGAAGGGGAACGGAGACTGCCCCATCTGCTCGAACACCAGAGTGTTGAACGGAATCCTCTGGGTCAGCCTCATTCCGAACTCCATTCCGAGAGTCTTGACAAGCACGGAATCCTGAGTCATCTCGACCATCTTGCGCTTGTCTTCCGGAAGCCTGTCAGCTATGCTTTCGAGGTTCGAGAAGCGGCTGTACAGCATTATAGGCTGCTGGTCAAGAAAAATCGTCTTACCGACAACGTGCTCAGCCATCAGTTATTTCCCCCAGTTTTCGGGTTTGAAACGCCAGTCTCTCAACACACTCATCTCCTCTTCGGTGATATAGTTGCTTTCGCCGGCCACCTGAATGAGGGTATCGTAGTCGGTAAGCGTATAGAGGGTGATATTAGCCGTCTCGAAAGCCTTGCGGGCCTTTGTGAAGTTGTATGAGAAGATGGCAACCATTCCTTCGACGAAACCTCCCTGCTGGGACACAGCCTGGGCCGCAGCCAGAGAACTCATTCCCGTAGAGATAAGGTCCTCTATCACCACGATGTTGGCTCCTTTCTCGAAGACGCCTTCGATCTGCGAGCCTGTTCCGTGATCCTTCGGTTTCGGGCGTATGTAAACCAGGGGCAATCCCATCTTTTCGGCGACTATGGCACCAATGGCAATGGCGCCGGTGGCTACTGCTGCAATCACATCAACTTTTTTGAACTGCTCCCTTATAACCTCCTCGAGCCGGTCGGCGATAAAAGTACGAACGACGGGATACGACAACAGCTTGCGGTTGTCGCAGTAAATGGGAGACTTAAGCCCGGAGGCCCAGGTGAAGGGCTCTTCGGTATTCAATTCTACAGCCTTGACATCCAACAAAGCGGCTGCAACTCTCTTTTCCAGATTATCCATAATTATTTCATCTGCAATCTTTCGCATCTTTGTAAAGATAAGAACAATTTTTTAAATTTGGTGACTTTTAAAGTCTGTATTATAATGCATAAAGTATACATCGG
>JAFXPV010000019.1 GCA_017527625.1 Bacteroidales bacterium | reverse complement strand
GCGGCGTCAAATTCCTCGGCTCGGGCGTGAGGGCCGTCGTCACTGTCTACTATAACAAAGGCCGCGACATAATCGACTGGATCCAGGACATCTCAGCCGGCGAAGACGCTCCCTGGACATCGGTCAACCACACTTCGCTGAGCACCTTCGGCCAGGAAGCCACCCTGCAGCTGGCATTTGCAGAGCTGACAGGCAACCGCCGTTTCTTCATCCGCTCCGTCAATCTCGGCTACAGCCACATCTCCCAGGACAAGGACACCAAGGCCGGCTTCCGCAGCCTCTATTCGATGGAATACATCCGCCACAGGGTCACCGCCCAGGCAGACTTCCGCATCTTCGAAGGCTTCAGCGCCAACATCTCCTGCCGCTATGTCGACAGGGCCACGACCTCAACCCTCATCAAGCCCTACACCCTGCTCGACGCAAAACTCTCGTACAGCCGTCCCGTTTTCGAAGTATACGTGAGGGCCAACAACCTGCTGGGCAGGCAATATTATGATTTCGGGGACATCCCGCAGCCGGGGCTGTGGTTTATGGGCGGAGTCACTGTGAAAGGCTGGTTCCGCTAGGCAGCGAAAGCAAGAAGGATAAGCAGCTGGGCCACAAGCACCCGCATAAACATCGTCAAGGGATAGACGGTGGCATAGTTGACTGCCACATAGTCAGTGCCGTAGCTTTCCTGTGAGAACGACAGGGCTGTCGGATTGGTGCACGAGCCGGCGATCAGACCGCACATCTTGTAGAAGTTCAGATGCAGGACGAAGCGGCAGAGCAGCATCATTATGATGATAGGGATGATGGTTATCAGAAAACCGTACAGGATCCACCAGTAGCCTCCGCTGACCAGCGACTCCACGAAGTTCGCTCCGGCTCCGAGGCCCACCGCGGCCATAAACAGCGCAATTCCCACCTCACGCAGCATCATATTGGCGCTGAGGGTCGTGTAGGTAGTGATGTGCAGCTTCGGGCCGAAGTGGCCGAGCAGGATGGCGATGATGAGCGTGCCGCCTGCAAGTCCGAGACGTATCGGCTGGGGGATGCCCGGAAAATGGATGGGGATGCTGCCGAAAATCACTCCGAGGGCTATGCCGGCGAAAATCGGGGCGAGATTGGGATGGCTCAGGTTCTCTTTCTTGTTGCCGACCAGTCCCACGATGCTCTTGATGTCCGACTCGGTGCCCACCACCATCAGTCCGTCACCCATCTGGAGGATGAGGTTGGGCTGGGCCACGAGCTCGATGCCGGCGCGGATCACGCGGGTGATGGTCACGCCGTAGGTCTCACGGATATGCATACTGCCCAAAGTCTTGCCGGTGAGGGATGACTTGGTGACGGTCAGGCGCCTGGTCACCAGATTCTTGTCCAGCTTGTCCCAGTCGCTCTGATGCATAGGGATTTCCTCTCCGAAGATGATGCGGACCATATTCACATAATGGTTCGAAGTCACGATCAGCAGCTTGTCGCCCTTCTCGAGGACTGTGTCGGAGTTCGGCACCGACACCTCCCCGTTCCTCATTATCCTTGAGATGATGAAATGCGCACCCTGGCTGTGGGCGATGTCCCTTATGCTCCTGCCGAAGATGGCGGGATTCTCCACCTCGCAATGCATACGGCGGGCTGCCTCGGAAGCAGTGTCGTCATCGCTCTCGAGGTCCTTTTTCTCCTTGTCCAGGTTGACCTTGAAACAGCTCTTGTAGGCTATCAGCAAGCCGATTACGGCAAGCACGCCGAGGGGATATGAGATGGCATACGAAGATGCGAGGGTCGACACGGTGAGGGAAATCTCGTCCGCAGGATAGCTCTGGGCCGCCATCACGTCCTGCGCCGTCTGCTGGGCGGCACCGAGGCCGGGAGTGTTGGTGACCGCTCCCGACATCACGCCGACCATATCGGCCAGGCTCTCTCCGGTGATGAAATGGATGGCCAGCGTCACTCCCACAGTCATCAGCACCATCAGCGCGGCCAGCGCATTCATACTCAGTCCGCCCTTCTTGAAGGAATGGACGAAGCCGGGGCCGACCTGGAGGCCGATTGCGAACACGAAGAGGATGAGGCCGAAATCCTTGACGAACGACAGCGCCGTAGGGTCAGCCTGGGCGCCGAAGTGGCTGAGGATGATGCCCACGAACAGAATCCAGGTGGAGCCGATGCTGATGCCTTTGATCTTGATCCTGCCGAGAAGAAGCCCGACAGCGATGGTAACTGCGAATATGACGATTGTCAGACCCATTTAGTCCGTAAAAAAACCGCCGCAAAGAAAGCAATTATTTCCTAAATCTGAAAGTGATGTCCTCAAAACTGCCGTCGGCTGTCTTGCGGTACATACGCTGGTTGGTGGTGGGGCTGTTCAGGGGGCCGAGATGGGCCAGATACGGCCCGAGCTTGATATAGTCGAATTTGCTGCGGTCGAACCAGCCGGGCAGGCGGATGCGGCCGCTGTACCATCCCACCTTGAATGCAGGGTAGCGTGCGTGCACATAATCAGCCAGTTGTGCCAGGCGCTCCAGGTCTGCGTCGCCGCCCATAAAGGCCACGCAGGTGATGTTGTCGCGCACCTCGGCGACAAGAGCGTCGAGCGCCGCCTCGTCGAGTTCCTCGCCGATATCCTCCCACAGATAGGGGCTGTGGCAGCCGGGACAGTGGTTGGGACAGTTGGAAATATTAATCGAAAGCGTGGTTTCGTCTGGAATCTCCAGAAAAACCACGCTTGTGTTCACGTATTTCAACATTACTTGACTACTATTTCCTTCTTCGGCGCATAGTAGAACCTGCGGGCAGCCTCTGCCTGACGGGCAGCCGAGAAATTGCTTACGCGTTTGAGATAACCGATGATGCGGGTCATATAGTCCACGTTCTTGCTGCCGCAGACGGGGCACTCGTGCAGATAGCGCTTGTCGATGTGTCCGCAGTCGTTGCAGATCGTGTTGGGAATGTTGAAGGTGAAATAGTTGCAGCCTTCGTGGGCGGCCACCTTGAGCAACTGCAGATACTGCTCCTTGGAGAGGTGCTCCTCGAGGTTCATATGCAGGGCCGAACCGCCGGTGAGGTGCTCGATGTAAGGCGTGCCGTGCAGCTTGAACTTGTCGATGATGTTCAGGGAGTCGTCCTCAACCACATAGAAGTATGAATTGTAGCAGTCGCGGGGCACGAAATAGCCGTCCTCACGGTCCCACTTGGCGTGCTTGACGCCCACGTTCTCGGCGGGGATCATCTCGCAGTTAAACATAAGGTCCTTGGTGCGGTACTGCTTGTTGAACTTCTCGATGACACCGAGGATGCCCTGCACGAAATGTTTGTACTCTTCGTTCGGGGTGATCTTGATGCCGAGGAATTCAGCGGCCTCGACGATGCCGTTGACACCGATGGTGAGGTACTGGCGGCTCATATTGATGTAGCCGGCGTCGAAGAGCGGGAGCATACCCTTGCTCTTGAGGTCGCGCAGGTTTGCGTCGTATGCGGTCTGGACCTTATGGCAGATGTCTGTGATCTCGCCGAGGTACTGCAGATAGTCCAGGTTGTTGTTGACCGCATACTGGACGGTGCGGTTGATGTTGATGGTGAGAACGCTCTTGGAGCCTGTGCTCACTCCGCCGGCACCGAGGGTGTAAGAGAAACCGTTGTCCTGGATCTCATTGCGCAGACGGCAGCAAGAGCTCAGGGAGTCGGCGTTGTCACTCATATATGTGAAGAACGAGTGTCCTTCGGCATACATCTGAGCGGTGAACTCGCCGTATTCCTTGTCTTTGCATTCGTCGTTTTCAGTGAGCAGGGCCATCGTCTCTACCGGGAAGGTGAGCATAGTCTTCAGGCGCTCCTGGTTGAACCATTTCATAAAGCGCTTCTGCAGCCAGTTGAGGCCGTCCCAGTCGGGCTTTGTGCCGTCGGGGAAGTAGAAGTTGTCGAAAAGGCTCTGGAAGTAATATTTGTCGTAATATGATATGTTCCAGAAAACAGCCTGGTAGTTGCGGGCACCGGTAGGCTGGTTGATGGAGTAGACCACCTGCTCGAAGCAGTCGGTGATCATCTTGTCGATGGTGCGCTGCTTGGTGCTGAGGTCGACCACCTTGTCGGGGGTCTTCCAGTAGTCCTTGCCGTATTCCTTCTCGATGAAGTAGTTCATATACATAAGGAATTCGGGAGTTGCGCACGCGCCGCTGAGCATCGAGCTGACCATAAACACCATATTGATGAAGCCGCCGCAGAAGCTCTTGAGGTTGGTCGGGGCGGTAGAGTTGCCGCCGATCGAAGCGGTGCCGCCGATGAGCCAGGGGTACATCGTGATAGATGCGCAGTAGTTGGCGAGGCTGGTCTCGTCATTCTTGTAGATGAAGTGCTTGCTCAGCAGATCGAGATATTTGTCGGCCAGTTCCTTGCCGTACATCTTTTTGATGCGGTCGGTCAGAAGGCGGCGGTTGAGGCGGATGAAGTTGCTCTTGGGAAGCTCGCCGATGAGGGTCGCGATGTTCTTGTGCTCAACGTTGGCGTTGGCGTCGAACTTCGAGCCTGTAGCAGCGTTGGAAGCCTCGCAGTAATCGGCGAGGAACTGCATCTTGCTGGTCAGGTCGCGGTCTTCCTGGTGGCTCTGGCGATAGAGGATGAAAGACTTCGCCACTTTGTAATAGCCTTCCTTCATCAGGCTTTCTTCGACCTGGTTCTGGATGTCTTCGACTTTGATGCCCTCGTACATATCGAGGTGGGCTAGAATCTTGCTCAGGACTCCCAGGTCGATGGGTTCCTGGACTGAGTCGAACGCCTTGATGATGGCGTTCATTATCTTGTCAAGGGAGAACTTTTCTAATTTACCGTCGCGTTTTGTAATTGAGAACTGGCTTGAGGTTTCCATAACGACTTTTTGAAGTATCTATAGTTTCTTTTCGCTTAAGTGGATTTTCATTGCAAGTTAATACTTTCACGGCAGTCTGTCCTCCCGCTCATTTTTTACTTTTCAACAATTAATAAACAACACCCCGCAGGCGGAACCTGGCGGGGTTTTGTTGATTTCTCTGTTGATTAATATTTACGGAAAGACACGCAGACGTTGTGACCACCGAAGCCGAGGGAATTGGAGAGCGCGAAGTCCAGGCTGCGGGGCACCGCCTTGATGGGCGTATAGTCCAGATCACACTCTGCATCAGGCTCTTCGAGGCCTGCAGTGGGCGGGACGACGCCGCAGCGCAGGGCCATCACCGACACTATCGCTTCGGCCGCCCCGGTGGCTCCGAACATATGGCCTGTCATTGACTTTGAAGAGCTTATCGACGCCTTGCGGGCCTGCTCTTCGCCCAGCGCAATCTTGAGGGCCTTGGTCTCGGCGATGTCGTTATAGTGCGTGCCAGTGCCGTGCGCGTTGACATAGAGATTTTCACCCGCTTCGAACCCTCCTTCTTCGAGGGCCAGTCTCATTGCGCGGGCAGCCGGCAGGGCGTCCGGCCTCGGCGAGGTGAAATGATATGCGTCGCAGGTGCAGCCGTAGCCGACCACTTCGGCAAGAATGTCGGCGCCCCTGGCTTTTGCGTGCTCCAGTTCCTCCATCACAAGCATCGCCGCCCCCTCGGCCATCACGAATCCGCTGCGACGGCGGTCGAACGGCAGGCAGGCCTTCAGCGGGTCCTTCTCGGTCGAAAGGGCTTTCGCATTGGCGAAGCCTCCGATGGCCATCGGGTTGAGGACAGCTTCGCTGCCACCGGCCAGCAGGACGTCCGCACGGCCGGTCCGGATGGCGACGAAAGCCTCTCCTATCGAGTTGGTGCTGGAAGCGCAGGCGCTGACGT
Organism: Bacteroidales bacterium; assembly: GCA_017527625.1. The sequence goes on along the minus strand of JAFXPV010000019.1, from coordinate 7,867 downwards.
GGGTGATGCAAGGCCCCTGGGCGTTGAGCCTGATAGCTATGTTGCCTCCCGCAATATTTGAGATCACCATAGGTATATAATAAGGGGAGATCCTCGTCGGACCTTCGTCAAACAGGACGCGGGTCTGGCTTATCTGGGTCTCATAGCCGCCGATGCCGCTGGCCACATAGACTCCGAACCTCTCAGGGGCGACCGTCTGCCCGGACACTATGCCGGCAGCCTCTACGGCCTGCCACGCGGCAGCCTCTGCCATCAGGCTGAAGCGGTCGCTGCGGCGCTCTTCCTTGGGGGTTATGCCGTAGCGCGACGGATCGAACCCCTTGACAACTCCCGCAACGTGGATGTCGAGGCCGGTTTTTGCGAAATCTTCCAGAGCGATGACAGAGCATCTTCCCGAGACTATGTTGTCCCAGAAAGTGGCGACGTCGTTCCCCGAAGGAGAAATGACGCCCATACCTGTTATGACCACGCGCTTTGTTTCCATACCGGATGCAAAGATAGCGATATCATATGGCTAAAAGAATAATTTTGGTTTGTTGTGATATTTTTTTTATACCTTTATATCTTAAATAACTGCGACTGCATTTTTTTGACACTAAACTAACCTAACATATATCTATTTAACCTTCAATTACAAACCTATGAGAAAAACTTTCCTAATGAAAGCAACCCTCTGCATTGCCGCACTGCTCCTGGGCTTCGTTTCATACGCCCAGAACAGGATGGTAAGCGGTAAGGTTGTTGATGGCAATGGCGAGCCTGTAGCAGGCGCCTCTGTCGTTGTGGTAGGCCAGACCGGAGTAGGTACTGCAACAGATTTTGACGGTACCTGGCGTCTCGCCGTTCCAGACCGTGCAAACATCACAATCTCATGCATCGGCTATGTTTCACAGACACTGTCTGTAGCTGGCCGTTCAGTAATTGACGTCGTTCTCGAAGAGGACAGCGAGTTCCTCGAGGAGACCGTCGTCATCGGTTATGGTGTCCAGCGCAAGAGTGACCTTACCGGCGCCGTTGCGTCTGTAAAGTCTGAAGATCTTGCAAACCGTTCTTCTACCGACGCCGCCCAGGCTCTCCAGGGTAAAGCCGCCGGTATCCAGATCATCAACACCTCAGGAGCCCCCGGTGAAGAGGCAAAGATCCGCGTCCGCGGTTACTCTTCTAACTCAGGTTCCATCGGACCCCTCTTGATCGTCGACGGTTTGAAAGTTGACAACATCCAGTACCTCGACCCTACGATGATCGAATCTATGGAGGTCCTCAAGGACGCCGCCTCTGCAGCCATCTACGGTGCGCAGGCCGGTAACGGTGTAGTCCTGATCACCACCAAGACAGGTGCCGCAAGCAACGGTACCGCCCATATCACCTACAATGGACGTTACACTCTCCAGTCTCTTGGCAAGAAAGCCGACATCTTCGGCGCCAAGGATTATATCGCCTATCACGAATATATAGGTGACATCACTGAAGACCTTCTCAAAGCCAACAACTACAACGGCCTCGACCACAACTGGTACGACTCTGTATTCCAGCCCAGCTGGAGCATGCAGCACGGTATCACCTTCCAGGGCGGCAACAACAAGGGTCACTTCTTCACTTCACTGAACTGGCTCAACGACGACGGTATCGTTGTCGGCAAGAAGGACGTTTACAAACGTCTGACTGCTCAGGTGAACGCTGACTACCAGCTCTTCAAATGGTTCAACATCTCTACCAACAACTCTATCGAGAAATGGAGCCGCTCTTCAGTGTCTTCAGGTTACGGTTCAGTGCTGAACTCTGTAGTTTCAATCGACCCTCTGACCCCTGCCTACTACCATAATATAAAGGATACTCCTGGTGATATGCAGGCTCACTACGCTGCCGGCGACCCCGTTCCGACGGATCCCAACCACAACAACGACTTCTATGGTACTTCCAAGTATCTGCAGGAAGCCACCGGTAACCCGTTGTTCCAGCGCGACCGCACCGACAGCTCAAGCGGCGGTATCAACATCCGCGGTACAATCGCTGCCAACCTTATGCCGATTTCAGGCCTGACCCTCACTTCACGTTTCGGTTACAGGATCGGCCAGAACTCAAGCCACAGCTTCTCTAAGCCCTATTGGTTGACCGCAATGGCACAGTCTACCAACTATGACATCTCTGCCAACGTAAACACCAACTACTACTACCAGTGGGAGAACTTCGCCAACTATACGAAGACCTTTGGCAAGCACACTGTAGGTGCTATGGCCGGTATGTCATATATCGAGGACCACAGCGACAACGCCAGCATCTCTTCTAACGGTCCGGATATCCTCAGGGACTATGCAGAGAACTTCCGTTACATCGACTACCTGACTTCAGACGCCACCAAGAACGTAGGCAACGCTCCCAATATGAGCGCACAGCTCTCTTACTTCGGCCGTCTGCAGTACAGCTACGACAACCGCTACAACATCCAGGCTAACTTCCGCGCCGATGCTTACGACTCTTCTAAACTGTCCAAGAAAGCCCGCTGGGGTTACTTCCCTTCAGTTTCTGCAGGTTGGACCATCAGCAACGAGTCTTTCTTCAGGGATAACGTAAGCCGCGACGCCGTTTCTTTCCTGAAACTCCGCGGATCCTGGGGTCTCAACGGTAACGTAAACGTTTTGAGCGGTTACCGCTACTCTACCTCTATCGCACTCAACGGTCAGTTCTATCAGTACAACCCTTCAGCCGGCGACGGCCGTCCGACCTATGGTTCTATGCCTTCTGGCCTTGCCAACCCCGACCTGAAATGGGAGACTTCTGAGCAGCTCGACTTCGGTATCGACGCACGCTTCCTCCGCGACCGTTTGACTTTCAGTGCTGACTGGTATAAGAAATACACCAACGACCTCCTCATCTCTATTTCACCTCTGCCTGAAATCGGTGTGTCTTCAACCACTGTAAATGCAGGTAAGGTGCTCAATACAGGTCTCGAGTTCGAACTCGGTTGGAAAGACCAGATCGGTGACTTCTCTTACGGCATCAGCGCCAACCTCTCTACTCTCCACAATGAGGTTCTCGAAGTGCACTCTCTCCTCGACAGGCTCAACACTGACGTCGTCAGCGGTCTTAACGAGGTGCTCGTAACTTCTTTCGAGAAAGGCTATCCTATCTGGTACTTCCGCGGCTATGAATACGCAGGCGTAGGCCAGGACGGTGCTCCTCAGTATCGTGACAAGGACGGACAGCTTACTTCTACCCCTGGTGAGAACGATAAGAAATATCTCGGCGAAGGTATTCCTAACCTCACTTACGGTATCACCATCAATCTGGCTTGGAAGGGCTTCGACCTCGTAGTTTTCGGCACCGGCGCTGCTGGCAACGAGATCTACAACCTGATGGCTTCTGCCGACCGTCCCAAGACCAACACCCTCAACACTTACTGGAAGAACTCTTGGGGCAACCCCGCTGTTGACAAGGCTAAGGCTAAATATCCTGATGTAAAACAGATTTACAACAGCTGGGAGTACTTCAGCTCAAGCGCTTGTATATTCGACGGCTCTTTCTTCAAGATCAAACAGATCCAGCTCGGTTACACTCTTCCCAGGAAGCTCACTCAGAAGGCTCTGATCAACGACCTTCGTCTCTTCGTCTCTCTCGACGACTACTTCACCTTCACGAAGTATCCCGGCGCAGATCCTGAGACTGCTTCACTCAACAGCTCTTCTTCACGTGGTGTCGACTCAGGTTCTTATCCTACCACCAAGAAGATGGTATTCGGTGTTAACCTGACATTCTAATCCTTAATACTGAATGAATATGAAAAAGATATTATACTCTGTTCTCGCCGTCGCCACTGTGTTTGCTCTCGCTTCTTGCGATGAGTCACGTCTGGACATCCCTCAGAAAGGTGTTACGGCCTATGAGACTTTCTACAAGACCGATGCTGACGCAGAGGCCGCCCTGGCTGCTGCTTACGCAAGGTTCGCAACCCGCTTGACAGGACAGGACGGTAGCTCTATCTACACTGACTACAAGGCTGCCCTCAACAATATGGGAGATGATACTTATGCCGCTGGATCAAACTTCGGCGACAACGACTTTATGGCCCAGATCGACGAGTTCCGTCACGATTCAGGTAACCAGGTCGTAGACCACTTCTACAAGAACCTCTTCCTCGTGAACTACGCCTGCAACCTCGTTATCGACAACTTCAAGGACGGTCTGCCCGAAGGCGGCCAGACTGCTACCACCAAGAGGGTTGTGGCTGAGGCCCGCGTCCTGCGCGCTTATGTATACTTCCTCCTCACTTCTATGTGGAACACTCCTCCGTTCATCGATCACGTAATCACTGACGGTCTGCCTTACAACTCTGACAAGGATCCTGAGAACCCTATGTCTCACGAGGACCTCTATAAATGGATCGCAAAAGAGTGCGAGACTGCTGCTGCTGATCTTGACGAACGCAAGAGCACTACCGACAAGGACGGTGCCGTTAAGGTTACCAAGGGTTTCGCTTATGCTCTCCAGGGCAAGACCCTCCTCTTCCTCAAAGACTACAGCGGAGCTAAAACTGCTCTCAAGAAAGTCATCGACTCTGGCAAATACGCCCTCGTTCCCGGTGAGAAATGGTGGCAGAACTTCCACATCGAAGGTGACTGCAACGAAGAGAAAGTATTCGAGACCAACATCGAGTTCAACAGCGGTATCGGTGCCTGGGGCGGTATGATCCAGCGTTCTACCTGGATGGAAGCCAACATCTGGAACTGGCGTAGTGACCACTTCGTATCAGGTGCTGCTCCTCAGGCCGTTTACGACGGTAACGTCGACGGTTGGGGCGGTCTTGGTGTTCCCCAGTGGTTCGGCGACGAGTTCTTCGCAAATGACGGCCACTCATATCGTTTCGACGCTACTCTGAAGCACATCGACGATGCTGTTTACGGTATGGAGTACGCTGATCCCACCCTCAACTCAATGACTCGCGAAGAGAGGATGAAGAGCGACAAACTCGGCATCGCCGACGTTCAGGACGGTCTCTATGGCCAGTCATTCTGGCTGCCGTTCAAGCAACTCCTCCGCAAGACTGACGTTGGCGCATACGGCAACAACGTACGTCTCAACAACGGTGTCATTATGCGTTACGCCGAGGTTCTCCTCCTCTACGCTGAGGCTTGCCTCAACAGCGGTGACAACGGCCAGGCTCTCTGGGCTATCAACGAGATCCAGAAACGTGCCGGCTCGAAGACCATCAGCACAAGCGCAGATATGGACCTCCTCAAGAGGGAGAAATCTTACGAGCTCTGGCTCGAAGGCAGCCGCTGGCTCGACATTATGCGCTGGGGTGACACTCAGAGAGTCGCCAACGCCGGTAAGGACGTTCCGAAACTCTTCGACAAACTCCACCGCGCTCCCAAGTCAGGTGAGACTCCCAACTGGGAGAATGGCACAGAAGCCAACAGCCGCTTCTACACCATCTCTACTCACCAGGCTATCGACAGAGGCGACAAGGTAGGCTTCGTAAAAGGCAAACACGAGTTCTTCCCTTATCCTACTTCTGTTATGGACAAGAACCCCAACCTCGTTCAGAACCCTGGCTGGGAATAGAATCCACACACAAACCAAAAGAAGGGTTGCCCCACCGGCAACCCTTTTTTTGTTTCCCCCAGGTCGTATTTCCACCGTAAAAAAGGTCCCCAGTGGGACCACGAAATAAAAAGCCACCAGAAGGTGGCTTTTTATTTCGTGGTCCCAGTTGGGCTTGAACCAACGACCCCCTGATTATGAGTCAGGTGCTGCTAACCAACTGAGCTATGGGACCATTTTCGCGGCCCGCGGAATCCGCCAGACCGCTAAGTTATAAAATTAGACTTTGATCTCAACGTCTACACCGCTCGGGAGTTCGAGCTTCATCAGAGCGTCAACAGTCTTGGGAGTTGAGCTGTAGATGTCGAGCAGGCGGCGATAAGAATCAAGTTCAAACTGTTCGCGGGCTTTCTTGTTGACGAAAGTCGAGCGGTTTACAGTAAAGATCTTCTTGTCTGTGGGCAGAGGAATAGGACCGCTAACCACAGCACCGGTAGCCTTTACAGTCTTCACGATCTTGTCGGCTGACTTGTCAACCAGAGCGTGATCGTAAGATTTCAATTTAATTCTGATTTTCTGACTCATTATTTTAAATACTAATATGATTATTCATCATCATCGCGTCTTGTGAAGCGGAACATACGCCCTTGCTTCTCAATGATCTCCTTGGCGATGTTCGCCGGAACTTCCTCGTAGTGGCTGAACTCCATTGAGCTCGTGGCACGGCCGGAAGTAAGGGTCCTGAGCACGGTTACATAACCGAACTGCTCTGCAAGGGGCACTTTAGCCTTGACAATACGCACATTGTTTTTCGAATCCATATCGGTAATCTGGCCGCGGCGGCGGTTAAGGTCTCCGACCACATCTCCGAGATATTCTTCGGGAGTCACGACTTCCAAAGACATCACGGGCTCCATAAGCACCGGATTGCACTTGCCCATTGCGTGGCGGAATGCCATACGGGCGCAAATCTCGAACGACATAGTGTCGGAATCCACCGGATGGAAGCTGCCGTCGAGAAGACGGACTTTCATCGATGAGACCTTGAAACCGGCCAATGTGCCGTTGACCATAGCCGACTTGAATCCTTTTTCTACTGAAGGGATGTACTCGCGCGGAACATTGCCGTTCTTGACCTCGTCAATGAACTGCAATCCGTCGACACCCTCGTCGGCTGGTGAGAGTTCGACAACGATATCCGCAAACTTTCCGTGGCCGCCGGTCTGCTTCTTGAACACCTCGCGGTGTTCGCAGCTCGACGTGATGGCCTCACGGTACTGGACCTGAGGCGCACCCTGGTTGATCTCGACTCCGAATTCACGGCGCAGACGGTCAACGATGATATCGAGGTGAAGCTCACCCATACCGCTGATGATGGTCTGTCCGGTCTCCTGGTCGGTCTCCACGGTGAATGTCGGATCTTCTTCCGCGAGCTTGCTCAGCGCAAGTCCCAGTTTGTCGAGGTCGTTCTGTGTCTTAGGCTCCACTGCAATCCCGATGACGGGTGCAGGGAAGGTGATTGACTCGAGAACAACCGGATTATTATCAAAGCAGATTGAATCACCGGTACGCAAATCCTTGAATCCTACGGCGGCGCAGATGTCGCCGGCCTCGACGAAGTCGATGGGATTCTGCTTGTTGGAATGCATCTGGTACAATCTTGCTATACGTTCCCTTTTACCGGAGCGGCAGTTCAATACTGCGGAACCAGCATCGAGATGTCCTGAATACACTCTCATAAATGCAAGACGGCCGACATAAGGATCGGTGGCAATCTTGAACACGAGAGCGCAGAAAGGATCGCTTGCCGAAGGCTTGCGCTCGACCTTCTTGTTGAAGCGCAGGTCGTAGCCTTCCACCGGACCGATGTCGATCGGGCTGGGAAGGTAACGGACCACCGCGTCAAGAAGGAACTGGGTTCCTTTGTTCTTGATGGAAGAGCCGCAGCAAGTCGGCACTACTGCCAGATTTATGGTGGCCTTCCTCAAGGTTTCGATGATTTCGAATTCGCTGATGGAGTCGGGATCGTTGAAGAACTTCTCAAGGATATCGTCGTTGAACTCGGCGATTTCCTCGATCAGCTTTCCTCTCCACTCCTCGGCTTCCGGCAGCAGGTCCGCGGGAATCTCCCTGATCTCATAGTTGACAAGGTCTTCACTGTCGTTGTAGTAAATGGCCTTCATCGCTATGAGGTCGATGATTCCTGCGAAATTCTCCTCTGACCCGATGGGCAGGGAGATGGGAACTGCGCGGGCTCCGAGCTTAGCGCGGATCTCATCGATGACGGCAAGGAAATCTGCACCTGTACGGTCCATCTTGTTGACGTATG
>JAFXPV010000018.1 GCA_017527625.1 Bacteroidales bacterium | reverse complement strand
GCGGCTGGTCGCAGAGCAGTGCAGTGGCGAAGCGGTCACCTACGCAAGTCTTGGTAATATTGTCGAAGATGATCTTTCTGTTCAGACGCATAGCGATTGTGCCGAGAGAGAACATCTGAGCCAGCGGGGTGAATACCTGGATTGAAGAGCGGGTCTGTTCCCTTCCCATTGCTCCGAGAAGGAAGTTCTCGTAGTGGTTAGAAGGTGACTCGGGAACTACAGGCATATATTTAGCAAGCTCTTTGGCCCTTGCTTCACCGATGATCTGAGATGCTGCGGCGTGAGAACCACGTTTGATGACGAGGTCTTTTCCGTCAGGACCCTTGCAGTAAAGCTCACTTCCGGGTGAAGGAACGCGCGGACCGTCGGCTGCGGGAGCTGCTGCAGCCTGAGGTCTGCCCTGGCCGCCCTGAGGTCTCTGACCGCCCTGGCCGCCCTGAGGTCTCTGACCATTGGCGCCGCCGAGGCTTCTCGGATCGACAGTCTGGCCGTTGACGGTGATGGCGGGAATGTTGCTGTCAGCATTGGTTGCAGTGTCCCAATATCCGTCAGGAAGTTCAGGAATGTTCTTCTCACCGTCGTACCAGGTTACCTCGCACTCGGGCAATTTGCCGCGTGCAGCGAATTTGAAACGCAAAGTAGTCTCGAACGGGAAGAAGAAGTCGTTGTGGTTCACTACGTGGATAGGGTCAACCTCGTAAGGAACACCAAGACGGAGGAACTGGTGAGGAGTGTCGATGATGTGGGCAGCCCAGTCACCGATTGCACCCATACCGAAGTCATACCAGCCACGCCAGTTGCCAGGGTGATATTTGCCGTTGAACTCGTGGAACTTGGCGGTAGTCAGCCAGGTATCCCAGTCCATTCCGTCAGGAATAGGCTCAGCCTCCGGGAATTTGGTGATAGCAGGATCGTAAGGATACCAGCGGCGCCAGTTGTTGAAGTGAGCGGTAATCTTGCGGCAGTCGTTGATGATACCGGCCTCATACCAAGCCTTGAACTGGAAGTAGTTCTCGCCTGAATGGCCCTGGTTGCCGACCTGGGTGGCAACTTCGGGATGACGGTTGGCTATGTCGCAGAGGAGCTCGGCTTCGTTGAAGGTACGGCACATAGGTTTCTCGATGTAAACACTCTTGCCATAAGAAATGGCGAGCATTGCTGCGGGGAAGTGAGCGAAGTCGGGGATGGCTACGAGAACGGCGTCGAAGTCGTTGTGAGCCTTGTCGAACATTTCCCTGAAATCAGTGAAAACTTTTGCCTTAGGATGGTTTGCGATGGTGCGCTGGCATCCGCTGCTCTTGAGATCTACATCGCAGATGCAGGTGATCTCGCAGATACCTGAGCGGTCGAACTGTCCGATGTCTGATGCAGCCTGGTTGGCGGCACCGATACAAGCGAGGCGGACTTTCTGTCCGTCGGCCTTTGCGGCTTCAAGCTCTGTCTGAACAGGATTGAAGGCGCCGGCTTTCGATGCTGCATTAGCTGCAGAACCGGTAAGGACTGCACCGGCGGTGGCTACGCCTGCAGTCTTGAGGAATTGACGTCTTGAAAAATCTTTCATATTGAGTATTTGATCTTAAGGTTGATTAAAAAAGCCAAAATTCGTCCGAAGTTAAGCATTATTAAGGTTAATTCAAAGTGCTTGACTGTTTATTTCTTTTTAGTTTGTTGAGACTGGAGTCCTTGTATGATATTTTGCATATATAATAGATCAAAATCATAACCAGCAGTATGCCGAGCACAAGGCAGGATGTGCGTACATTGCTGTGGATGGCATTGCGCAGGACAAGGGTCTCTCCGTCGTCGGACAGCAGCTCTTCAAATTCCGCGCCGTCCATCGTGGCCTGGGTCCATTTCTGAGACAGATAGCCGTCGCTGAACAGGGTTGCACCGCCGTTTGAACGGTTGATGGTCAGCAACAGCTTGCGGTCACCGTAGCCTACTTCGAGAGGGAAATCGGCTGGAATGCCTTGGTCTGCAGCCGATGAGGCGATGTAGAGGTCCGCTCCGGCCGCCGACACTTTCTGGGCAAACGCTTCGATGCGCGCCCAGTGCCTGGCTTTGAGCTTCGCCGGGTCGTAAATAGAGATCAGGACTGCATCGTCGCTGTAAAGCAGGTTGGGAGTGATGTCATTGCCGTAAGCATCCTGGATTATGAAGTCGGAGTATTGTCCGGCGGTGCCGGTCATTTCGGTGACTGTCTCCACATAGGTCCAGGTGGAGTCGGGCAGGTCTTCGAGCGTGAAGCTCCTGTTCTCCCCGTCCTTTGAGTAGATGAATGTGGTGACGAAGTCCGCATCGTCGTCTTCGTCGGAAATATGCGAGCCGATATTGTAGGGCGTGAATTCATACATCGGCACGTAGAGGTAGGAGTGGAGCCACAGGCCGACGCCCACCACGAAGAAAAACCCCGCGAAGACCCACTCTACAGCGGGGGCTGCTATGGCATCTATCTTCTTGCGCTGGAAATAGAGCAGTGCGATGCAGGGCAGCAGTATCAGATTCTTGAAGAAAGTCTGCCAGTTTGTGAGATGCACCGCCTCGCCGAAGCAGCCGCAGTCGCTGATGGGGTTGAACAGGGCCAGATACAGCGTCAGCAGGGTGAAGAAGCAGCACATATAGAAGCCTATGGCGGTCATAAGCTTCATCCTTACTGACAGCAGTATGCACATACCGACGGTAAATTCCGCAACAGCAAGCAGCATACCTGCCCAAAGGGCAGCTCCGGACAGGAACCCGAGGTGGAGTGCGGAGAAATATTCCTGGAAGATCAGGGAAGTGCCGACAGGGGACAGAAGCTTGACCAGACCGGAAAAGATGAAGGTCAGGCCGAAGACAAGCCGGCAGAGAGCTCTTAGAAATCTCATTTGATCCTTTGTGAAATTAGTTGTCTGAGACTGTCGAAAATGGTCTCGGCGGGAAGGATGTCGCCGTCGGGACCGGCGCAGTCGATGCGGATGAAGTCGCTGTCGAGTCCGCACTGGCGGAGATAAATCTTGCGGACGTTCTTCTGGAACTCTATGCTGGCTTCGTGGATGTCGCTCTTGCCGCCCAGATAGTCCCGGTCGCTGCCGCTGCGGCTGTTGTGCAGCTGCCTGTCCACAAAGACTATGGGAACGTCGAGGAATATGTTGAAATCGGGCCTGGGAATGCCTGAGATTGTGTATTCATAATTGAAGATCCATTCCCGCAGCTGGTCCGACTGCTCTCCGTCCGGCAGCTTGGCGCACTGGAAAGCTATGTTTGAGTATACGTACCGGTCGAGGATGACGCAGTATCCTTCGTCGAGCCACTGTCTGATGGTGGGAGCGGCGTCAATGCGGTCCAGCGAATAAAGCAGGGCCACGAGCTGCGGATGCACCTCGTCATTGCCTCCGAAGTCGCCCCGCAGGAACCTCGCGATGAGGTCGCCGTAGACCGGAGCTTCGTATCTTGGAAAATGAAGGAACTTTGTCTTGAAGCCTGCAGACTGCAGGTATGCGTCGAGCATTTTCACCTGGGTTGATTTGCCGGCTCCGTCAAGCCCTTCGAGCACTATAAGCATATTTATGTATATATTTGTGGTATGCACAAATATACTAAGATAATAGGAATCATTAACCTGAATGACGATTCATTTTATCGACACAGCAGGGTTGAAAACGGGCAGTCTTTCCGCTCCCGGGTGGAAGAGATGGCAGCCGGCGGGGCCGACATCATCGACATCGGGGCCTGCAGCTCCCGTCCCGGCAGCGTCTATCCCGGGCCCGATGAGGAGTGGAAGCGCCTGCAGCCTGCGCTGAAGGTCATAGCCAGGCATTTTGACGGACACAGTTTCTCCGTCGATACCTTCAGTTCCCGGATCGTCAGACGGGTATATGACGCCATCGGCCCCTTTATGGTCAACGACATCACTGCCGGACAGGCTGACGCCGGTATGCTGGCGACAGTCGCTGCTCTCGGGCTGCCGTATGTGGCTATGCACAGCCGCGGGAATGGCCTCACTATGGATTCCTTGTGCGATTATGGAGACGTCGTGGAGGATGTCAAGGCCTATTTCAGGGAATTCGGCCGAAAGGCAGCTGCCGCAGGCCTTGAGAACTGGATACTGGACCCGGGCTTCGGTTTCGCCAAGACAGTGGGACAGAACCTCGAGATGCTGGCCAGGCTGCACGAGTTCCTTGAGCTGGGCAGGCCGCTGTACGTGGGCATTTCCCGCAAGAGGATGGTATGGGAGCCGTTGGGGCTTAGTCCTGAGGACTGTCTTTCCCAGACTCTTGTCCTTCAGGGTCAGGCTGCTCTTCAAGGGGCTGACTATCTTCGGGTTCACGACGTTGCTGCCTGTCGGGATTACTTGAGAACAATTCTCTGAGATTGTCGAATTCCTTGCTGAAAGCTATACCGGCGCCGTTGCGTTGCGTCTGGTCGAGGTAGCTGCTGAAGTCGTCGGGGGAGTGCGAGAACAGGGTGAAGGTCGTGCGGCCTCTCTTTCCGAGCTTGATGGCTATGTCGATGTTGCCCATCACGTCGCTCTTGCCTGCAGTGTTGTACTGGCGGTTTCCTATGTTTCCGTTGATGGTGACGCGGTTGTTGAACAGCTGCGTGCTGATGGCGACGTCTACTACGTCGCGGCCGCTGTCGTTGTTCTGGTAGTTGAGACCAAGGTCGACTGGGATGTTCAGTTCTTCGAGTATGTCGTTGATCTGGTTGGCCATCAGCTCTCCGATGTTGAGATAGTTGACTCCCGTGGTGGCATTGTAGATGCCGGACTGGTCGTCAGGCAGGAAGTTGCCGGTCAGCAGCACCGCCACGAACTGTTTCATCCGCTTTTCTTCGGTCATCAGGGCCGGTTCGATCTGGGCCATTATTGAAGGCTCCACGTCGAGGATGTCCACATCGAAGCCCAGCTGAGGGTTCGAGAGCTTGCCGGACACGTCGAGTTTGCATTTGACGTTCTTGCGGGCGGAAGTGGAGACAGAGTCGGTAAGCAGGGGAGAAATCGAAGCCTTGGTGTCATATTCGGCAGTGATGTCGAGGTCGGTGCTCATCACGTCGCCCGTGAAATTGACGCTGCCGCCTTTGTTGATGGAGAAGAGCTTGTTGGTCAGGCCGAGCAGTTTGTAGTTGAAGCTTCCCTCGTCGATGCCGTAACTGCCTCTGATGTCGAACTGCTGTCCTTCGACGCTTATGTTGATGTCTCCGCTGCCTTTGGCCTTGAGCGTATTGCCGGAGGTCTTGTCTATGTCGAGGTTGATCTCGGCTTCATCCGTAGCGTGCAGCCTCAGGTTGACTCCGAAATTACCCTGGCTCTTGTCCTTGGTCTTTATTGCGTTGTGGACGAGCAGCAGCGAGTCGTAGGCGCTGAGCACGGTGGTCTTGTTGTTGATGAAGGTGAGTATGGACTGTGTGGCTGATGTGACGCTTCCCAGCGGGATGCGCAGTGACGAAGGACCTGTGGTTGCGTTTACGCTCAGCAGTATGTCGCTGGTCGGGCCGGTGATGAAAATGTCGCCGGTGCTGGCCACGGCGTTGCCGTAGAAGGTCGTGTTGTCGGCCGCCGTAGTGTTGAGGGCGATCATATCGTTGACGTTCATCCGCACGTTCAGCCTTATATCCTTGAAGTGGTCGAAGGTCACGCCGCCGCTGATGGTTCCGCTGCCCTTCAGACCGTCGTTCACCCTGGCGTTGCGGATGCGCACGCCCGTGGGTGACAGGTCGAAGCCTCCGTTGATGCCGTATCGCACCTGGGTGTAGATGAGCTTTCCTGCGAAATCGTTGAGCCGGCCGTCGCTGGCATTGATGTCGAGGTTGTCGAGGGGGCCGCTGACGTCCGCGGTCAGCGAGATGCTTCCGGACATATCAGACATTATGGTCGACAGGAAGGGGGTGAGCAGGACGGCTCCCAGGCTGTCGATGACCGCCCTGGCTGAAAGCATCTTGTCCTTCGGGTGCAGGTTTCCGGCTATGTCGACGACCATTTTGTCCGACAGGTTGTTGACCAGCGAGAAGTCGATCATATCGTTCTGCTCCAGCCAGCTGGCATTGACGGCAAGGTCTCCCACGAGGTTGCCGGAGAGCATCACCGAATCGGCTGCTATGTCGGCCGACATCTCATATTCGCCGAGCAGGGCGCTGGCCGTGGCGTTGCCGGTCATCCTTCCTCCGAGAGAAACAGGGTCCTTGAGGAAGATGTTGGCCAGCGACAGGTCGAAATTGTTCAGGTCGACGGTGCAGGAATCGTCCGGGGCGTCGGAGATCACGCCGTTGACCTTCATATACTGGTCGCCGCTTTCAAGCGAGAAGTCGCGGATGGCTATGCGGCCCTTGTCGATGAGCACCGAAGAGGGGTTTATGCTCCATTCCTTGCCGTCTGCAAGGAAGGCGGACTTGTCGAGCGCCACCAGCGTTTTATAATCGGCGGTGGAGTCGGGGAACACCACCGTAGCTTTGAGCCTGCCTTTGTCGGGACGCTCTTCGCTGTCGTTGTTGTAGCTCAGGTCGAGATTCACCTGGTTATTGCTGATTTCAGCCCCGAGGTGGTTGTTGACGGCTACCAGCGATCCGATGCGCACAAGGTCCGCGTCGATGGCGGCTACGGCAGCCGAGTCGGCACCGTCGAAGAACAGCATCAGGTTGCGGGCGTAGATGTCCTTGTATGACAGCAGCTCCGATTCGAAAGACAAGGTGGAGTTGCCGTCCTCGCCGGTGTTGAACGTCAGGCTCGTGCCGTTCTCGATATGCAGGTCGGGCATTATGAAGGCCAGCAGCTGCCTGATGTCAGAAACCGTCAGGTTGATGCCGAAATTGCCTCCGGAGTATTGCTGCGGCCTTGCGCTACCTTTCAGTATGTTGTCGAGCTTGCCGTTGAACAGGGCGTATTTCGCATCGCTGACGAGGTCTGTCACCGCGGTGGTGCCGTTCAGCGTGCCGTTGAGGAACGACGACCTGATGGACAGGTTTTGGTCGGAAGGGAGGAGGCTGGCGCTGAGCTGCACGTCTCCCAGAGGATGCAGGCCGGTTGCGTTCAGGCAGTCCAGGTCGTTGATGAATACGTCGCCCTCGAAGCTGTCCTTGCCGGTCTGCCTTACGGAACCCTTGAGTTTCATACCGATCACCGACACGTCCTGCTTGTCGAGATGCAGGGCCGCCAGATTGGCGGTCTTGAGGTCGAGGTCCACGTCGTAGGTCCTCTGTCCTTCCTTCTGGCTGGAAATGTCAGCCGTCAGGTTGAAGTCCAGGTTGGGGTCGTCGTCGACGGCCTTGATGGAGATGCCGTTGTTGTCTATCCTGCCGGAAGCGGTGATGCCGGTGTAGTTGTAGTCGTTGAAATAGAACTTCGACACGTAGATCGAGTCGATGTCCAGATATGTCTTCTCCTTGACGGGGGTGGTGAAGCCGTTCAAGGTTGCGTTGCACGAGAACTCGCCCAGTTTGTCGTTCTGGAGGAAGCGGCCGAGGTCGAAGTTGCTGGCGTCGAGGAATCCGTCCAGCGCGAAGTCTTCCGGACGGTCGCTCTGGCACAGCAGGTCGACATTCACCTTGCCTATGTTCGAGGTCAGTGACCCGTAGGCCACGAAGTCGGTGAAGAATCCGTCCATAAAGCCTGTGAAATTGAAAGTGGTGCCGGGGCCCAGCTTGCTTATCGTGCCGCTCTTGACCGGCTTCTTCGACACGCTCTGCGCGATCTTCTCGATGCCGGCGGTGTTGAAACGGCAGTTGTCCAGGTTGGCGGACATAATTGTCATCTCGGAAAGGGGAAGGCCGTTGAGCTGGCCTGACAGCTCTACGTGGGAGAGTCCGGGACCTTCGACGACGAACGACGACAGCTTCATATTGGCTACGGGGCCCCTGACCTTGCCGTTTGCGTTGAGAGTCAGGGTCAGGTAGTCGACTCCGGGCAGGAACAGGCCGAGGGAGGCGAGGCTGACCTTGGCGTCGTCGAGGCTGCAGTCGAGGGCTACCTTGTGGAGGAAGTCGCCGAAGTCGCTGAACTGTTCGAAAAGGGCGTTGGCGTAGCTCAGCTTCAGGTCGGAGAAATTGTCCGTGTAGCGGAAGTTCTCCAGATGGATGCCTGCGGCGTCGAGGGCGGCTTTGAAGTGCAGCCGGTCGAGCTTGAAGCCGCGGCTTTCCCGCATTGTTATGTCGTTGACGCTGAGGGATACGGACTGTTTGCGCAGGTTGTATCTTATGTCAGAGATGTCGACGTTGAGCCCGCTGATGTGCATATCGTGCCAGTTGATGGTGCGCACTCCGGGGGTCAGTATGTTTCCATTCTTGTCCCTGACTACGGGAACGGGCGAATGTCTGACGAGATTGACGTCCATATCCTTGATGCGGACGTTGCGTACGTCCACGAGGATGTTGTCGAAGAAGGCCAGGATGCCTTTTGATGTGGTGTCGCGCTCTTTTTCCTTCTCCGGAAATATCCGGGCGAGGTTGAGGTTGCCCTCAGCGTCCGCCTCGAAATTCAGCAGGGCGTCGCTGAGTTCAAGGCTGCGGACGGTGACGCGGCCGGTGATGGCTCGCAGCAGCCTTACGTTGAGGGACAGCTTGCCGAGGTAGGCGACAGTGTCCTGAGCCTCGTCCCTCAGCAGCGCGTCTTTGACTATGACCCTGTCGAAGAGGGCGTAGTAGACGTCGCCGACCTCTATGCTGCCGTTGAGGTTGTCGGAGACGCTGGAAGTGACTGCGTTGCAGATGCGGCTCTGCACACCGGGCAATTGCAGGGCTACCACCGCCACCACCGGCAGCAGGGCAAGGAGGAACAGCAGGCCCAGCAATATTTTGCGCAATACTTTCATCAATCTAGCAAAGATAAGTTTTTAATTTGATACCTTTGCAGGCCAGAGGCTTAAACTGATGGGAAAAAGGACTATTATTCTCGGTATCGAATCTTCCTGCGACGACACTTCTGCCGCCGTGCTTGCCGACCGTTGCCTGCTTTCCAATGTAATGGCCTCCCAGAAAGTCCACGAGCAGTATGGCGGAGTGGTCCCGGAGCTGGCTTCCAGGGCCCATCAGCAGAACATCGTGCCGGTGGTCGACCAGGCTCTGAAGCAGGCCGGCGTGACTATGGATGAGGTCGATGCTATAGCCTTCACCCGCGGCCCCGGACTGCTGGGTTCGCTGCTTGTAGGCGTGTCTTTCGCCAAGGGCCTGGCGCTTGCTGCAGGCAAGCCTCTCATCGAGGTGAACCATCTGCAGGGCCACATCCTTTCTCATTTCGTTATCGAGCAGGGCAAGCCTCACCGCGAGCCCGTCTTCCCCTTCCTGGCGCTGCTAGTGTCCGGCGGCCACACCCAGATCGTCAAGGTAAACGATTATCTGGATTTCGAGGTGCTGGGACGCACGATTGACGATGCGGTGGGAGAGGCTTTCGACAAGTGCGCCAAGCTTCTGGACCTGGGATATCCCGGCGGTCCCGTGATCGACCGTCTGGCAAAGGAAGGCGACCCGTCCCGTTTCCGCTTCGCTAAGCCTAACGTGCCCGCTCTGGACTACAGCTTCTCGGGCATCAAGACGTCGCTGCTCTATTTCCTGCGTGACGAAGTGGCCAGGGATCCGGATTTCATCGCAAAGAACAAGGCCGACCTGTGCGCAAGTTTCCAGAAGGACCTTATCGACATTCTGATGAAGAAGTTGCTGCTCGCGGTGAAACAGACCTCCATAAAGCAGGTCGTCATCGGCGGCGGAGTGTCTGCCAACAGCGGCCTTCGCAACCGCATAGAAGAGGAGGGACGCCGCAGGGGCTGGACTACCTTCCTGCCGGAGCTGCGCTTCACTACCGACAATGCGGCTATGATCGCAGTCGTCGGCCATTTCAAATACGGAAAAGGACTTTTCACTCCGCTGGACGTGGCTCCCGTGTCGCGTGCGGCAGATCTCAATATGAAATAAGATGAAAGAATTCGAGCAGGCGTTCGATATCCTTCACAACCCGACAGAAGAGGAACTCGTCAAGGCTGCTGCGGTGGCCTGCGGCGTGCCTGCACGCAAGGTGCGGCAGTGCATTGTGGTGAGGCGTTCTCTCGACGCCCGCAGCCGTCCGGTGTTCCGCTACAGGCTGCGTGCTTTCCTGGAAGGTGACGAGCCGCCGCGCGAATATGTCTTCGACTACAAGGATGTCCGCTCTTCCGAGGAGGTCATAGTGATTGGCGGTGGTCCTGCCGGCACTTTCGCTTCCCTGAAACTGCTGGAGAAGGGGCTCAAGCCCGTCATTCTCGAGCGGGGCAAGGATGTCCACAGCCGCAAGGTTGACATTTCGGCGATCGTGCGCGAGGGTGTCGTCAATGCCGACTCGAACTATTGTTTCGGCGAGGGAGGGGCAGGCACTTTCTCCGACGGCAAGCTCTACACCCGCTCGTCGAAGAGGGGTGATATCCAGGAGGTGCTGCGACAGCTGGTGGCTTTCGGCGCCCAGGAGGCGATATTGACCGACGCTCATCCGCACATAGGCAGCGACGTGCTTCCGAGGGTGATGGAGAGCATCCGCAACTGTATCACAGCCCACGGCGGGGAGTATCATTTCGGCTCCAGGGTGGTCGACCTTACGCCGCCTGCTTCGAAATCCGGCAAATGGAAAGTGCTTTGCGCCGACGGCTGCAGCTACAGCGCGTCAAATGTTATTCTTGCTACCGGCCATTCGGCCAGGGACATATATGAGCTCTTCGCATCGAAGGGCTGGGAGTTGCAGGCAAAGGGCTTCGCTCTCGGAGTGAGGGTCGAGCATCCGCAGCATCTCATCGATGAGATCCAGTATCACAGACGCTGGCAGCCCGGATATCCGCACGCCGAATACGCTCTCGTGGAGCAGGTGGCCGGCCGTGGAGTGTTCTCTTTCTGTATGTGTCCCGGCGGCGTGCTGGTGCCGTCGACGACCGAAAGCGACGCGGTCGTGCTGAACGGTATGTCTCCTTCGACCCGTTCCGGCAAGAAGGCCAACGCCGGCATAGTCTGCTCGGTGGAGCCTGAGGATGTCGTGGGTTTCGACAAGTACGGCCCGCTGGCTCTGCTGGAGTTCCAGAAGTCGGCGGAGCGGAGGATGTTCGCCAATTCTGACAGTTTCCGCGCTCCGGCCCAGCGCCTGACTGATTTCTGCCGTGGCAAGGCATCGTCGTCGCTGCCTGCCTGCTCTTATGCTCCGGGGACTGATTCTGCTATGTTGACCGAGCTGCTGCCGGATTTCGTGGCTGCAAGGCTGCGCAGGGCTTTCCCTGCCTTCGACCGCAAGATGCACGGCTTCTACACGCAGGAAGCGCTTGTGCTCGGCGTCGAGTCGCGCACTTCTTCGCCGGTGCGTATCCCGCGCGACGAAAATTCTTTGTGCCACATTGCCCTTGAGGGCCTGTATCCGTGCGGCGAGGGCGCCGGCTATGCAGGTGGCATAGTATCCAGCGCCCTCGACGGGATAGCGGTGGCAAATGCCATCGCCTCAAAATAGACTATTTACAGTCGCAACCTTCCTTTGAACATTCTCCGTCGCCGCATCCGCCGCCGCAAGAGTCGCAGCTGCCTGAGCACGATTTGTTGCGTTCTCCGAAGAGGCCGTTCTTGAGCTCATCTTCAGTAGCGTCGCGCACGAGCTCAACCTTGCCGGTGAAGTGGAGGTCCTTGCCTGCCATAGGGTGGTTGAAGTCCATCTTGACGGTGTCGGCTCCGACTGAGACGACAGTGCCGTGGATGACTCCCTGGGCGCTCATCATAGGGATGGACCTGCCGGGCTTCACGTATGCTTCCTGGAATTCGCCGTCTACCTCGAAGGCGCTCTTGGGAAGGTCGATGATGGCGGCCGGGTTCACGAGGCCGTAGCCTTGCTCGGCGGTGAGCATAAATTCGAAATTGTCACCGACTTCCTTGCCGGCGATGTTCTCTTCGAACTTGGGAAGGAGATATCCCATACCGTGGATGAACTGCAGGGGCTTTTCGGCTGTCGCGCTATCGGCTATTTCTCCGTCGACCTTGAGCTGATAGCTGAGGTGGACTACTTTTTTGTCTTCAATTTTCATTATCGTATCGTTATTGTTTGTCTGGATTTATGTCCGGCAAATATATAACTTTGTAATTATGCAGACAAATGAGATACAGAAGGTTCTTGACTTCTGCCTGCAGGCGGGAGCCAGTGACGCAAGGATAATCCATACCATAAGCGACCAGACGGCGGTTTCGCTCTACAATATGGATATCGACAAGATTCACAATTCCAGTGATTGCTCTGTCTTCCTCCAGCTGTTCGTCGACGGCCGCTACGGCACCTTTTCGACCAATATGCTGGACGAGGCGAGCCTGCGGCCGTTCATTGCGAATGCAGTGCGGCTGACCAGGCTGCTGGAGAAAGATGAGTGCCGTCATCTGGCGCCCAAGGAGCTATGCTACAGCGGAGGCGGGGACCTGAAGCTTCTGGATCCGGCTGCGGCTGCAGTCAGTGCCGAGCAGGGTAAGGCCGCGGCACTTCAGATTGCAGAGTTCCTCTGCGGCAAGATCGGCGACGGGCCTATGCAGACTTGCGAGACTGAATTCGGCAGTTCCGTGGAACAGGAAATCCTGGCCGACACAGCCGGTTTCTGCCAGAGCCGCGAGGCTTCGTTTTTCACTCTTTCTGCAGGCTGCTCGTTTATCGACAAGGACGGCAGCCGTCCCCAGAGCTGGTGGCCGGACGCCAATGTCTTCTTCTCGAAGCTGGATGCCGGCCGCTGTGCGCAGATCGCGTATGACCGCGGTGTCAGCAGGCTGGGAGCAAGGCGCATCAAGGCCGGCAAGTATAATGTGGTAGTCGAGAACGGTTCCGCTGCGAAATTCGTCTCTCCGCTGTTGTCTGCTCTCAGCGGCTCCGCCCTGCAGCAGAACAATTCGTTCCTGCTCGGCTCTCTCGGCCGCAAGCTGTTCCCGGCCAGCCTGACCATCGTCGACAATCCTCACAAGCCGTCGACCTTCGGGGCCCGCTTCTATGACGGGGAAGGTCTGGCCACCAAGCGTTGCAATGTGATTGACGAGGGCGTAGTGAGTATGTACTTCCTGACCAGCTACTATGCCGACAAACTGAGTATGGCACCGACGGTCGATTCTGTTTCTGTGGTGGAGATGGTTCCGGACGCAGGTGGCCTGGATGCCCAGATGGCGGCTCTTGGCAAGGGCGTGCTCATCACCGGCTTCAACGGCGGCAACCACAATCCCATCACCGGCGATTTCTCTTACGGCATAGAGGGCTTCTGGTTCGAGAACGGCCGGAAGGCATTCCCCATCCACGAGATGAACGTCACCGGCAACTACCTCGACTTGTGGAACCGCCTGGCCGCCGTCGGCAACGACCCCCTGACCCTCTTCTCGATGCAGCTCCCGAGCCTCAGCTTCGAAGGCGTCTCGCTGACGTAAGACAAAAAAAAGAGACCGACGGATCGTCGGCCTCTTTTTATAGATAGGTTTGAGTAGTCTTGTTATTTCTGATTCCTCTTGCCGTAGCGGTTGTAGAATTTATCTACGCGACCGGCTGTGTCGACGAGTTTCATCTTACCGGTGTAGAACGGGTGAGAGGTGTTGGAGATCTCGACTTTCACAACGGGGTACTCAACACCGTCGATCTCGATGGTCTCTTTGGTATTGGCGCATGAGCGAGTCAGGAACACGTGATCATTCGACATGTCCTTGAAAGCAACAAGACGGTAACTTTCGGGATGAATTCCTTTTTTCATGACTTATGTGTTAATAATTTGATTTCTTTTGGGGACGCAAAGATACAAACATTCTCGTTTCTTGCAAATCTATTTATATCAATTTCGTACCTTTGCGGCGGCAAAACAGAATGATATGACACTTATTAAATCAATTTCGGGCATACGCGGCACCATCGGAGGCAGCTGCGGAGACGCCCTGACCCCTGTAGACATAGTTAAATTCACTGCAGCATACGTAAAATGCCTGCCCAGGAAAGGCGACCGGACAAGAGTGATAGTGGGCCGTGACGCCAGGATTTCCGGCGGTATGGTGGAGAACCTCGTGTGCGGAACGCTGGTAGGCTGCGGAGCCGACGTCATCAACATCGGTATGGCTACCACCCCGACCACCGAACTTGCAGTCATCGGCGAAAAAGCCGACGGCGGCATCATCATCACCGCGAGCCACAACCCTGAGCAGTGGAACGCCCTCAAGCTGCTCAACAGCGACGGCGAGTTCCTGTCAGCAGCAGCCGGCGCCAAGGTGCTCGAGACTGCAGCCAGGGAAGATTTCGACTTCGCCCAGGTGCGCCAGCTCGGCCACGTGTCATACAAGGATTACGCAGAAATACACATCGACCAGGTCCTGGCCAACCCCCTCGTAGACCTGAAAGCCATACGCGACGCTCACTTCAAAGTTGTGCTCGACCCCATCAACTCGGTGGGAGCGCTGGTAATGCCGCGCCTTCTGCAAAAACTCGGAGTGGAATGCATCACCATCAACGGCGAGCCCAACGGCTGCTTCGCCCATAATCCCGAGCCCCTGCCGGCTAACCTCAAAGGCCTCAGCGAGACCGTTTGCTGCGAGCACGCCAACCTCGGTATCTCGGTCGACCCTGACGTGGACCGCCTCGCCTTCATCTGCGAAGACGGAGAGCCTTTCGGCGAAGAGTACACCCTCGTCAGCGTTGCGGACTATGTGCTGCAGCACAAACAAGGCCCCACCTGCTCCAACATATCATCGTCGAGAGCTCTCAGGGACGTGACTGAAGCTCACGGCTGCAAGTATTACGCAGCTGCGGTGGGAGAGGTGAACGTCACCACCAAGATGCGCGAAGTGGGAGCTGTCATCGGCGGCGAAGGCAACGGCGGCGTCATCTTCCCCGAGCTCCACTACGGCCGCGACGCCCTCATCGGTGTGGCCCTCTTCCTGAGCAATATGGCTCGTCGCGGCCTCAGCGCTTCGAACCTGCGCAAGACCTATCCCGACTATTTCATCGCAAAGAAAAAGATATCTCTCGCAGATCCCGCCCAGGCCGACAAGATCTTCGATGCACTCAAAGTGAAATATGCGTCTGAGAATATCAACACAATGGACGGCGTGCGCATCGACTTCGAAGCCGAGCGCAAGTGGGTCATCCTGCGCAAGTCCAACACCGAGCCGATAATCCGCATCTACGCCGAAGCCCCTGCAGCCAGGCAGGCTGACGCCCTTGCGGACGAAGTAATCGCAGTGGCAGAACAGATCCTGTAATGTTCTCCTTCCGCACGACATCTCTCTTCGAACAGCAGGACAGAGTGCTTGCCAATGGCCGCCTTGCCGTGCTGGAGAGCCCTACGGCGTGGTATCCCGAGATAGAAAGCTACCTCTGGGAGATACTCGCCGGAAGGGGGCGTGACGTCGTGCTGCTGGGCGAAGACCAGCTCACCGCAGCCACTCTGGCTTCCCTGAAAGTTGACGCCCTCATAATAGAGAGGCAGGGGACGGGAGACTGCTACGACAGCTTCTACGGCAGGCTCATTAATTTCTTCAGGGAATGCAAAGAGCAGGGCAGCGACGTGCCGGTGTATATTCTCGACAGGCCCAATCCCTGCGGCAGGGTGGTGGAAGGCAGCTACAAGTACGGCATCTGCCATAAGCACGGCCTGACAGTGGCCGAAATGGCCAATATGTTCTTCACCGACCTGGGCTGCAAATTCCCCCTGCACGTGATATCAGCCGAAGCCACTATGGCCGGCCGGGAGCTGCTGACGTGGAGCGTGCCCGCCTCAGACGACTTCGCGGGCTATTTCACCGCATACTTCAGGGCCGGTCAGTATCTCTGGAATGCAACCAACGTCAGCTGCGGCATCGGCACCGAAAGGCCCTACGAATTCTTCGGGGCCCCGTATATGCGTGGCGGCATCTCTGTCGAGGCCGCATACAACAAAGGCGTGTTTATGCGCAAGGCTTCGTTCACCCCGAAGTACGGCCTCTACAGCGGAGAGAAATGCTTCGGCTACCAGCTGCTGGCCAACCCCACGGAGCCATATAACAGCGTGCTTCACGCCGTCCGTCTCATAAAATTGGTGAAGGACAGCTGCGAAGAGTTCGCGCTGGCCGACAATGCCGAAGAAATACTGGGTGAACCCCTTATCAGCGCCTACTTCAATGATGAATGCAGCTGGGAAGACCTTAAGGAGCAGATGAAGCAGCAGGAGCAGCGCTGGCTGCGCAAGGCCAAGAAATACCTTCTCTATCCCGACCCCCTTACACGTATTAAATAGCGACCGCCCTCCTTGGGGCTTCAGGAGCTGTTGCTAGAGGAATGGAAAAAACAGAGGGCTTTTGTATTATCAGATGCCTCCGACAGAGAGCTTGCTGACAAGCACGGTGGGCATACCGCAGCTCACCGGGCAGTACTGCTCCTTGCCGCAGGTCCACTTGCCGTTGTCGATGATGCAGTCGGAAGCCACGGCCACGATGTCCGCCAGGGCCTGCGGCCCGTTGCCGATGACATTGATGTCCTTCAGAGGCTGAGTCAGAGTGCCGTTCTCTATCAGCCAGCCGCTCTTGACGTAAAACGTGAAGTCGCCGGCACCGATCTGGACCTGGCCGTTCGAGAAAGTGTCCAGGAACACGCCGTTCCTGACGGATGTAATTATGTCCTCCCTGGTTGCGTCGCCGTTCTCCATATATGTGGCCCGCATCCTCGGGATGGGGTTGAAGCGGAACGATTCCCTGCGCCCGTTGCCAGTGGGGGCTACGCCATAGTGGCGGGCGCTGACACGGTCGTGGAGGAATGAAGTCAGCACACCCTCGGTCACCATATATGTCTTCTGGGAAGGAACTCCCTCGTCATCGATGTTGATGCTGCCGCGGTTGAAGGGAATAGTGCCGTCGTCCACGACGGAAATCTTCTCGTTGCAGATCTTCTTGCCGAGACTGTCGGTGAAAATGGAAGTTCCCTTGCGTATGAAATCAGCCTCGAAGGCGTGACCTATAGCCTCGTGGAGCAGGATGCCGGCTCCTCCGGCTCCCATAACGACGGGCATCTCACCGCCCTTTATCGTTCCGGCAGTAAACAGCATCGAGCACTTGCCGACCACCTCCGACGCCATTTCCGACATAAGCTTGTCCGTCAGGAATTCGCTGCCCAGACGGAAGCTGCGCGAAAGGGAAGCCGTCTCGCGGCGGTCTCCCTGGCCGGCTACGATGCTCACGGCGAGGGAAGACATCGGCCCGCAGTCCTGAGCAAGCTCGCCGAGGGAATTGAAGAACAGCGTCCTTTCGTAGGAACTGGTCAGGGACTCCATCACGTTGGTGATGCGGCTGTCCATCCCGTAAATCAGGTCGTTCATCTGCTGCAGGTAGTCTATGCGCTTGCCAGTGTCGTAGCGCGACCAGCTGTCGTCGGAAGGATAGTATTCGGCGTGCCTGATTTCAGTGACGCCCACCGGACCCCGGGCCTGGACAGTGCCGTCAGCTATTGCAGCGGCAGTCGCCGCAGCCTTGGCCATCTTGTCCCATTCTGTGCTTTCGGCGTATGCATAGCCGGTCTGCTCGCCCTTCAGGACGCGTATTCCGACTCCATAGTCGATGTGCTGCCCCACGGAAGCCACCTTGCGGTCCCGCAGCTGCATCTCGTCCAGAGAGCTGTATTCAAAAAACAGGTCGGCATAGTCGCCGCCGCGGCTCATCGCGATGGCAATGAGTCTGTGCAGCATATCAATATCTACTTTGAAGAATTCCATCATATCATTACTGAAAAGGACCGACTCCCTTGGCAGTCAGTCCTTTTTCGGTTGGCAGAGATTACTTGTTTTCTAACTGTCTGGCGTCAACCTGTACCACGTTCCCTTTGTTCGAGAAAGCAAGAGGTTCGTTTTTCTGCTTTTTCTGCTCGACCAGTTTGTCGAACGTGATATCCAGCCCTTTGAGGAGAGTCTCCCTAAGCTGTCTCGTTTCTTGTTCGCTCATAGTTGATAAGCAGATTGTAAATGGTTTTGTTGTGAAGTTTAGTACTTACGTCTTTACCGCCTTCTGCGATCATCGCACTCGGCGTATTTGAGTTATCCACGATCATCCAGTAATCGACCGCCGGGATGTAGATATCGAAGAGATTCGTAATTCCCATATGATACCTTCTCAGGATGGTCCTTTCCGGAACGTTGTGCCCCCCGGACGCGACCCTGAGTTTGACCCTTTGCAGGGCAAGCTCAGGAACATTCAGCCAGAAGAAGATGAGGGTCACAACATAACCGCTCATCTGAGCTTCCTTTATGATTTTGATCAGCGTCCTGGTGGCCAGCGTCGTCTCGATTCCGAAGTCGGCGCCTTGCTCTATCAGCTCGTGCATCCGCTCGAGCATAATCCTGCTCGCCCTGATGGCGGCAGACTCCGGGTTGTCCGGAGAGAGCCTCATAGCGATTTCGTCGGAATTGACAAAATCGTGGCAGTTGAACATATCAGGGAGAATTGTGTACGAAGCAGTCGTCTTGCCTGCCCCGTTGCATCCTCCTATGATATATATCTTAGGCATCCAGCCTTAGATCATAAGAGCTGCAACCAGCGCAAGGATGGCATAGAACTCAGGAAGGGCGGCGTAGATCATTGTGTTGGTCATAACGTCGTGACCCTGAGAGATGCCGATGATACCATTGGCGCAGAGCTTGCCTTGACGGATGGCAGAGAAAAGGCAGACTACGCCTACGCCCAGACCCACTGCGAACAACTTGAAGCCGTCAGCTGCGAAGTCCTTGCTGATCCACATAAGGAATGCTACGAAACCGTACAGACCCTGCGTAGCGGGCATAGCGGAAAGCACCATATACTGGGATGATTTGTCAGGATTTTTCTTCAACGCTCCTTCAGCGGCGTTTCCGGCAATAGTAGTTCCTATACTACTGCCGATTCCGGCCAATGCGAGCATCAGGCCGAAACCAAGATAACCAAGAATTAATTCGAGCATATTTTTAAATTATTAATATTTGATATGTTATTGTTTTTTTACAGTCAGTGGTTTGTAGAGTTTGCCCTTGCCCTCGTAGCCTGAGTTCTTGAAGTACTCCACGAAGGTCAGACGAAGAGGGTGGACGAATGCACCCAGGCAGGACATCGCAAGGTTCAGAGCGTGTCCGATGGCCAGGATGAGGAACAGCGCCAGATAATTGGCAACAGGCACGGATGACAGACCGTTGAAAGCCATCATACCGAGGTCGTTGAAAGCGCCGCCGAGCATACCGCCGGCAAGGCCGAGGGCATACAGACGGATGTAGCTAAGCACGTCGCCGAGGATTCCGGTCACTTTGTTGTAAGTGTCCCACAGACCCGCTCCCACATTGAGGAGAGGGTTGCGGCCCGGCGTGTTGAACACGAATATGCCGAGGGCGGAAATCACTCCGACCACTATCACGGCCCACTTGGTGACCTCGGAAGGCATCACCTTGAGGAATGACAGGGCGGCGATGACGATGGCTCCGATGATCAGGAGCACCCATCCCCAGGTGCTGACGGCGTGTTTGAAGCCGTAGGCCTGGGTATAGACTATGCCCTTGATGATCATCGCGAGGATGATGTGGAAGACACCGATGCACAGTGCGAGCACCATCTGCGTGTCATAGCCCATTATCTTGCCGTGGAATATGAATTTCTTAAGCGGCTCGGGGAACCAGGCGGCGTCGTAGAGGCTGATGCCGAAGAAGGTGCCGAGGAAGAAGCCGACGACCAGAGTGGCGACACCAAGAGTGGTGACCAGCGGTCCCAGCTTCGACAGGCTCATCTTCGAGCGGCCCAACAGGATGCCTATGATGATGAGCAGCAGGCCGTAACCCGCATCGCCCATACACATTGCGAAGAACAGCAGGAAGAACGGGCCGAGGATGGGAGTGGGGTCGAACTCATTGTAGTCCGGCATACCGTACATCCCGGTGAGAACCTCGAACATCTTCGTGAACTTGTTGTTGCGGAGCTTGATGGGCGGGTTGTCCTCCACCTTGGCCTTGCCGGCCAGATAAACGACGGGCGCCTCGTCGAGGAAAGCCTTGACTTTGTCATCAGCCTCGGTGGGAGCGAAGCCCTCGATGACAGACAACACCTCTTCGGCTTCCTTCTTTGCGGAAGTTGAGGCGAAATAGAGGTCGAGCTGCCCGGCCAGCTTCTGCTGCTCGGCTTCCAGCATAGGAGTGCAGGCAGCCAGAGCGCTGAGCTCCTGACGCGTTTGCTCGATCTTCTGTTCGAGAGCTTTGGCTTCGGCTTCGTACTCACCGGCCGACTTGTCGGGGAAGTCGCACTCGGCGAAGGGAAAGTCGAAATCTTCGCCCTTGGTCTGAAGGGCGATGAGGTATACTGAATCGTCGTCCCTTGCAATTACTTCGCAGGGGAAGTCGGCGAGCAGGCTTTCATCGAATTTCTTGCTCTTGATGTGATAGAACCTGGGGATGAGTCCCAGCTTGTCCAGACGCACCAGGTCTGAACTGTTGAACTCTCCCCACGCCGCGGCGCGCTTGGCGAGCGTCTGGCAGTTCTTGAGAGAAGCTTCCAGATCCTTGAGTTCCTCGATCTTGCCTTCAGAGCAGCAGAGGACTTCTTCGGCGGAAGCCAAAGCGGCGGCCGGAGTTTTTCCATCCGGGTCCGCATAGTTCTTGAGCGTTCTGCAAAGTTTGTTATAATGTTCAATCTGTACGAACTTGTCGCCAGACTCCTTGTCGAAAGGTTTCTGCTTGCGGGTCACGTCCACGAGCCCCAGAGTCTGAAGGTCGGAAAGAAAACTGTCCATCTCCCCGCTCATAAGGATGATGGAATACTTAGTCATTTGTGTGATCATACCCTGTTCTCCTCCTCTTCTTCAGCCTGATGACGGCTTTTTACAATCTTCTGGGACGCCTTGGACAGGTTTTCCTCATCTTCCATATATCTCTTGATCTTGCGGATAGCCTCCTGGTATCCGGGGATCTGCACTTTCTCGTAGAGGTTC
>JAFXPV010000017.1 GCA_017527625.1 Bacteroidales bacterium | reverse complement strand
AGGTCAGTGAGAGCACCTGACGGTCCAGATAATTGACCGTTGTCGCCAGGAACAGCATGGAGCATATCACCCACCTGAAATTTGTAGCTTTTGTGTTAGTCATATAGTGAATTTTATAATCAGAAAATTCGCAAATAATCGTTCGAAATTAAGAAATAAAATTTAAGAAACCTATTGTTTGGCGTCAGAATCCGCTTGAATAGGCTTGCTGGGGATTGGCGTAGACCTTGCCGATCTTGTGGTCCATATCGGTAAATTCCATATCGATCTGCCATTTTGCACCCTTGTAGACATAGTTTTCGATGAACCAGAGCACCGCGTCGAACTGCTCCATCTGGAAGCCGGCCACCTCGTGTGAATGGTTGGTGAAGGTGGTGAAGCAGTAGGGGTAGCCCGCTTCTTTGAATCCGGCCGCAAGCGGCTTGCTGCCGAACATTCCCATCCTGAAGATCTGGATCTTGTTGTAGGGCACCAGATTGTCGGTGTCGCCGTGCAGGAAGAATGTAGGAGCGGGATCGTGGACCGTATATTTGCACTCGCCCTTGGTGGAGAAGACTCCGCCGGAGAACGAAATGACGCCGGCCAGACGGAAATCGTCGGGGATGGCCGCGGTCATCTCAGTGCGGTTGCTCAGTTCATAGTTGGCCTGCAGGACTGAGATGGCGCCGGCGCTGCTTCCGCTGATGATGATCTTGCTGGTGTCGATGCGCAAAGACTCGGCATTGCGGATGACGTAGTCAATGGCCGCGAAGAGGTCTTCTGTCGCCATCCGGATGGAGCTCTTCACGGGTTCTATCATCTTGAATATGCTTCCGCCGTGGAAATCCTTCAGTCCGAGGCGGTAATCAGTGGCGACAGTGACAAAGCCCTTGTCTGCCATCGCGCGGCAGAATTTTGTGTAGAAACCGACTCTCTGGTTGTTGTCCACGAAGCCTCCGCCGTAGACGAATATCACGCAGGGCCGCAGGGTGTCAGACTGCTGCCAGTGTTCCGGAAAGTAGAAATCGAGCGAGAGAGTCTGGCCGTCGCGCACTGCGAAGGGATGGGAACTGTCCCAGGGACCGGCAGGTTGGGCCTGTGCTTCAAAAACGCACAGGATTGCGGCAGCGGCAATGGCTGCGAATGTGATGATGTACTTTTTCATAATTATGCTTCTTTATATTGTTTCAAATATTTCAGGCTTCCGAAATTCCTGATCCGTATGCCTCCTCCGTCCGGTGTCCTTTTCCTTGCGAAGCTGTCCGGGTCCACCCAGAAAGTCACGGGCTCCCTCAGTCCGGCCTCGTGGAAGCCCAAACGGGCATATACGGCTCCTTCGGACCACTCCAGGTCGGCATACGTCATAACTTCGTCGGGGGAGGTGTCTGCCACGAAGTGTGCGAGCATCCGGCTCATTCCGCCGGATATTCGGCTGCCCGACAGGCTGGCATATCGGACCCATTCATAAGAACGAAGGGGAACCTGCCTGCCTGCAATGTCGCGCGGTATGGTGCGGGGTGATGAGAACAGGGATACAGCTACGAGCTCGTCACCCAGAAACATCCCGTATTTATATTTTGCCTTGGCCGAGCCGTAGCTGTGGTGGAGATTCAGAAATGCGGCCGCGGCCGGGGCGTCTATCCGCCTTATATCGCATTTGCGGGCAAAAATTTTCCGGCAGATGCCGAGATGGGCCAGGATACGGTCCCTGAGGCGGTCTCCTCCGCTGCGCCAGCGGTCTTCATACAGATAGATGACCCCTTTCTCCCGCTGAGGACGTACGAAGTCTTCCAGGGGAACGAGGCGTATCGCAACGCCCCTCTCCGGGAAAGAGAAGAGCAATCCCTCTATCATACAGGGGATTCCCGAGCCGGATAAAAAGGCGGTGAATTCTTCTGTGAAATCCATAGCGTAAAGGTAGGAAAGTTCTTAGAATCTGTTGGCGGATTCTTCTTGTCCCTTACAATTTTTTTCGTATCTTTACCCGATATTTCACGAGAAGTTTTTAGATGGATTTTGAAGATAACAACATTGTAGAAGAACCTTCAGAGCGCCTGATTCCGATCAGCGTCGAGACGGAGATGAAGAGCGCCTACATAGACTACTCTATGTCGGTGATTGTGTCACGAGCCTTGCCCGATGTCCGGGACGGTATGAAGCCGGTTCACAGGCGCGTTCTGTTCGGTATGGAGGGTCTTGGCGTAGGCTCCAGCGGAAGCACCAAGAAATCAGCCCGTATCGTAGGTGAGGTTCTCGGTAAGTATCACCCCCACGGTGATGCCAGCGTATATGATGCAATGGCCCGCCTCGCGCAGCCGTGGAATATGAGATACCCGCTTGTTTTCGGACAGGGTAACTTCGGCAGCGTGGACGGCGACCCGGTCGCAGCTATGCGTTACACCGAGGCAAAGCTTGAAAAACTGGCTGAAGAAGTGCTCGAGGACCTCGACAAGGATACTGTCGACTTTATGCCTAACTTCGACGAATCCCTGCAGGAGCCTACAGTCCTGCCCGCAAAGGCCCCGTTGCTTCTGCTTAACGGTGCTGCCGGTATTGCGGTAGGTATGGCGACCAATATGGCCCCGCACAACCTCACCGAGGTCTGCAACGCCATCTGCGCATATATAGACGACCCTGACATCACCGTAGAAGGCCTGATGCAGTACGTGAAGGGTCCCGATTTCCCTACAGGCGGTATCATCCAGGGTCTTTCAGGCATCCGTGACGCCTTCGAGACAGGCCGTGGAAGGATAGTCGTCCGCTCAAAGACCGACATCGAAGTTTCGGACAGCGGCCGCGAGACCATCGTGGTTTCCGAGATTCCCTATCAGATCAACAAAAAAGAGCTGATCGAGAAGATTGCCGAGCTCGTCGAGGCCAAGAAGATCGACGGCATCTCATACATCAATGACGAAAGCGACCGCAAGGGTATGCGCATCGTCATAAAGCTGAAGATGGGAGCGGTTGCGAACGTGGTGCTCAACACCCTTTTCAAGTACACCCAGCTGCAGGCAAGTTTCTCAGTCAACAACATCGCCCTTGTGGACGGCCGCCCGAAGCTGCTCAACCTCAAGGACCTCATAAAGTATTTCGTCCGTCACCGCCACGAAGTAGTGCTCCGCAGGACCCGTTTCGACCTGGATGCAGCCCAGAAGAAGGCCCACATCCTCGAAGGCCTGCTCAAGGCCCTGGACATCATCGACCTTATCATCGAGCACATCCGCGCGTCCAAGACAGTGCAGGAAGCCCGTGACGGCCTTATGGAGAAGTTCGGCTTCACGGAGCCCCAGGCCGACGCCATCGTCGAGATGCGTCTGCGCCAGCTGACAGGACTCGAAAGAGACAAGCTCCAGGCCCAGTATGACGATCTCGAGGCCCTGATCCACCACCTGCAGGATATCCTTGCGGACGAGAGCCTCCAGTACGGCATCATCAAGGACGAGATGCAGGACCTCATAGCCAAGTACGGCGACGAGCGCCGCACCGAGATAGCCCCGAGCGCCGAAGACTTCAATCCCGAGGACTTCTACGCTGACGAGGACGTGGTCATCACGATTTCCCACCTCGGCTACATCAAGCGCACCCCTCTGACCGAATACCGTCTCCAGAACCGCGGCGGCATTGGTTCCAAGGGCAGCACCACCCGCGAAGAAGACTTTATCGAGCATATATACGTGGCCAATATGCACAGCACTATGATGTTCTTCACCAAGAACGGCAAGTGCTACTGGCTCAAGGTCTACGAGATTCCGGAAGGCACCAAGGCTTCAAAGGGCCGCGCCATCCAGAACGTCATCAACATAGAGCCCGAGGACGTGGTTCAGGCCTACATCAACGTCAAGTCGTTTGACGATAAGGAATATGTCGACAGTCACTATGTAATTCTGGCCACCAAGTCCGGCATCATCAAGAAGACCTCCCTCGAGGCGTATTCACGTCCGCGCGCCAATGGCGTCATCGCCGTGAACATCCGCGAAGGGGACGCACTCATCGAGGCCCGTCTGACCAACGGCAACAATTATATCCAGCTCGCCGGCCGTGACGGATACCTCTGCAGCTTCCACGAGAGCAAAGCCCGCGCGATAGGCAGAACGGCTACAGGAGTGCGTGGAATAAGCCTTTCAGAGGGCGACGAAGTCGTTGGCATGATTTGTGTTGAAGGTGACATTCCGGAAGAGAACCTGCCACAGGTTTTGGTAGTCAGCGAGAACGGATACGGCAAGAGATCGAGGATAATGGACTACCGCATAACCAACAGGGGAGGCAAGGGAGTAAAGACCATTAACATAACTGAAAAGACAGGCCCGCTGATAGCCATAAAGGATGTGACCGACGACAACGACCTGATGATCATCAACAAGTCAGGCATCACCATAAGGATGGCGGTTTCGGACATCAAGGTGGCAGGCAGGGCGACCCAGGGAGTCAAACTGATCAATATCAGGGAAAACGACAGCATCGCAGCTGTCTGTGTGGTGAACAAGAGCGAAGAAAGCGTAAGTTCCGAAAACACAGAATCCGTCAGCGAACCGAACTCAGACAATCAGCAAACACAAACAGAAATAAACAACTAATCTACACTGAAATGAAAAAGATTCTCCTTTTTGTTCTTGCATCTTCAATTTCGATGATGACAATGGCACAGCCCCCTATGGGTGGCGGTGGAATGCGCGGCGGCGGCCCCGGCGGCTTCCCCGGCGGCGGTCCTCAGGGTGGCGGCGGTTCAATCTCAGCA
This sequence comes from Bacteroidales bacterium, assembly GCA_017527625.1. The sequence goes on along the minus strand of JAFXPV010000017.1, from coordinate 9,006 downwards.
GCCCTTGGCGCAGGTACCAACGCATCTGAAGTTAAGGCGGTTGTTGATGCCAAGAAGGCATTGGATAAAGCAATCGCAGCTTCACAGAATGCAGGTAAAGCTGCTAAGGCAGCTACCTGGACTGCTCTCAGCGACGCTTATGTAAAAGCATTCGACGCTCCGACCCAGAACCTCCTTGCAGGTAGTTCTGCAAACGACGTAAATATGTTCCTCAAAGGCCAGAAAGCTACCGGCATCAGCCACAAGGCAGGAGCTGAGGGAACTGATTACGAAGTGGTTTCTTATGACAACAAGGACCTCTATTACAGGGACGGTGTCCTCGACTTCTGGGTAGTTACCAAACCTGTTGTCGACAACCCTCTTGACAAAGCCTTCGAGGCTCTTGAAAAAGCTTACTCACTCGATCCTAAGGCGGCCTCAAACAAGGCTTACGCTGAAAAGGCCAACAAGATCCACGAGGATATCTACGGTGAAGCTGTCAGCGAGTACCTCGCAGGCAATGCAGTCGCAGCAAGCACAAAGTTCGAGAAAGCAGCCAAGGTTACTGCCGGCAAGATTCTGAACGGATTCGATTCAATGAGTGTCTACAATGCTGGTCTTATGGCTTCAATCGCCGGCAACAGCGCCAAGGCTATGGAGCACTACAAAGCTTGCATGGACAAAGGTTACTACAACGACGGTAACGTCTTCTCCAACCTCGCTGAGCTCTACAAGGCCGCTGGTGATGACGATACTGCAATGAAGACACTCGAGAACGGTTTCGAGAAATTCCCGAACAGCCAGGCCATCCTCGTTGGACTCATCAACCACTATCTCACGACCAACACTGAGCCCGACAAACTGTTCACTCTTCTTCACAATGCCCAGAAGAACGACCCTGACAACGCCTCTCTCTATTATGTAGAAGGTGACGCCTACAAGAAACTCGGCGATTTTGACAAAGCTCTCGAGCTTTACGCAAAGTCAAGCGAGGTTGATCCCAAATATCTCTATGGTGTCCTCAATACCGCCATCCTCTACTACGACCGCGCTGTTGAAATCCAGGAGAAGGCCAGCCTTGAGATGGATGATGCCAAATACAACAAGATGGTTGAGGAACTCAACGCAAATCTTGAGAAGGCCATTGATCCTTTCGAGAAATCATTCACAATGACTGAAGACAAACAGATCAAGACAGCTATCGCTGACTATCTGAAGAATATCTACTACAGGTTTAGAGACAGATCTGCAGAGTATCAGGCAAATTACGAGAAGTACAACAACTTCTTGAAAGGCGAATAAATAATACCGATATCAAGGAAGGCTGCCCTCTCGGCAGCCTTCCTTATTTAAAACAAACTAACAACAATGGGGGGCCTTTTCGGAGTTATTTCCAAGAACAGATGTGTGTCCGACCTGTTCTATGGCACTGATTATCATTCGCATCTGGGAACTAAAAGAGGCGGTATGGCAGGCATCAATCCTGACGGTTCGTTCGTCCGCGCCATCCACAGTCTTAAACAGTCATATTTCAGGGTCAAATTCGAATCTGAACTTCACAAGTTCACCGGCAACAGCGGAATCGGAGTCATCAGCGACAACGAATCCCAGCCGATAGTGATGAACTCGCACCTGGGCAGGTTTGCCGCAGTGTCAGTCGCAAAAGTCAGCAACATAGATTCTCTTGAGCAGCAGGTGCTGGATTCAGGCAAGAACTTCACGGAGATGAGCGACGGCACTACAAATGCCACCGAGCTGATATGCCACCTCATCACCGAAGGTGCGACCTTTGCCGAAGGAATCGAGTATATGCACCACAAAGTCTACGGGTCTTGCTCAATACTGCTCCTGACTCCGGAAGGTATTATAGCTGCAAGAGATTTCAACGGCCGTACGCCCCTCGTGATAGGAAAGAAAGAAGATGCCTATGCCGTGGCGAACGAGGATTTCAGTTTCTGCAACCTCGGCTACGAGAAATGTTATGAACTCGGCCCCGGAGAGGCAGTGCTCATAACGGCAGACGGCTTCAAACAGATTCTGGAACCCCGCGGCAGGCTTCATATCTGCTCTTTCCTTTGGATTTATTACGGTTATCCTTCTGCTGCTTACGAAGGTGTCAACGTGGATGACGTCCGCTACAATCTGGGCTCGCTGATGGGCCGGCAGGACGACACTCCGGTTGACATCGTGTCTTCTATCCCCGATTCTGGAACCTGTATGGCCATAGGCTACGCCCAAGGCCGCGGCATACCTTACCGCAATGCAGTGGTCAAGTATACCCCCACCTGGCCGCGAAGTTTTATGCCTGCCGACCAGAGTATGAGGGATGTGGTTGCCAAGATGAAACTCATCCCCAACTATTCTATAATGAAAGGGCGCAGCGTGGCATTCTGCGACGATTCGATAGTGCGCGGAACCCAGCTTCGCGACAACGTAGAAGCTTTCAAGAGTCACGGTTCGCGAGAGGTGCACATCCGCATAAGCTGCCCTCCGCTTATCTTCACCTGTCCTTTCCTCAACTACTCCGCATCCAAGTCTCCGCTCGAGTTCATATCACGCAGGGTGATTGAAAAACTCGAAGGCAGTCACGACAAGCATCTTCAGGAATATGCGATGTTCGGCAGCGACAAGTACTGCGCTATGGTGGACAGCATCCGCAAGCAGTTGAAGATGAATACTCTCAAGTTCAATACCGTCGAAAACTTGGTCGCCGCGATAGGCCTTGAAAAGAATTGCATCTGCACCCACTGCTTCGACGGAAGCGACAAGTGTGTTATTTAATTGCGATTTTGTGACATTTTTAGGTTAAAAAGTGCTATCTTTGATATACCACTTTTAACCTACTAATGTTTGACCAATATGACCATTTTCGTTTATGGCTTGAGTTTCAAGGCAAGAAGAGAAAATTTAATTGAGCTTTTCGCTCCGTTTGGAGAAGTTTCATCCGCAAGAATAATTATCAACAAGGAGACCCGCCGCTCACGCGGTTACGGTTTCGTCGAGATGGACGACGCTGACGCCGAGAGGGCTATCGAGGCTCTGAACGGCACCGAGCATATGGGGCGCACAATCAATGTGACAAAAGCAAATGAACGACCTGCAGCAGAATCATAGCGAGGCAATAATACTTATCACTGTATTCAAGGTCTGAAAGATTCCAAGAAGAATCTTGCTGCCCGGCACTCCGATGAAAGGAATGTTCCGGGCAGCGATCGTTATAGGCATCAACCACATAGCCGCCGAACTGAGCGGGATGGCCAGCAGGTTGGTGACCATAAAATATCTGGGGAAGCTGCCGAAATACAGATACGCAAGGGGCGCGGTCGCGGCCTGGCAGCTGATGGACAGAGCCAGCGTATTCCAGATATACCCGAGGAGCCTGCTTCGGTAGTTGAGCAGAGCCTTGATCCTGGGATACAGGAAATATATGCCTGTCACGGCGCTGAATGACAGCTGGAAACCGATGCCGAAAGGAGCGTCCGGATTGAACAGGCAGATGAGCAGGGCGCTGATTGCCAGTGAGCGCAGCATATTGCGGTCGGATTTCAGCACTCCGCAGATTTCGTAGACTGTTATCATCGTCACGGCGCGGCAGATGGAGCTGCTCAAGCCGGATACAAGCGCGAATCCCCACAGGCTTGCGAGTATGACTGTCCTTTTCACGGCCTTGGCTGCGGGGCTGTTCCCCAGCACGGACAGAAAAGCGTTGAGGAAGGCATATACTACGCCAACGTGAAGCCCACTCAGCGCCAGCAGGTGCATTGCTCCACTGGCCTGGTACCGGCTTTTGAGCGCGGCATTGATCATCGATTTGTCTCCTATCGCAAGGGCTTTCGCAACAGCCAGCTCATCTGCGCTGCCGGGCGGCAGGGTGCTGTCCAGCAGTCTGGAGACAGCAGCCTTCATCTCCGCGGCCTTTTCGAAGAGCAGCATTCCCTCACGCGGGATGCCACCGGCTACGGCCCCCAGGGCTCCGGTTATGCAGAAGCAGGCCGTCAGCAGTCTGGCAGGAGCGGCCGCCGCTCCGCAGCGGCTCAGGACAGCGATGCAGAAGCACACTGCAGCAACTGCCAGAGCGGCCAGCGTGATATATGCAGGGATGCCACAGAAAGAAAAAAGGACTTGCCAAAGCACGTCCCCGAGAATGTATGCAAATGCATAAATGACTATGTCTCTACCTTTCCCCATTTCAATGTCCTGTGCAGACAAAGATATCATTTATTTTTGTTACATTTGAAAGATTAATGAAAACAATTTAAAGTATGAAGATTCTTGTTCTGAACTGCGGCAGTTCCTCTTTGAAATACCAGGTGCTGAAAATGAGCGCCTCTGAAAATACTCTGCTGGCCAAAGGCCTTGTCGAGCGCATCGGCAGTATGAATGCCTGCCATACCCATAAGGTCGACGAAAGGGAAGACTATAAAGTAGAGAAGCCGATTGCAAACCACACGGAAGCCATTAAGAGCGTTCTCGAAATCCTGACGGACCCTGTATACGGAGTGCTTTACAACCTGTCCCAGATTGACGCTGTAGGTCACCGCGTGGCTCACGGAGGAGAATATTTCTTCAGAAGCGTGGCAATTGACGCAGACGTGATCGACAAGATAGAGAAGTGCTGCGAGCTTGCGCCGCTGCACAACCCGGCAAACCTCACCGGCATCAAGGCTATGTCGGAGCTGATGCCCGACGTACCCCAAGTGGCTGTGTTCGATACCTCATTCCATCAGAGTATGCCGGATTATGCTTATCTGTACGCACTTGACTATTCCTATTACGAGAAGTACAAGATCCGCCGTTTCGGCTTCCACGGCACAAGCCACAAGTATGTTGCTGAGAAAGCCTGCAAGCTCGCCGGTATGCGCCTCAACCAAACAAAACTCATCACCTGCCATCTCGGCAACGGCAGTTCGATCACAGCTATCGACTGCGGCCGTTCGGTGGACACTTCGATGGGATTCACCCCCGTGGAGGGCGTCACGATGGGAACCCGCAGCGGTAACCTGGACGTAGGCGTGGTAACCTTCCTGATGGAGAAGGAAGGCCTCGATGCGGCAGGCATCAACAATCTGGTGAACAAGCAGAGCGGTCTGCAGGGCCTGAGCGGTTTCTCTTCTGACTGCCGTGACCTTGTGGATGCCGAGAGTACCGGGTACAAACGCGCCGGACTCGCTCTCAAGAAGCTTGCATACGACATCAAGAAATACATTGGTGCATATATGGCCGTGCTGAACGGGGTGGATATGATAGTGTTCACCGGCGGTATCGGAGAGAACTCCGACCGCGTGCGCGAACTCGTCTGCACCGGACTCGAGAACCTGGGCATCAAGTTCGATTTTGAAAAGAACAAGGGCACAAGGGGAGTGGATGCCGTCCTCAGCACTCCGGATTCCAAAGTGAAGGTTATGGCCGTGACTACCAACGAGGAGCTTGTCATCGCCACCGACACTATGAACATCGTCACCGAGATGAAGAAAAAGGCTGCACAAAGAGACAGCGAAATTGAAAACAATTAAAAAACTGACATAATGATTACCAATTTTGACCAAATGTTCGAGGCTCTGCGCTCGAAACCCAAAAAAAGACTTGTCGCAGCTTGGGCTGTCGACGACCATACTATCACCGCTGCTTACAAGGCCTGCTCGCTGGGCATAGTTGACGCCACTCTGGTCGGAGACGCCGACTTGATCAAGGATGTCTGCACCCGTGAAGGCATAGATGCTTCCGTTTTCGAAATCGTCGACAACAAGGACGAACTGGCAAGCATCGCCCAGGCCATCGACATCATCCGTGAAGGCAATGGCGACATCCTTATGAAAGGCCTCTGCAGCACTGACAAGTATATGCGCGGCATCCTCAACAAGGAGCGCGGCTTGCTGCCTCCCAAGGCTGTCCTGAGCCACGTAAGCGTGCTCCAGAATCCGAATTACCACAAATTCATCATACTCGGCGATATGGCCGTCATTCCCGCTCCCGACCTCAAGCAGAAGGAAGCTATCACCAAATATCTGGTGAACGTGGCCAAAGCCTTCGGCATCCAGACTCCCAAGGTTGCATTCATCGCAGCTACAGAGCAGATGATGGAGGGTATGCAGGCTTGCGTCGATGCGGCAATCCTCAGCAAGAAGTGCGACCGCGGCCAGATCAAAGGCTGCGTTGGTGACGGACCTCTCGCCCTCGACGTAGCGCTCAGCCCCGAGGCTGTGGCCATCAAGAAACTCAAGAGCGAAGTTGCCGGAGACGCAGACTGCCTTGTCTTCCCCAACATTGAGAGTGCAAATGTTTTCTACAAGAGCAACTCCCAGCTTATGAAGGGTGTCAAACAGGCTGCCATCGTGGCCGGCGCAGCAGCTCCTTGCGTGCTTTCAAGCCGTGCCGACAGCATCGACACCAAGTTGAACTCGATAGCACTGGCAGCTCTTACCGCCAAATCCAAATAGGACTGCCGAAAACTCATTATGATTCCTACCGAACTGGGGACCGAGAATGTGGGCAAACTGCTCAAGCAGTATGCTATGCCGGCCATCGTGGCAATGGCAGCAGCAAGCCTTTACAATATGGTCGACAGTATCTTTATCGGGCAGGGAGTAGGTCCTATGGCCATAGCAGGCCTTGCCGTGACCTTCCCTCTGATGAACTTGTCAACCGCCTTCGGTACCCTGGTCGGGGTAGGAGCCGTCACCCTGATTTCGATGCTGCTTGGCCAGAAGAACTACTATATGGCCAACAGGGTCCTCGGCAACGTGGTGATGCTGAATGTCGGCATCGGCCTTCTTGTCACCATCCTGGGACTGGTCTTCCTGGATCCGATACTTTATTTCTTCGGAGCCAGTGACGCCACCATCCCTTACGCCCGTGAGTATATGGTCATAATCCTCGCGGGAAATGTCATATCCCATCTCTACCACGGCTTGAACGGAGTGGTGAGGGCCAGCGGTCTGCCGAAGAAAGCGATGGCGGCCACCCTGCTGGCGGTCGGGCTCAACACCGTCCTCGACCCCATCTTCATCTTCGGGCTGGATATGGGCATCCGTGGCGCTGCGATAGCCACCATCCTTGCCCAGATAGTGTCCCTGCTCTGGATCCTGAAGATGCTTTCCGACAAGAACCACGTCGTCCATTTCAGCAAGGAGGTGTTCCATTTTGACTTCAAGATCGCCGAGCGCTCCCTGTCCATAGGTATGGCTCCGTTCCTGATGAACGTGGCTTCGTGTTTCGTGGTGATCCTGATCAACCGTCAGCTGCAGTTCCACGGCGGAGATATGGCCATAGGCGCCTACGGCATCGTGAACCGCATAGTGTTCCTGTTCATAATGCTCATTATGGGCTTCACTCAGGGTATGCAGCCCATCGCAGGTTACAACTATGGCGCAAAGTTGTACCCAAGGGTGAAGAAAGTGCTTACGCTTACCATAATATGCGCTACTGTCACCACTACTCTGGCCTTCCTTGCCGGAGAGCTGATTCCCAACGCTATGGTGTCCCTCTTTACCAGGGATGCAGAGCTTAAGGAGCTGTCAAGCCACGCGCTCAGGATAATAGTGGCAATATTCCCGATAGTCGGCTACCAGATCGTGGCTACCAGCTTCTTCCAGAGCATCGGTTATGCGCGCAAAGCCATATTCCTGTCTCTCAGCAGGCAGCTGCTTTTCCTGCTGCCCTTCCTTATCGTCTTCCCCCGTCTGTGGGGTACCGACGGCGTTTGGTGGAGTATGCCGGCTTCTGACATAGTCGCCGCCCTGATCGCTCTGCTGATGATATCCAGATTGATGAAAACCTTCGGCCAGGACGAAAAGGCCGTCTTAGAATAACAGCCTATGGAAAGTCAGATTTTGATAACCCTCGGAAGGAGCATCGGCGCCGGTGGCCTTGAAATAGCGCACAAGCTGTCGGAGCGGCTCGGCATAAAGGTGTATGACAAGGAACTCATAGAGATTGCTGCGAAGAAAAGCGGCCTGAGTGAGGATGTCTTTGAAAAGACTGACGAGAAGCCGGCTCCGGCCGGCCGTTTCGCCCGCTTCCTCGGCCAGCGCAGCAGCAATTACATAGATGCAGGGTATACCCTTGACAGCACCATATCGGAAGACGGTCTTTTCAAGACCCAGAGCGACATCATACGCCAGCTGGCCGACGAAGGGTCGGGCATCTTTGTGGGCCGTTGCGCCGACTATGTCCTCCGCGACCGCAAGGGAATGCTGAGCGTATTCATCAACGCCGACAAACGTGACCGCATAGCAAGGATTGCGGCGAAGCAGGGCCTTTCTGAGAAGGAGGCTGAGAAATATATCGACCAGGGCGAACGCCGGCGTACCTCTTACTACAATTACTACACTTTCAAAGAGTGGGGCGACAGCTCCAGCTATGACCTCTGCCTGAACAGCAGCCGCTTCGGCATCGACGGCTGCGTAGATATCATCATAAGTCTTCTCGGCAAGTGACCTGTTTTCAACTATGGATGAAAAGATAATATTCTCGATGAACGGGGTGGGCAAGATTCTGCCCCACAACAACAAAGTCATACTCAAGGACATCTACCTGTCGTTCTTTTACGGAGCCAAGATCGGCATCGTCGGAATGAACGGAGCTGGAAAGTCTACGCTGATGAAAATCATCGCAGGGCTTGAGAAGTCATACCAGGGCGAAGTGGTCTGGGCTCCGGGCTACAGCGTGGGCTACCTGGAGCAGGAGCCGCAGCTCGATGACTCCAAGACTGTGAAAGAAGTCGTGTAGGAAGGTGTGCAGGAGGTAATGGATGCCCTCAGGGAATATGAAGAGGTGAATATGAAGTTCGCCGAGCCGATGGATGACGACCAGATGAACGCTCTCATCGAGCGTCAGGGCGAGCTCACGGAAAAGATAGAACACCTCGGCGGCTGGGACATCGACAGCAAGCTCGAGAGGGCTATGGATGCGCTGCAATGCCCCGATCCGGATGCGCTGACAGCCAATCTCTCGGGTGGAGAAAGGCGCAGGGTGGCTCTTTGCAGGCTGCTGCTCAAGGAGCCCGACGTGCTGCTGCTCGACGAGCCT
>JAFXPV010000016.1 GCA_017527625.1 Bacteroidales bacterium | reverse complement strand
GGCTGTGCGCGTTCAGGACGTGTCGAGTCGTCGGCATCGGGCTTTCCTCCCGGCCACCCGGTGATGGTATGCTGCAACTGGTTGAACACTTCAATATTTGTCTGTGCTGCGGAACCGTACTTTTCAGTCAAGTGCCACAGCCCGTGATCCATATAATCCTTAGCCGACAGCCTGAGCAGAGGTTTACCGACAGCCTGGCTCAACCGGATGATTTCCCGCCGCAGAGGATAACGGTCCGTAGTGATTGTTGATGACAGATTGAGATTCATATTATCATTAATTATCAATTACACCTTCTCAAGCCAGCGCAGGAACTCTTCTTCGCGGGAGCGCGTCACAAGGGTCGAGACATCGTCCGGCCTGGGCTTGACCTCGACCTTGTAGCGGCCTGAATTGACCACAGCACTTTCGATGGAAGCCAGGGCGGGTATGCAACTGCGGTTGATGCGGAAGAAGCGCTCCGGATCGAGACCTTTCATTATGTCGTCCATAGTGGAGTCTACTATGTAGCGCTCAGCGTCACCGGTAAGAAGGTAGTTGCACTTGTCCTTAGAGTAGAAACAGGCAATCTGATCGGTCGGGACAGGAACGATGCGGTCACCCGAGCGCACAATCCAGCGCTGTCTGTACTCTTTGGGAGAAGCCTCCGGCAATTGGGGATCCTTCATCATATTAACAAAAAGGGGACTGCGCAAAAGAAGATGTATCATCAGCAGGAGGATGAGCCCGAGCACCAGCGTCGTGAACGAAGTGGAAATGGCGTAAACCCACATACTTTCTCCCATCAGCGGGATGAGCATCGTGGGAAGCGCGTTGCCGATGAGGTATGCCATCACATTGATCATCACAAGCGCCACCAGGGTGAAATAAATCTTGAGTCCGCTCTGGTTGCAGAGTATGAAGACCATCGCCAGGGTGAGCAACGTCAGAGCCTGCGTGTCTTCCGCCCCCATCGCACGGCACGCGATGCAGGTGAGCGCGTGCAGAGCCGTAAAGACCATTACCAGCCAGAAAGCAGTCTTTCTTGAAAGATCTCCCATATTTGATTGATTCTGTCCTACAAATATAAAAATTCATCCCCCAAAACCGCAAATTCGTCCGGATTTTCTCCGCAATCCGTCGCGCGCGCGTGAAAGGCATCGGAAAGGATTGTAATTTAGTTTTTGTTGTAACATTAATCTGATGGCCACCAAACCCTCATTGTCAACCGCGCAAATGTGGAATCTGAGTTTCGGGTTCTTCGGCGTCCAGATCGCCTACGCGCTCCAGAGCGCAAACATTTCGCGCATATTCGCCACGCTTGGTGCAGATCCGCACCAGCTGAGCTTCTTCTGGATACTCCCCCCCCTGATGGGAATGATAGTTCAACCCCTCATAGGCAAGTGGTCCGACAGGACCGGGTGCCGCCTCGGCCGCCGCAAGCCCTACCTGCTGGTGGGCGCGATCGTTGCTGTGCTCGTGATGGCATTCCTGCCCAATGCCGGCAGCCTGCATTTCTCTACCCGGCTGCTGCTCGGACTTAACGGAGCCATGTGGTTCGGCCTCTTATCCCTCATCTTCCTTGACACCTCCATCAACGTGGCGATGCAGCCTTTCAAGATGATGGTCGGCGATATGGTGAACGAGGAGCAGAAGACACGCGCCTACAGCATCCAGAGCCTGCTGTGCAACGCAGGTTCGCTCGTAGGATACCTCCTCCCTATCTTCTTCACCTGGATTGGAATTGCCAACACAGCCCCCAAAGGCGTCATCCCGCCCTCAGTGGTCTGGAGTTTCTATGTCGGCGCAGCCATCCTCATAGCCTGCGTGCTCTATACCTTTGCAAAGGTCAAGGAGTACAACCCTGAGGAATACAGGTTGTACAACGGGACAACCGAGTCTGAAGAAGAGAAGCAAGGCTTCGTCAAGCTGCTTGCCAAGGCGCCCAAGACCTTCTGGACAGTAGGACTCGTGCAGTTCTTCTGCTGGTCGGCCTTCCTGTTTATGTGGACCTATACCAACGGTGCCATCGCAGCCAACTGCTGGGGTACGACCGACACTGCTTCCGCAGGCTACCAGGCCGCCGGCAACTGGGTCGGAGTCCTCTTCGCCGTCCAGGCCGTAGGTTCGATACTGTGGGCAATAATGATTCCCAAGTTCAAAAATGTGAAGACCGCCTACGTCGTGAGCCTGCTCATAGGTGCAGTCGGATTCGCAAGCGCCGCGTTCCTGCATAACCAGTACGCACTTTTCGTAAGCTATCTGCTCGTTAGTGCCGCCTGGGCTGCAATGCTCGCCCTGCCCTTCACCCTGCTGACCAACTCGCTGCAGGGAACATCCCATATGGGAACATATCTGGGTCTGTTCAACTGTACTATCTGCCTGCCGCAGATAATCGCCGCTGCACTCGGCGGCCTCCTCCTGAAAGTTCTCGGCGGCAACCAGGCGATGATGCTCCTTTCTGCGGGAGTATTGCTCTGCCTCGGTACCCTGGCCGTAAGAATCATAAATACCAAACAAACCAAATAAACATTGTATGAAAAGAATCCTAACCATCCTCGCGGCATTCACGGCGTCAGCCGTACTGTCCGCAAGCGTATTTGCACAAAGCGGCAAATACGAGGTTAAGGGTGTGATTGTCGATGCGTTAGGTCCCGTCATCGGCGCCACGGTACTCGAACAGGGTACCACCAACGGCACCTCGACCGACCTCGACGGCAATTACAGCCTGACGGTGAGCTCTGCTGATGCGATTGTGGAATTCCGCTGCATCGGCTACTCCACCCAGACCTTCAAGGCTTCTGACGTACCCGCAACCGTTACTCTCGCAGAGGACGCAGAATTCCTCGACGAAGTAGTGGTCATCGGTTACGGTACCGTCAAGAAGAGCGACCTTACCGGTTCTGTCACGGCTCTGCGGCCTGACACCAAGAACAAAGGTGTGGTTGTCAATCCCCAGGATATGTTGACCGGTAAGATCGCCGGTGTCGCCGTCACTTCAGACGGTGGTGCACCTGGCGGAGCTTCCAACATCCGTATCCGCGGCGGTTCTTCACTCAACGCCTCAAACAACCCGCTGATCGTCATCGACGGTCTCGCCATTGACAACAACGGCGTCAAAGGTCTTTCCAACGCCCTGTCACTGGTGAACCCGGCCGATATCGAAAGTTTCAACGTCCTCAAGGACGCATCTGCAACCGCCATCTATGGTTCACGCGGATCTAACGGTGTCATCATCATCACCACCAAGAAAGGTATGGCCAACCAGGCACCTAAGGTGACCTACTCTGGTTCATTCACCGTATCAACCCGCAGAAAGAGCGTCGACGTGCTCAACGGCGACGAATACCGCTCTCTCATCAACAGCCTCTTCGCTCCGGATGATCCTGCAGTGCTTGCAATGGGCAAGGCAAACACAGACTGGCAGAGTGAAATCTACCGCACTGCATTTGGCCAGGACCACAACGTAACTCTCACCGGTTCGATCAAGGCCCTTCCTTACCGCGTGTCCGTAGGTTACACCGGCGACCAGGGTATCCTCAAGACTTCTGACTTCAAGCGTCTCACCGGATCCCTCAACCTCAACCCCACATTCTTTGACAAGCACCTGACTGTCAATGTCAGCGGCAAGTCAATGGTTGCCTGGACTTCTTACGCGAACTCACGCGCCATCGGCGATGCCATCAGGATGGACCCTACCCAGTCTATCTATGACAAAACATCGGCAGATGCAGCAAACTTCGGCGGATATTTCCAGTGGCGCGCCAACAGCGAATACAAGGATGCCAGCTGGCCTACCACCTGGGAGCGCAACGCCCCGGCAAACCCGGTAGCCGACCTCGACCAGAATCTCTACAGCGACAAGGCCCGCTCAACCGCTTACATCGGCAGCGTTGAGATGGACTATAAGATCCACGGATTCGAAGACCTGCACCTGCACCTCAACCTTGGCGGCGACTTGTCTTCCGGCAAGCAGACCACCATCGGTTCGCGCAGCAACCCCACCAGCATCTATTATGGATACAACGGATGGGAGCAGATCAACAAACGCAACTCTTCTCTTACCGCATATGCCCAGTATCTGAAGGATTTCAACGAGAACCATCACTTCGATATAATGGCCGGTTACGAATGGCAGCACTTCTGGAGAGAAG
>JAFXPV010000015.1 GCA_017527625.1 Bacteroidales bacterium | reverse complement strand
CAACTTAGGCCGCACCGAGAACACTGTCAACGTGGGTGTCTGCAACGTGACCAACCACTTCAACCCCTTCATGCTGTACTTTGACGCTGAAACCGAATCCTGGAAAGAAATCGCCCTGATGCCCATCCTTCCCAACTTCAGTTGGAGGGTGACGTTCTAGAGTGTCCTACGGCCAGCGGGTCTGGCCGTTGCCGGTAATCTGATATTTATCGGTGGTGAGCTCGGGAAGGGCCATCGGGCCGCGGGCGTGGAGTTTCTGGGTGCTGATGCCGATTTCCGCTCCGAAGCCGAACTGCGCTCCGTCTGTGAAGGCAGTGGATACGTTGGCATAGACGCAGGCTGCGTCGACCTTGCGGAGGAAAGTCTCTTTCGCGGCTTCATCTTCGGTGACGATGGATTCGCTGTGCTTCGAGCCGAATGTGGCAATGTGCTCCAGGGCCTGCCCGAGTGAATCCACGATGCGAATGCTCATCGCATAGGCCAGGAACTCCTTGCCGAAATGCTCCGGCAGAGCGTGCTGAAGCAGCGCTGCGGGATAGTGTCCGTTGAGTGCGGCGTATGCCCTTTCGTCAGCGTAGATGACGACATCCTTTTCAGCAAGTTTCGCGCAAAGCTCCGGAAGGTCTGCCAGCCTTGACGAGTGGACCAGCAGGCTGTCGAGGGCATTGCATACGCTCACGCGGCGGGTCTTGGCGTTGAAGACGATGTCGCGTCCCTTTGGCAGGTCTCCGGCAGCGTCAAAATAAGTGTGGCAGACTCCGGCGCCCGTCTCGATGACAGGCACCTTCGAGTTCTCCCTGACATACTGTATGAGTGAAGAACTTCCGCGGGGGATGATGATGTCCACGTAGTCGTGGGCGTCGAGCAGTTCTGCGGTGGCTTCGCGGCTTGAAGGCAGCAGAGTGCAGATGCTGCGGTCAAGCCCGTTGCTCTCCAGGACCTTATGGATGACGGAAACTATCGCCTCGTTGGAATTGGCCGCGTCGCTGCCGCCCTTAAGGACGGTGACGTTGCCCGACTTGATGCAGAGCGAGAAGACATCGCTGGTGACATTGGGCCTGGCTTCGTAGATGACGCCCACCACTCCGATAGGGACGCTTACCTTGCTGATGGCCATTCCGTTGGGACGGGTAGCTGATGACAGCACCTTGCCGAGCGGGCTCTCCAGCTTCGCCACGTTGGCCATATCGGCGGCCTGAGAGGCAATCCTGTCGGCAGTGAGTTTCAGCCTGTCATACTTGAAGTTGGAAGGGTCCATCTTCGCAAGGTCCAGGGCGTTCTGCGCAAGGATGAAGCCGGTCTCTGCCACAAGGACATCGCTGAGGTCTGTCAGCACCTTGCTGACGGTTGCGTCGTCTATGTCGCACATACAGCCTGCAGCCTTTGCGGCTGCGGCGAGCATATTCTTTACTTCGCTCATATTATCGGTTGGTTTTGAAACGTGAATAGGGGACGTCTCCGCTGCCGTGAAGGATGTCGGTCAGTATGTCGTCCCTCTTGCCGTTGGCGATGACGACCTCGATGCCCTGCGACGCAATCTTCCTTGCTACGCTGAACTTGGTCTTCATTCCGCCGCGGCCGTTGGTGGATTTCTTCTCGCCTATGTATTCCAGTATCGAGTCGTCAGCCGGGTCGATCTCCCGTATCAGCCTGCTGGCCGGGTCTGCGGGGTCGCCGGTGAACACTCCGTCCACATTGCTCAGGATGAAGAGGGCGTCGACACCCATCATCGAAGCTATCAGGCTTGCCAGTTCGTCGTTGTCGGTGAACATCAGCTCCTGGATCGCTACCGTGTCGTTCTCGTTCACGATGGGGATGATGCCGGCATCCAGCATTACCTGCATACAGTTTTTCTGGTTGAGGTAGCTGGTCTCATCTGTGAAATGGTCCTTGGTCGTGAGCACCTGTCCGCAGCTGAAGCCCTGCTCCCTGAAGAACTGGTAGTAGTTGTGCATCAGGCGGGCCTGGCCTACGGATGAAAACAGCTGGCGCTGCGAAACGTCGTCCAGCTCGTGGTCCACTTTGATTTCGCTGCGGCCGCTGGCTACGGCACCCGAGGTGATGACAATTACCTTGTATCCTTCGCGGCGAAGGTCGCTGATCTGGTCGACAAGGGCAGAGAGCCTGGTGATATCCAGCCTTCCGTCGGAGCGTGTGAGCACGTTGCTGCCTATCTTTATGGCAAGGAGTCTGTCCATCTGGAATGTATTAACAGGGCAAAAGTAGGAAATAACCGATTAATTTTAGTTAATTCGCACTATGATTTACGAAGAACTTCAGCCGGAACAATACGAAGACATAGCCTCGCGCATACTCTATGAGGACAACCACGTGCTTGTGATCAACAAGAAGGTGGGCGAGATAGTCCAGGGCGACAAGACGGGCGACGAAGCCCTGAGCGAGACTCTGAAGCGCTTCATCGCGCAGCGCGACGGCAAGCCCGGCCACGTCTTTATGGGAGTTCCCCATCGTCTGGACCGTCCTGTCAGCGGCGTAGCACTTTTTGCTAAGACCAGCAAGAGCCTCGAAAGGATGAACGAGGCCTTCCGTGACGGCAGCGTCCACAAGACATACTGGGCACTGACCTGCGCCGCTCCGAAGCCTGCCGAAGGAGAGCTGAAGCACTGGCTGGTGCGCAACGAAAAGCAGAACAAGTCATATGCGAGCCTCCAGCAGAAGCCCGATTCAAAAGAGGCGAGGCTGCGCTACAAGTTGCTGAAGTCGTTCGACCGCTACCATCTTGTGGAAGTGGAGCTTCTCACCGGGCGGCATCATCAGATCCGCTGCCAGCTGGCAGAAATCGGCTGCTGCATCAAGGGTGACCTTAAATATGGGGCTCCGCGCTCCAACAAGGACGGCGGAATATGCCTGCACGCACGCAGCATAAGCTTCACGCATCCTACGCGGAAGGAAGAAATCACGGTGACGGCTCCGGTGAGCTGGCCTCCGTTCCTCTAGTCGAAAATCACGGTCTTGTTGCGGAACACCAGAATCTTGCGGTCGATGTGCTTGCTGACCGCACGGGAGAGGACTATCTTCTCCAGGTCGCGTCCCTTGCTGACGAGGGTGTCCACGCTGTCCTTGTGGGTGATGCGTGCCACGTCCTGTTCGATGATGGGGCCTGCGTCAAGCTCTGCGTTGACATAGTGGCTGGTGGCGCCGATGATCTTGACGCCGCGCTCGTAGGCCTGGTGGTAGGGCTTGGCACCGATGAAGGCCGGGAGGAAGGAGTGATGGATGTTGATGATCTTGTTGGGATAGCGTGCTATCATTTCGTCGCTGATGACCTGCATATAGCGGGCGAGGACTATGAAGGTCACGCCGTTCTCTTCCAGCAGTTTCATCTCTGCGGCTTCCTGGGCGGCTTTGTTTTCCTTGGTTATTTCAAACACGTTGAAAGGTATGCCGAACTGCTCCGCAACAGGCCTCAGGTCTTCGTGATTGCTGATGATCAGAGGGATGTCGACGTTCCATTCGCCGGCTGAATATCTTGCCAGAATGTCATAGAGGCAGTGCGACATCTTCGAGACGAAGATGCACATACGGGGCTTCTGTCCGCTGAAGTACAGCCAGAATTCCATACCGTACTTGTTGGCATAGAGGGTCTGGAAATATTCCCCGATGCGGTCCTTGGGGATGAGGAATTTCTCAAGCTGCCACTCGATCCTCATAAAGAAGGCGTTGGCGCCGTGGTCAACGTGCTGGTCGAGGTTGACGATGTTTCCCTTGTTGACGGTGATGAAATTGGTGATTTCGGCTATGATGCCTGGCGTGTCCTGACAGTGGATCAGCAGAATGGCGTTGCCCTGGTTGTCCATATTCGTCTGAATCAGTTGTGTAACGAGCGGCAAAAATACCATTTTTTTCATAAAGCAAACTGCACTTCTGCCATTTTGTCGCACTGCTGCCAGTTGGCAAATAATTTGTTCTATCTTTGCGACACATAAAAAACGCATACTATGTCAAAGAAAAACAAACATATGGATCATAAAAAAGATGAAGAGCAGAAGGCTGCAGCAAGCCAGGAGGCTCCTCAGACAGAAGAGGTGAAGGAAGAGGCCGGACAGCAGGAAGAACCTGCCGAAGAGCAGCCTGCATCCAAGGCGGTTAAAGAGCTGCAGGGCAAGCTTGCAGAGTCTAACGACAGATATCTGCGTCTGGCCGCAGAGTTCGACAACTACCGCCGCCGTACGGCCAAGGAGCGTATGGACCTGATCGACCTCGCCAACGAGAAGCTGGTCAAGGATATGCTCCCGATTGTCGACGATTTTGAGAGAGCTCTCGCAGCGATGAAGGATTCTGATGACGCAGCATCTGCAAAGGAAGGCACTGAGCTGATCTACAACAAGCTT
>JAFXPV010000014.1 GCA_017527625.1 Bacteroidales bacterium | reverse complement strand
GCTCTGGATGATCTTGACGACTTTGGTGGAGACGTTTTCGTCGATGTAGTCGGGGACGGGGAGGCCGTGGTCGCCGGCGGCGTTCATTGTGACGGCGGTGTCGACGGCCTGCAGGAGGCTCTTTTCGTCGATGCCGGCGATGAAGAAGCAAGCCTTGTCGAGGGCCTCGGGGCGTTCTGTCGAGGTGCGGATGCAGATGGCAGGGAAGGGGTGGCCTACTGAGGTGAAGAAGCTGCTTTCTTCGGGTAGGGTGCCACTGTCAGACACTACTGCGAAGGCATTCATCTGAAGGCAGTTGTAGTCGTGGAAGCCGAGAGGCTCGTGCTGGATCACGCGGCGGTCAAGCTTGAAGCCTGATGCCTCCAGGCGCTTGCGTGAGCGCGGGTGGCAGCTATACAGAATCGGCATATCGTATTTCTCAGCCATTGCGTTGATGGCGTTGAACAGGCTCAGGAAGTTCTTTTCTGTGTCGATGTTTTCCTCGCGGTGGGCGCTCAGCAGGATGTACCGGCCTTTCTGCAGCCCGAGCCTGGTATGGATGTCGGAGGCCTCGATCTCTGCCAGATTCTGATGCAGCACTTCTGCCATCGGGCTGCCGGTCACGTAAGTGCGCTCCTTCGGCAGGCCGCAGTCGGCCAGATAGCGGCGGGCGTGCTCGCTGTAGGCCATATTGACGTCAGAAATGATGTCGACGATGCGGCGGTTGGTCTCTTCGGGCAGGCACTCGTCTTTGCAGCGGTTGCCGGCTTCCATATGGAAGATGGGGATATGCAACCTCTTGGCGCCGATGACCGACAAACAGCTATTAGTGTCGCCCAGCACCAGTACGGCGTCCGGCTTCACCTGCACCATCAACTGGTAGCTCTTGGCAATGATGTTGCCCATCGTTTCGCCGAGGTCGCTGCCGACAGCCTCCATATAAACATCGGGGTCGGCCAGCTTCAGATCTTTGAAGAACACGCCGTTGAGGTTGTAGTCGTAGTTCTGGCCGGTGTGCGCCAGCAGGCAGTCGAAATATTCACGACATTTATTGATAACTGCGGCCAGGCGGATGATCTCCGGGCGGGTGCCGACGATGATCAGAAGCTTAAGCTTCCCGTTATTCTTGAATTGTGCCATATCTTTTAGTCTTTATTTTCCACTGGTTCAAAAAACGTATCCGGCTTATCCGGATTGAAGACCTCGTTGCAATACATTACGGTCACTAAATCCTCGGTATCAGAGAGGTTAATGATATTGTGCGTGTAGCCGGGCAGCATATGCACCGCCTGAATCTTGTCACCGGAAACCTCCCACTCCAGCACTCGGCCGGAAGGATCATTGAGGTTGCGCTGTTGGATGAGGCCGTGGCCCTTGACCACGATGAACTGCTCAAATTTGGTGTTGTGCCAGTGCTGGCCCTTTGTGATGCCTGGCTTGCTGATATTGATGCTCACCTGACCGCAATTGAGGGTATGGACAAGCTCGGTGAAGCTGCCGCGGTCGTCGACATTCATCTTGAGCGGGAAGGCAGTCTTTTCGTAGGGCAGATAGCTGAGGTATGTCGAATACAGCTTCTTGGCAAACGATCCTGCCGGAATCTCCGGAATCATCAGTGTCTGCGGCTGAGCGGCAAACTCCTTCAGCAGCTCGACAATCTCGCCCAGCGTCGCCTTGTGGGTCACCGGCACATAGCAGTAGCGGCCATCGGCGGCCGGCACAACGTCCAGCCCGTCGAACTCGCAGCGATGCTCCTCGCCGCGCAGGCAGGCGATCATCTCGTCCACCAGGTCGTCGATGTAGAGCAACTCCAGCTCCACCGAAGGGTCGTTGACAGTGTAGGGCAGATCGTTGGCAAACGCATTGCAGAACGTCGCCACGGCAGAATTGTAGTTCGGCCGGCACCACTTTCCAAAGAGGTTAGGGAAGCGGTACACCAGCATCCTCGCGCCAGTCTCAGCCCCGTATTGCAGGAACAAATCTTCGCCGGCCTTCTTGCTGCGGCCGTATTCGCTATTGCCGAAGCGGCCGGTCAGCGAGGCTTGCTGCGACGAAGACAGCATCACCGGGCAGCGGTTGCCGTGCTTTTTCAGGGTGTCGAGCAGCGTCGAAGCGAAGCCGAAGTTGCCCTCCATAAACTCCGAGGTCTCCTTAGGCCTGTTCACGCCTGCCAGATTGAACACGAAGTCGGCCGAAGCGCACCACTCGTCCAGCTCCTCAGGAGTGCTGTCCAGGTCATACTCATACACAGCCTCCACCTGCACATCGCCGTAGCAACGCGCCTTGCCGTCCTTGATGTTATTGAGCTGGGCGCAGAGGTTCTTGCCGACGAATCCTTTGGCGCCTGTTACCAGTATCTTCATTGTCAGACGAGATTGGGGATGCCGTTCAATTCATTCTGGATGTATGTGAGGCTGGCGATTTTGGCCTTTGTCTCCTCGAGATTCAGACGGCGGGTATTGTCGCTGTTGAATTCCTCGATGGTAGCACGCTTGCTGTCGCCCTCTTTGAAGAATTTGTCGTAGTTGAGGTCGCGGTTGTCGGCCGGCACGCGGTAGAAATTGCCCATATCTTCGGCCTTGGCGCACTCTTCTTTGGTCAGCAGGGTCTCGTACATCTTCTCGCCATGGCGGATGCCGATAACTTTGATGTCCTCCTTCTTGCCGCCGAACAGTTCGCAGACTGCCTCGGCCTGGGTCTGGATGGTGCAGGCGGGAGCTTTCTGAACCAGGA
Organism: Bacteroidales bacterium; assembly: GCA_017527625.1. The sequence continues at coordinate 574 of JAFXPV010000014.1, read as the reverse complement.
TGTCACCGTTCTGACCGTGCTCGAATGCGAAGAGCACGAGGTCTACAGCCTCTTCGAGGCTCATAATGAAGCGGGTCATCTTCGGCTCGGTCAGTGTGATGGGGTTGCCCTTGCGGATCTGGTCGATCCAAAGCGGAATCACGCTGCCGCGGCTGCACATCACGTTGCCATAGCGGGTGCAGCAGATCTTGGTGGCACCGCTGTAACGGCTCTTGGCCACTGCAATTTTCTCCTCGATGGCCTTCGTGATGCCCATCGCATTGATAGGGTAGGCGGCCTTGTCGGTCGATAGGCAGATGACGCACTTCACTCCGGCCTCGATGGCCGCGTCAAGCGTGTTGTCAGTGCCGATGACGTTAGTCTTCACAGCCTCCATCGGGAAGAACTCGCAGCTGGGCACCTGCTTCAGCGCAGCAGCGTGGAACACATAGTCCACCCCTTGCATCGCATATTTCAGTGTGCTGCGGTTCCGCACGTCACCGATGTAAAACTTGATTTTGGCAGCCACTTCCGGCATCCTGGCCTGAAAATCGTGGCGCATATCGTCCTGCTTCTTCTCATCGCGGCTGAAAAT
>JAFXPV010000013.1 GCA_017527625.1 Bacteroidales bacterium | reverse complement strand
TGTTGACGAGCGCGCCGCCACTGTTGCCGGGATTGACGGCGGCGTCGGTCTGGATGAATGACTCAACCCTGTAGGAGCCGTCGTAGTTGGGGAACGAACGGCCTTTAGCGCTGACGATACCTGCGGTGATGGTAGAGCGCAGGTCGTAGGGACTGCCGATGGCAAGCACCCACTCGCCGAGTCTCAGATCATCGGAGTCGCCCATCTCGAGAGCCTGGAAACCGCTGCCTTCCACCTTGAGCAGGGCCAGGTCGGTGGCCTCGTCAGTACCGATGACGGTGGCAGGAAGGACGGTATTGTCGTAGAGGGTCACCTGCACCTCGTCGGCGCCTGAAACCACGTGGTTGTTTGTGACAATGTATCCGTCGTCAGAGATGATCACGCCTGACCCCACACCCACCTGGTCCTGGGGAGTGTTGGCGAAGCCGAAGAAATAGTCGAACATTGATGAAGGGGCCTGCTGACGGGCCTTCTTGACTACTTTAACATATACTACGGAATTGACAGCCATCTCGGCGGCATCGCTGAAATAGGTGCCGGTCATGACATCCCTGTCGCTGCGGACCACCTTGCGGTCCTGCCTGCTGCCATTCTGTTCTGTGATGAGTTCTTTCTTGAATTCAGTTACTTCGTTGGTCTGCTCAGCCACTTTGCCTGCGACCACATATGAGACTACGCCTGACAAAATGACAGACAGAGCCGCAATCAATAAACCTTTTTTCATATGTCGTATGTTAATAATTTCCGGGGCGTTTTCCGGTCAAATTATATGCCAAAATCATATGCGGTTTAGATAGTTTTTACTATCTTTGTATGTTAGCAAACAAGATTATAATTTAACATCAGTGATATGAGATTCGTATTATCAAGTTCGGAACTTCTCCGCGGACTGGTGTCCGTTTCGAGAGTATTAGCAAACAAGCCTGCCCTTGCAATTTTGGACAATTTCCTCTTTGACCTCAAGGACAACTCCCTTACAGTCACCGCTTCTGACGGAGAGACCACCCTCCGCACCAGCCTTCCCGTAGAGCAGGTCCTCGAAGAGGGTGCAGCCGCCGTTCCCGCAAGGCTCCTCATCGATTCCCTCAAGGAGTTTCCGGACCAGCCCCTCACATTCCTCACTGACAAAGCTTCATCGCTCAACATCATCTGGTCGAGCGGTGCTTCCAAGATTCCGTTCTTCCCTGCCGAGGACTATCCCGTGTTCCCCGTCATCGCAGAGGATGCCAACAGTCTTGCCATTCCCGCCAATATCCTTCTGAACGGCATCAACGACACCATCTACGCCACAGCCGAAGAGGAGCTCAGGCCCGTAATGAACGGTATCTTCTTCGACATCGACACCACCGGCACCTCGGTAGTCGCTTCAGACGCCCACAAGCTGGTGTGCTACACAGTCTTCTCCGTCAAGGGCGAAGAGAAATGCTCCTTCATCCTTCACAAGAAACCCGCCGCAGTGCTGAAGAACATCATCACCAAAGCCGAAGGTGACATCGCAGTGAAATTCGACAAGCGCAACGCTATGTTCGCTTTCGACAACACCGTCCTCGTATGCCGCCTGGTAGACGGCAACTATCCCGCCTACCGCACAGTCATCCCGAAGAACAACCAGAACAAGATGATCATCGGCCGCGTCGAATTCCTCAACGCTGTCCGCCGTGTGGCAGTCTGCTCAAACCAGGCCACCAGCCACATCATCCTCAAGATATCTGCGGGTGAGATTATGATTTCAGCCGAGGACACATCTTTCGCCATATCAGCATACGAAAAGCTCAACTGCCAGTATGACGGTGTCGACATCGAGATCGGCTTCAAGGCTCCGTTCCTCGCCGAGATCCTCAGCAACCTGCCGTTCGAAAACGTATGTATGTGTCTGGCAGACCGCTGCCGTGCCGCCCTGATAGTTTCAGCCGACGAAAAGGATCCTTCAGAAGAGCTCTGCGCCCTGCTGATGCCGATTATGCTCAATTCATAGTCCGTAATGGAACTCAAACTCAACAATCCCCTGTTGTTTTTCGATCTGGAGACGACAGGGCTTGACGTTGCGCGCGACCGCATCGTCGAAATCGCCGCCGTAAAGGTCTTCCCCGACGGCCACGTCGAGGAGAAACGCAGGCTCATCAACCCCGAGATGCCCATCCCCAAGGAAGCGCAGGATGTCCACCACATCACCGACGACGACGTCAAGGACCAGCCGGTTTTCCGCAAGATAGCCAAGTCTCTCGCCCAGTGGATGGAAGGCTGCGACATCGCAGGTTACAACTCCACCCGTTTCGACATCCCGCTGCTGGCTGAAGAATTCCTGCGTGCCGGCGTTGATTTCGATTTCCGCAAGAGGAAGCTCATTGACGTCCAGAACATCTTCCACAAGATGGAGCAGCGCACGCTGGTGGCCGCCTATGCTTTCTACTGCAACAAGAACCTCGATGACGCCCACTCCGCCCTTGGAGATGTAAGGGCTACCTACGAAGTCCTCAAAGCCCAGCTCGACAGGTATGAAGGCACTCTGCAGAACGACGTCAAGTTCCTCGCCGACTTCACCACCCGCAACCGTCTCGCCGACTATGCCGGCCGCATAATCCTTAACGAAAAGGACGAGCCGGTCTTCAACTTCGGCAAGCACAAGGGCCGCAAGGTCATCGACGTGCTCCGCTCCGAGCCGAGCTACTACGACTGGATGATGAACGGAGACTTCACGCTCGACACCAAGAAAGTACTCACAGACATCTATCTCGAGTCAAAGACGAAGGCCTGATGAATATCGCCGTCCTGAAACCTTCTGGCAGATACTATTTCCGTCCCGATACGACGCTGAACCGGGAAGCGTGCGACTATTATCTCCCTGACGGGATCGAAGAGGTCACTCTCACTCCCTGCATCTATTCGAAGGTCATCAAGGCAGGCAAATGCATCAGCGCAAGATTCGCAGGCCGTCACATCGACAACTTCGGGTTCGGTGTCCTGCTGGACGCAGCTGGATCAGATCCGCAGGAAGCAAGCTGTATGGACGGCACTTCCTACATATCAGGCGACACACTACCTATCAGCGAAGCAGCCGGCAGAGCCTTTGAGGTCTGCATAAACGGAGAGCCCTGGTTCAGCAAGGATGATTTCGAGGAAAGCCTGCTGGCAGAAGCTGTCGTCACCGTCAGCCGGAGAAGTTCGTTGAGGGCCACAGACATCGTCGCCGTGAGCCTGCCTGCCAGCATATCGCTGCGCAAGGGAGACTGGTTCTCTTTCTGCGGCAAAAAAGTGAATATATTATAGCGAGCGGACGTATTTGGCTGCGCTCTGCCCGGCAAGGGCTCCGGTCGAAAAAGCCATCTGCAGATTGTAACCTCCCGTATCCCCGTCAAGGTCGAGCACCTCTCCGGCGAAAAAAAGACCTTTGGCAAGTCTGGACTGCATCGTCTTCGACACGACTTCGTCGAGTGAGACGCCGCCGGCGGTAACCACGGCCCTGCGGTATCCTGCGTGCTTGAGGATGTGGAAACGCCAGTCCTTGAGACGATCTGCCAGCGTGTTTACAGTAAGTCCTTTGGCCATATCAAAGAACGGATCTATCATCTCGCCGGGCATAAAACGACGCAGGATTTTCTTCATACGCGCCTCATTGATCATAGGAACATCCCATTTGAAGGACGCTACTTCTTTTTTCACCCTTTCTCTCAGTTCCTTGATGGAGACTGCGGGCTTCAGGTCTATGACCAGCTCGACAGAAGAGCCGTTCTCAAGGGCGTTGATGGCCTTGCGGCTGACCCTGAATCCGAGAGGACCTTCTATGCCGTCTTCGGTGAATGTCAGATCCCCCATTTCGGATTGTACCAGGTCGTGGTCCACGAAGAGGTTGAGGCCGACGTTCTTCAGCTCCACGTCAAACAGCCTGCTGTCGTAATTCCTGGGGAGCAGGGCTGCCAGACTCGGGAAGCAGCGTGTGATTTTATGGCCCAGGAACTCCGCCACCTCGTAGCCTCTTCCGTTTGAGCCCGTCGCCGGATACGACAGTCCGCCTGTGGCTACGATCAGGGCCCTGGCCATAATCACTTCCGTCCGTATCGACATCGGTGCAGAAAGGTCGTTGTAGGTACATTTGTACACGCTGCCGTCCGTACAAACTGCGAGCAGGTCTGCGTCGGTGACAAGTTTCACTCCCAGCTGTTTCAAGCGGGCAACCAGCGCATCTACCACATCGAATGCATTCATAGACTTCGGAAAGACCCGGTCGCCCTGGGTGGCGACGGTTTCGAGACCTATGGAGTTGAAGTATTCTATCGTCGCGGCGTTTGAGAAGTTGAAGAATGCGCTCCTGACGAAATTGCTGCGGGGATGGACGTGAGTCGAGAACTCCGCCCAGGGTTTTGTGTTCGTGATGTTGCAGCGACCCTTTCCGGTGATGGCAAGTTTGCGGCCGCACAGATGGTTTTTCTCGAGAAGCATCACCCGGGCTCCGGCTTCAGCAGCCTTTATGGCCGCCATCATACCGGCCGGGCCGCCGCCTACTACTATGATATCGATAATGTCAACTTCTTTCATAGCCTCTCCTCTTACCTGTAAATGACTCCGCTGCCTTCCAATTCCCCGTCACTGTCGTACCACGCGGCGAACTGGCCGGCGGTCACGCCGCGCTGAGGCTTCTCGAATAAGATGTAGAGGCCGCTGCTGCGCCGCACCAGTCTTGCCTGCTGCAGGGGCTGGCGGTATCTTATCCTGACGAGGTAATCCCTTTCTTCGCCTTCTGTCATCGCCATCTCCGGCCTGATCCAGTGGATGTCCCGGGGCTCTATGCGCAGAGCGCGCCGGTACAGCCCGGGATGATCCTGTCCCTCTCCTACATATATTAAATTGTTCTCCACATCCGTCGCAATGACAAAAAGGGGATTCTTGTGGCCTCCTATGTTCAGTCCGTGACGCTGTCCTATGGTGTAGAACTGCGCTCCCTGATGGACACCGGCAAGCTTGCCATCCTGCTCGCTGTACACCACAGGCTCGGCAATCTCCTCGATTGTCGAGGCCGCAGCGCGACCGTCATAGTAATCCCTGAAGATTTCGATGACCTTGCCCTCCCTGGCTTTCAGCTTCTGCTGCAGGAACAGCGGAAGGTCGACCTTGCCGACAAAGCATATTCCTTGCGAGTCCTTCTTGTCAGCGCTCGGAAGCCCGGCTTCCTTCGCTATCCTGCGCACTTGCGGTTTGGTAAGTTCCCCTATCGGGAACAGCGCATAGCGCAGCTGCTCCTGTGACAGCTGGCAGAGGAAGTAGCTCTGGTCCTTGTTGCCGTCAAGGCCCGCCAGCAGCTGGTAAGACGGCTTGCCGTCAGGTCCTGTCAGCTCCCCTTTGCGACAATAGTGCCCTGTGGCTACGTAATCCGCACCGAGGCTGAGTGCGTGCCTGAGGAAGGAGTCGAACTTTATCTCGCGGTTGCAGAGCACGTCGGGATTAGGTGTCAGGCCGCGCTCATAGCTGTCGAACATATAGTCCACCACGCGTTTGCGGTATTCCGCACTCAGATCAACGAAGTGGAAAGGAATGCCTATCTTGCGGGCGACCATCTCAGCAACGCTGCGCTCCTCCTCCCACTCGCAGTCTCCGTGCAGCGTGCCTGTCGCATCGTTCCAGTTCTGCATAAAAACCGCGAACACTTCGTGCCCTGCATTCTTCAGCAGAAGCGCGGCTACACTTGAATCCACTCCTCCGGACAGACCGACAGCTATTCTCATATTAAAATCCAGTTTTGCAAATCAAAAAAATCCACTACCTTTGTGTCGGGTAAGTCTTACACGACCAGCTCCTGTCGAACTCCCCCAGGGCCGGAAGGCAGCAAGGGTAGATGGTTGTAGCGGTGCGATGTAATCAGCTTACCCTTTTTTTATTTCTCCTGCGCGACTTCGAGATTGTCGAAAACAAAGGGAAGCAGGTCCCTCACCGAGTCGAACACTTCCACCCTGCCTGCGCTGCCGACAATCACCCTCATCGGCACTCCTCCTTCGCTTTCATACTGAACGAGAGCCTGACGACAGGCACCGCAGGGATATGTCGGAGTGGCAGTGAGCTTCCCGCCTTGACAGGCTGCAATCGCGATGGCAAGCATCCTTGCCCCCGGCCACGTAGATCCGGCATAGAAGCAGGCAGTCCTCTCAGCGCACAGGCCTGAAGGGTAAGCCGCATTCTCCTGATTGGAGCCGCAGACTACCTCTCCGTTATCCAGCAGTATCGCCGCACCCACCTTGAAGTCCGAAAACGGAGCATAGGAACGCTTCGTGGCTTCGACAGCCTTCTGCAGGAGGGAAAGCCACTCGGCCGGCAGTTCGTCCATCGACTGGTAAACCTGATAGCTTATATTGAGTTGTTTGTTTTGCATAGCAGCAGGGCGTATTTGTGCGAATTTAGTAAAAAAAGCTTAACTTCGCTTCTATGAAGGCCGTCTATATCTCTATCTGCTGCCTGTTGCTGATGACAGGTCTTGCCGCAGCCTCAGGGCTTCCCCAGACAGCGCCGGACTACCGGACGGACTACATTCTCAAATATAAGGACGCCGCAATCTCCCAGATGCAGAGCAGCGGCATACCTGCCAGCATCACGCTGGCACAGGCCTGCCTCGAGTCCGGCTTCGGCACTTCCAGGCTCGCCCGTGAAGGCAACAACCACTTCGGCATCAAATGCCACGACTACAAGGGTCGCAAGATGTACGTCGACGACGACGTCAAGGACGACTGCTTCCGTGTTTATGACCGTGTGGAAGACTCCTTCCAGGACCACTCGGACTTCCTGCGCTTCCGCTCCAGGTATGCGTTCCTTTTTGACCTGGATCCCACCGACTATAAAGGCTGGGCATACGGCCTCAAGGCCGCCGGCTATGCCACCGACCCCCAGTATGCCGTCAGGCTCATCGACCTCATCGAAAGATACGGCCTGCAGCAGTACGACACCGTCGTCAGTCCGGATGAACTTCCTGTCACTCCTGTTGTCGCCAAGCTGCCCGAACAGGTTGAGCTCAAGGAATCCAGTCCTCTGTACAAGATTTCCCTCCAGAGGGAGATCCTCAAGCGCAACAACGTGATGTTCGTAGTCGCCAACGGATATGAATCATTCTATTCCATAGCGAGGGAATTCAACCTCTTCAGATGGGAAGTGCTCCGCTTCAACGACGAGCGCAAGGACCGTCTGCTGCAGGACGGCGAGGTCGTATACATCGAGGCCAAGAAAAAGCAGGCGGACAAATACCTTGACAAGCACGTCGTGGAAGAAGGCGAGAGTATGCGCATTATCAGCCAGCAATACGCCGTCAAGGAGAAATACCTCTACAAGTACAACCCCGGAATCCCCAAAGGAAGCGACCCTGCCCCGGGCAGCATCATCAACCTCAGGAAACAATGAAAAAAGCCATACTGCTGATACTCGCTGCGGTTCTTGCAATAGTCGCAGTGGCCGGTCTGAAATACTACCGGACTTACTACAAGCCCAACTCCGTCGACAACAAGGCTGACATATATGTCTATGAAAACGGCAGCTACGAAGCCTTCCTGGACTCACTTTTCAGCAACGGGGTCGTCGCCGACACCAAGTCCTTCACGACGGCTGCGCAGAAGCTGGGGCTTGCCCCGGTGCTGAAAGCCGGTCACTACAACGTCAAGGGCGGCCTGACCAACAAGGAAATCATCCGCATCTTCGCAAACGGCTACCAGACCCCGATAAAGCTGCAGGTGAACGGTTATATACGCACTGCCGAGAATATGGCTTCATACCTCGGACACAGACTTCAGGCGGACTCTGCCGCATTCATAGCCGCACTGACCGACAGAGAGCTTATGGAAAGCCTTGGTTTCAAGAAAGAGACTTATCTCAGCGTATTCATCCCTGACACATACGAAGTCTGGTGGACGATCTCGCCCGAGGACCTGATAAAACGTATGAAGAAGGAATACGACGCATTCTGGAACGAGAGCCGCAGAGCCAGGGCCAAAGAGATAGGCCTGTCGCAAGACCAGGTGATGACGCTGGCTTCCATTGTCATAGAAGAGACCAAATACGAACCTGAAATGCCCACTGTCGCAGGCGTCTACATCAACCGTCTTAACAAGGGTATGCTGCTGCAGGCGGACCCGACCGTCCTCTTCGCACTGAATACCCCGGGCGTCACCAGAGTGCTCAACAAACATCTCGAGACAGACTCTCCCTACAACACATACAAGTATCCCGGATTGCCTCCGGGACCTATCACGATAGCTCCGAAATCAGCCATCGAGGCCGTTCTGAACTATCAGCATCACAATTATCTGTATTTCTGCGCCAAGGATACGTTCGACGGCCGGCACAACTTCGCCGTCAGCTACTCAGACCATCTGAAAAATGCCCGGGCCTATCAGCGTGCGCTGAGCGCCAGGACTTCTTCCAGGGCTGCCTTGTAGTCGGCATTGCCGCTGTTGATGACGTGGTAATAAACGTTGTCATCCCATATCGCCCTCGACATCAAAGCCTTCATCGCAAGCTTTATCTCGCCTGCTGACTTGTCCACGTCTTCCTTCGAAGGCTGCACTCCCCTGCCCTTCACGTATTCCAGGAATTCATCGAACACTGCGTCTACCGCAGGGTCTGCGACCAGCTCTTCCCAAGAAGAATATTTGCTGTGCATCTGCTCGCGGCGGACGTCCATATAGTCGTTGACAAAGTCCTGAAGGAGCGAGCGGGCAGCCACGGTAGTGTAGAACTGCGACAGATATGAGGTGTCACGGGGCACGAAGATGTCCGGCATAATGCCTCCACCGCCATACACCGTGCGGCCTTTGACGAGGGTCTTGAATTCCTGGGAAGCGTCAAAGCTGATGCTGTCGACGCTGAAGCTCTCACCGCGGGCATAACGGTCATTGTGGTCCTGGTAGTACTTCTTGCTGTTGCCTTCTTCGTAGGGGCTCTGGATGACCCTTCCGCTGGGGGTGTGGTAACGGGCTGTGGTGACTCTCAGGGCCGAACCGTCACGGTAGCCGAGCTCCTTCTGGACCAAACCCTTTCCGAAGGTGCGGCGGCCAACGATCGTGCCGCGGTCCCAGTCCTGGACGGCACCGGCGACGATTTCGCTGGCAGAAGCGGAATTCTCATCCACCATTACCACCAGCGGCCCATCAGGATAAAGGCCCTTTCCATTGGCGAACTCCTCGTGTTTTCCGGTTGTGGCGCTTTCCGTATAGACCATCAACTGTCCCTTGGACAGGAAAAGGTTGGCTACTGAAAGGCTGGCACCCAGCAGTCCTCCGCCATTGCCACGGAGGTCAATTATGACGCCTTCGGGCTTTGTTCCCAGACTTCTCACAGCATCGAAGACTTCCCTGCCCGTACTCGCCGCAAAGCGGCTGACTTTTACATATACCACGCCTGGAGCGGCCTCATAGACCGCAGTCACGCTCTCGACCGGGATGCGGTCGCGGGTTATGGTATAAATGCGTGTTGCAGGCTCTCCCCTGCGCATCACTTCCACGTCCACTTTCGAACCCCGCCTGCCTCTGAGGAGGCTGCGTACCCGGGTTGTCGTGAGCCTGGTTCCGGCCAGGGCTATAGTATCGACCTTCAGGATCTTGTCGCCTGCCCGCAGTCCCACTTTTGATGCGGGACCGCCGTTGATCACGCTCTGTACGGTGAGAGTGTCCTTGATTATGGCGAATTCAATGCCGACACCCTCGAACGCTCCGTTCATCATCTCGTCCGAATCGTCCGCTTCCTCTTTTGGCAGAAAGACGGTGTGAGGGTCCAGCGACGACACCATAGCCTCTATGGCGACGTCTGCCAGTTTGTTCATATCCAGAGAGTCTATATAGTTCTCCTGCAGGTAGAGAAGAGTCGTGGCAATCTTGATGAACTGCTCGCGTGTCGAATCATTCTGAGCTGCGGCCCTGACAGGAGCGACCAGCAATATGACGCACGCTATGAGGAGCGCTGTTAATTTTTTCATCAGAAAAGTTTTTTGACGGGGATATCAAAAATCATACCCTCCTGCGCCAGATAAGTCTCGGGGAAAACACGTCTTGCTTCTTCCAGGAGCACGTTTATATCCGGATAGCGCGAAGAGAAATGACCGATGACCAGCTTTCCCGCACCGGCACGGGCCGCAACCGTCGCAGCATCCTCGGCCGTCGAGTGGAAATACTGCGCGGACAATTCTTTCATATCATTTCCGAAAGTCGCCTCGTGGTAGAGCACATCCACCCCTTTCACCCATTCTTCCAGCTCGGGGAACGGGGCAGTGTCGCTGCAATATGCGGCGCTGCGGGGAGTGAAAGGCTTGTAGGCGTACTTGGCAGCCTCAAGCACACTGCCGTTCTCGCGCACCACGTCCCCGCCTGCTTTGAGGGCCGCAATCTCCTTGAGCGTCAGCGCATCTTGCTCGATGTACTCCTTGCGGACGTTCAGTTCCGGCTCGTCCTCCCTGAACAGGAAACCGTATGTCTCGATCTTGTGGTTCAGTGGGAAAGCGTACACTTTGCTGTTGCGGCTGCTGACGATCAGCTCGGGTTCCCTGGCCTTGAGCGGGATGAAGTTGATGTCGAACTTTACTCCGTCGGCGAAATAGTCCTTGAAAAACTTGAGAGTGTGGCAGAAGGCTTCAGGGGCGTAGATGTACAGGGGAGCCGTGCGCCCTTTAAGGGCCATCGTGGACAGCAGCGGCATTATGCCGAACAGGTGGTCTCCGTGCAGATGGGAGATCAGGATGTTCTCAATGCGGGCGTGTGAGATGCCGTGCTTTGCCAGCAGGATCTGGCAGCCTTCGGCACAATCAACTAAAAACAAGCGCCCGCGTACGTTAAGGACATGGGCGCTTGAAAATCTGTTATTGACAGGAACGGCCGAAGCCGTTCCGAGAGTGGTCAGAGAAAACTCCATCCGGAATTATTCCTCAGTGGTTTCTGAAGCAGCTGCTTCTTTCTTCTCCATCTCGCTCTTGAGGGCTGCGAGAGAGCTGATGTCACCGAGAGTGGTCTTCTCGAGGTTGGCTTTCAGCTTCTTCACTGCCTTCTGAGTGTTGGCGGCCTCTGAGTTCTGCTCCTTGAGTTCCTTTGCAGCTTCTTCTTTCTTGGCGTCAGAATAAGTGCGGGTGTGGCTCAGGGTGACTTTGCGGTTGGCCTTGTTGAATTCGAGAACTCTGAAAGGAAGCACGTCACCTACTGCAGGTGTGCTGCCGTCTTCCTTGACGAGCTGGCGGTTCGATGCGAAACCTTCGATGCCTTCTGCGAGGGCAACTACAGCACCCTTGTCATTGAGGCTTACGATGGTACCGTCGTGAACTGAACCGATGGTGTAAACTGACTCATACTCTTCCCAAGGGCTTTCCTCAAGCTGCTTGTGGCCGAGGCTGAGACGGCGGATTGCCTGGTCTACGTCGAGAACTACCACGTCGATCTTGTCACCTACTGCAACGACTTCGCTCGGGTGTTTGATCTTCTTGGTCCAGCTCAGGTCGCTGATGTGTACGAGACCCTCGACACCTTCCTTAAGCTCTACGAATACACCGAAGTTGGTGATATTGCGTACAACTGCAGTATGCTTGCTGCCGATAGGATATTCTTCTACGATATTTGCCCAAGGATCGGGTTTGAGCTGTTTGATGCCGAGAGACATCTTGCGCTCGTCGCGGTCGAGTGACAGGACGACTGCCTCGACTTCGTCACCTACCTTGAAGAAATCCTGGGCGCTGCGCAGGTGCTGGCTCCAGCTCATCTCTGAAACGTGGATCAGACCTTCTACGCCGGGCTGGATCTCAACGAATGCGCCGTAATCAGCGATGACGACAACTTTACCTTTAACCTTGTCACCAACTTTGATGTTCGGGTCGAGAGCTTCCCAAGGATGAGGAGTAAGCTGTTTGACACCGAGGGCGATGCGCTTCTTGACATCGTCGAAGTCAAGGATAACGACGTTGATCTTCTGGTCGAGTGATACAACCTCCTCAGGATGGTTGATGCGGCCCCAGCTGAGGTCAGTGATGTGGATGAGTCCGTCCACACCGCCGAGGTCGACGAATACACCGTAAGAGGTGATGTTCTTGACAACACCTTCGAGGATCTGACCTTTCTCGAGCTTGCTGATGATCTCAGCTTTCTGAGCTTCGAGTTCAGCCTCGATAAGAGCCTTGTGAGAAACTACTACGTTGCGGTACTCGTTGTTGATCTTGACGATCTTGAAGTCCATAGTCTTGTTGACGAATACGTCGTAGTCCCTGATGGGCTTGACATCTATCTGTGAACCGGGCAGGAATGCTTCGATTCCGAACACATCCACGATCATACCGCCTTTCGTACGGCACTTGATATAGCCTTTCACGATCTCGTCTTTCTCGAACGCCTCGTTTACCCTGTCCCAAGAACGGAGTGAACGTACACGTTTGTGCGAAAGGATCAGCTAGCCTTTCTTGTCCTCTGCATTCCCTACGTAAACCTCAACCT
>JAFXPV010000012.1 GCA_017527625.1 Bacteroidales bacterium | reverse complement strand
TTCCTAGAAATAGACATTGAACGACACTGACGGTATGATGGTGAACAAATATACTTTCATAGCCTGAGGCCGGTCTTCCCTCTTGTTGTAGAGGAAAGCCATCGACCAGGCGTTGTGGCGTGAATAGGCATTGTAGAACGAGAAGTTCCACTCGCTGCCCCACGGTTTTCCTTCGGCCCTGCGTTTGCTCTTCAAGGTGAGCGAAAGGTCCATACGGTGGTAATTGGGCATCGAATCTTCGTTCCTTTCGGAGTAGATTGAAGTATAAGTACCGCCGTATGCGAAGCGGCCGTTCGGGAAAGTTGTCGGAGCGCCGCTGTAGAAGACCCAGTCGGTGGACAGGGCAACCCTCTTGCTGAAGTCGTACGACAGTACGAAATTGACGGCGTGCTCGTGGTTGAGAGGAGAGCGGTATGGCTTGCCGCCGTTGAGCTCGGGGATGTCATACATCGCGCGGGACCAGGTGTATGACAGCCAGCCGCCGAGGCGGTCGAAGTCGTAGCGCAGCATCAGCTCCGTGCCGAAAGCCCAGGACTTTCCGAAGCGCAGCAGCCCTTCCCTGTTGATGTCGTCGAACACGAAGCCAGGGTTCTCCTTGAAGTCGAGGGTGTTCTTGTTGTTCTTGTAGAACACTTCTGCAGAAAGTTCCAGGGCCTGATTGACAAACAGGGCGTTCACGCCTGCCGAGAACTGGTCGGAGCATTGGGGCTTGGTGTTCGGAGAGGCCATGAACCAGGCGTCCACGGGGCTTCCGGAGATGCTGATGGGAACTTGCTGTATATATTGGAAAGATCGGGAATACGCAGTCTTGAGGGAGAGGTCGGGAGTCACTGAGAACGACCCGGAGATTCTGGGCTCCAGCCCCCAGTGGGTATTGATGGCCTTGCCCTTGTCGAAATGCTCAGTCTTGGTAAGTTCGTGGGTGACGGGGTCATAATAGCGCTGCTCCGCCTCGCCGATAGTGGTGAACGACGCCAGACGGAAGCCGTAGCGTACGGTCAGCTTGCCGATCTTCTGCTCGTTCTGGGCGTAGAATGCCGGCATAAGGGCGTGGCTCTGGGGCATATGCAGCGCCTGCACGATGGATTCCTCGTCAGAAGGATTCACATCTCCGGGATCCATCCTGTAGTAAGCCGCATTGACACCTGCCTGCACCGTATTCGAGGGGTTTATGTACCAGGTTATGCCTGCTTTCAAGCCTGTTTCCCTTATCGCGGTGAGATAGTCGAAACTGGTGCTGGGCATTTCGCAGTCGAGACCGGCGTTGTAGCGGGAGTTGTAGAGCGAGGTGTTGAAGAACACCTTCGGCGAGAATTCGTGGCTCCAGTGGAGAGTCTGGGTGTTGTTGGCGAAGCTGAACTTCATCAGGTCGAGGTCGAACTCCTCCATCGACATTCCGAAGACGTCGCGGCCGCTGAATGCGCTCAGGTATACTCTGTCCCGGGGGCTCGCCACCCAGCTTAGCTTGCCGTTGAGATCGTAGAAAAACATCTCGGTGTTCTTCGGGACGCTGGCTCCGAACAGCGGGAGGAAGAGGTCCATATAGGTCCTGCGGCCTGCAAGCATAAATGACAGCTTGTCCTTGACGATGGGACCTTCGATCATAGCCCGGGAGGTTATCAGGCCTAAGGAGAAATTGCCTTTGAACTGGTTGTTGTTGCCGTCGCGGGTGCTGACGTCCAGCACCGAAGACAGCCTTCCGCCGAACGATGCCGGGAAGTCGCCCTTGTAGAGCTGCGCGTTTTTGACGGCATCTCCGTTGAACATCGACATAAAGCCCATAAAGTGGCCGGAGTTGTAGAGCGGGGCTCCGTCCATCAGCACGAGGTTCTGGTCGATGGCGCCGCCGCGGACGCTGAAACCGGTGGAACCTTCGCTCGGAGTCTGCACTCCGGGCATCATCTGGATGACCCTTATCACGTCGGCCTCTCCCATAAGCGCAGGAAGCTTGCGGATGATGTCGCCGGAGACGGTCTCCTTGCCCAGCTGCGGCAGGGTGAGCTGCTCTCTCTTGCTCTTGGAGAAGACTGTTGCGGCTTCCAGCACCTGACGGTCCTCCTCGAGGGCGAAATCATATTTGACGGGACCCTTCGGATCTATGGTCACTTCTGCGGTGACATATCCGGCATAGGAGCATTTGATGACCTGGGCCTTGCGGTCGACCTGCAGGGAATAGAAGCCGTAGTTGTTGGTGGAAACGCCGGCGCTGAGGTCTTCGGTGAACACCACTGCGCCGATGAGAGGCTCTCCGCTGGACGCCTCCTTCACATAACCTGACAGCACGGCTTTCTGCGCCGATGCAGGCAGGGCAACTGTCAGAATTGTCAGAAATGCTATGGCTATTTTTACCGAAAACTTCATCAGAGGCCTTTCATCTCAATAATTGCGCCAATGCGCAAAAATGAGCTACTCCTTTCTTCCGGCGTTCTTGAGCAGACGCTTTACCTTGCGGTTCCGCATAGTCAGCCAGTGCTCGACCATCTGGTTCTCTATCTCGGGCTCGTCCAGGACAAGATCCTTGTCCTTGCGTCTTTTGGAGCGGCGCCAGCGGAGATAAGCTCCAATATGGCGCCTGCGCTTCTCGTGGTAAATGCCGTCGAAAGGTATCAGAATGCCGGTATCTTCGATGTCGTGCATCAGATGGTTCACGGCCGTGCCGAACATCATCATCTGCGAAGTGGAAGAAACATAGGCAGACACATTCGGCGGAATGTTCACGCCCCTCATCCTGACTGCAGAGCGGAGCAGTTTGTAGTCTTCTATCAGGTCTCCCTTGTTGAGCACCAGATCCATCAGCCCGGGATCGGACTTGGGCATCAGCGCCTGGTCGTCCCAGGGGCGGACAAGCTCTTCCTTGTCTCCGAAATGCTTCCAGAGGAAATGGTAAATCAGGTCACGGGAGATATAGTCGTAAGAAGGATAGACGGTAATCTTTCCAAAGTAATAGAGCAGGTTCTTGCTCTTCATAATGATGGCGATGAGGCCGTCCCACAGGTTGTCCATAGCAAATATGGACTTCGAGCCCAGCTTTGAGCTCTGGTATTCCGGAGCCACGAAATTGCGGCCGAGCTCTATGGTATAAGGAAGATACTCGTCGATGAACTTCTGGGAAAAACGGAACTGGTGGGAACTTGCCAGCATCGGCTGCCCCTTCTCGTCAAAGACGGCGTCGGCCCCGAAGAGGAAGCGGTAGCCGCCTATGATGGCCTCGTTGTCCGGATCCCAGACGATAAGTTGCTTGTAGGGCTTCTCCATCTTGTCGTATTCATCGAGGTCGATGGCTTCGCCTGTAGAGCCGCCTGCCTCGCGGAAAGCGATCTCGCGAAGACGGCCTATCTCCGTGACGACATTGGGAGAGTCGTGCCAGGTGACGATATAAAGCTCGTTGTGGCCTTTGTTCGTGTCTTCCAGTTTCTTCGATTTGGTGAGTTCGGCTTTGATCAGCTCGATGGGTACGGGATCGATTATCTTTTTCATAGGACGGGAAATGTCATTCAAGACCGGAAGGCCAGGGGTTTGAAACAATGCCTGCCATATCAAGCATATTCTTGTGTGCAAGGTCGCGGATACGCGCTGTCTCATCTTTCCGCGGCGCGGTGGTATCTGGAACTATCGGGTCGCCCACGTGTATGGTGACCAGGGGCTCGCCCTTGCCGAACAACTTGCGCCATCCGGTGCGCGGCCTGAAGGTGATCATCAACGGGAGTACAGGAAGGGAATATCTGTACGCCATATTGAAAGTACCCATCTTGAAAGGCCTGAGCGGAGCATAGAATTTCC
>JAFXPV010000011.1 GCA_017527625.1 Bacteroidales bacterium | reverse complement strand
GACGAGCAGGCTCTCCAGAACCTCAAGGAGCTTGGCGACAGGAACTTCGATGAAGTGGCGGCTGCCGGCAAGGCTGCGTGGAACGACGTTCTGGGACGCATCGAGGTCAGCAGCGAGAATGTGGACAATATGCGCACCTTCTATTCGTGTCTCTACCGTGCGCTACTCTTCCCCCGTAAGTTCTATGAAATAACGGCAGACGGGCAGGTGATGCACTACAGCCCTTACAACGGCGAAGTGCTACCGGGCTATATGTATACCGACACAGGCTTCTGGGATACCTTCCGCAGCCTGTTCCCGTTCGTCAACCTGATGTATCCCACCGAGGCACTGCAGATGCAGGAGGGCCTGGTCAATGTATATAAGGAGAGCGGCTTCTTCCCTGAGTGGGCTTCTCCCGGCCACCGCGGCTGTATGGTCGGCAACAACTCCGCAGCGGTGCTTGCAGATGCCTTTATGAAAGGACTGAAGGTGGCAGAGCCTGAGGTGATGTTCGAAGGCCTGCTCCACGGCAGCAACGCCGTCCACCCGCGGGTGAGCTCAACCGGCCGTCTCGGCTGGCAGTACTACAACGACCTGGGCTATGTGCCGTACGATGTCGGCATCAACGAGAGCGTGGCCCGTACGTTGGAATATGCATACGACGACTGGTGCATCCTGCAGGTCGCGAAGGCTCTCGGAAGACCGGATGACGAAGTGCAGCTCTATGCGAAGCGGGCTCTCAACTACAAGAACGTTTTCGACAAGGAGAGCAGCCTGATGCGCGGCCGCAATGCCGACGGCAGTTTCCAGGCTCCTTTCTCTCCCTTGAAATGGGGCGACGCCTTCACCGAGGGCAACAGCTGGCACTACACCTGGAGCGTATTCCACGATCCGCAGGGCCTCATCGACCTTATGGGCGGCCGGGACAATTTCGTGACTATGCTGGACTCTGTGTTCAATGTGCCGCCGCTCTTCGACGAAAGCTACTACGGCGGTGTGATTCACGAAATCCGCGAGATGCAGGTGATGAATATGGGCAACTACGCCCACGGCAACCAGCCTGCACAGCATATGATCTATCTCTATGACTATGCGGGCGAGCCCTGGAAGACGCAGCATTGGGTGAGGGAGACGATGGACAAGCTCTACAGCGCCACTCCCGACGGCTACTGCGGCGACGAGGACAACGGCCAGACCTCTGCCTGGTATGTGCTGTCCGCTCTTGGTTTCTACACGGTGGCTCCCGGCACGAACCAGTATATTATTGGAACCCCGCTGTTCAAAAAAGCCGTACTCCACTTCGAGAACGGCAACGACCTGACTATAGATGCGCCTGACAACGGCCCGGACAATTACTATATCGACGCTATGACCTTCCGCGGCAAGCCCTATACGAAGAACTACTTCGACCACTTCGACCTGATAAAGGGCGGCAGTGTCAAGGTTGAGATGTCCGACAAGCCGAATTACAAACGAGGCACTGCGCCGGAGGATCTGCCGTATTCATTCTCGCGGGAGCAGTAGCTGCCGGGCTCCACAAAATAAAAGAGGGACGGAAATCTTCCGCCCCTCTATTTTTGTTATGCCGCAGATCCTTAGAATCCGAAGTAATTCTTTGCGTTGTTGTAAGAGATGTCTGACACCATCTTGTGGATGAACGGCATCTCGCTGCGGGGCAGCTTGCCGTCTTCGATATCCTTGCCGAGCACGTCGCAGAGAATGCGGCGGAAGTAGTCGTGGCGGGGATATGACAGGAAACTGCGGGAGTCGGTGAGCATACCTACGAACCTGCTGAGCAGGCCGAGGGCAGACAGCGCGTTGAGCTGCTTGCGCATACCGTCTTCCTGATCGAGGAACCACCAGCCGCTTCCGAACTGCATTTTGCCGGGAACCGTGCCGTCGTTGAAGGTGTAAGCCATCACTGTGAGCACCTCGTTGTCCTTCGGGTTGAGGCAGTAGAGGATGGTCTTGGCAAGAGCATCGTTCTTGGCGAGACGGTCCAGGAACTTGTGGCCGGCCTCTGCCATCGGCAGGTCGTTGATAGCATCGAAACCGGTGTCGGGACCGAGCTTCTTGAACATCTTGGTGTTGTTGTTGCGGATCGGACCGACGTGGAACTGCTGGGTCCAGCCGCTGCGGGCATCCATCACGCCGAAGTCGAACAGCAAAGCGCTCTGGAACTTGTCGAACTCCTTCGCAGTCGGCTTCTTGCCGGCGAGGGCGTTCTTGAAGATACGGTTGATTTCAGTCGCCGTATAGTCGGCAGCGTGGAAGGTGTCCATTCCGTGGTCACTCAGCCGGCAGCCCATCTTCTCGAAGAAATCGTGGCGTTTCTGAAGAGCCTCGAGCAGGTCGCGGTAACTCTTGATTTCCATACCTGCAGCTTTCTCGAGCTTGCCGATATACTCCTTGTAAGCCTTGGGATTGTCAACACCGAGAGCCTTGTCGGGCCTCCAGGCGGGAAGAACCTTGACTCCGAAGGGATGCTCGGCAATCTGCTTGTGGTATCTCAGGTCGTCAACAGGATCGTCGGTGGTGCAGACGGTCTCGACATTGCAGCCAGTCATCAGTTTCTGGGCGCGGAAGTCCTCGGTGGCAAGCTTCGCGTTGCACTCTTCGTAGATTTCGCGGGCAGTCGAAGGATTGAGGACCTTGTCGATGCCGAAGATGTGTGAAAGCTCAAGGTGAGACCAGTGATAAAGCGGGTTGCGCATTGCGTACTGCAGGGTTTCGGCCCATTTCTCGAATTTCTCCCAGTCGGATTTGCCGCCGGTGATGTATTCTTCAGGAACGCCGTTGCCTCGCATTGCACGCCACTTGTAGTGGTCGCCGCCAAGCCATACCTCAGTCATATTCTTGAACTGGGTGTTCTCGGCGATCATCTGGGGAACCAGGTGGCAGTGGTAGTCGATGATGGGCATCTTCTCGGCGCTCTCGTGATACAACTCGCGGGCAGCATCCGTTGTCAGCATAAAGTCTTTTGTGATGAACGGGGTCATTGTATTCGTATTTTTAGATTATTATTGATCGATTCTCACAAATTTATTCAAATTCTGAATATCAGGCAAGACAGAAATCGAGTTCTTGGGTCAGTTTCTCGCGGTCGAGATGCTGTCCGATAAACACGAGTTTTATCATCCTGTCCCCACATTCGTCATCCCAGTCCATTGCCAGGGTAGGGTCTTCCATCATCAGGTCTTCGAGTTCGTCAGCCGGAGCTGTGGCGTACCATTGTCCGATCTCCTTGAGCTGTTTCTGCTTTCCGCTCTGCTCGAAGAGGTACGACATATCGTTGTTGTCGGTGAACCAGCAGATGCCTTTCGCGCGGATGATGTTGGAAGGCCAGTGCTTTATCACGAAGCGGTCGAACTTGTTGACGTCGAACGGGCGGCGGCGATAGTACACGAAGGTGCCGATGCCGTATTCCTCCTCTTCTTCACTTTCCTCTTCATCCTCGACCGGCTTGCCCATCTCCTTAATCCAGGCTGCCGAAAGGCTGGCCTTGTCGAAGTTGAAGCTGTGGGTGTCGAGTATCTCCTGCAGGGGTACGTCTGCGAACGTGCAGTCTACCACCTTGGCGCTGGGCTGGATGGCGCGTACCACGGCCTTGATCTGCTTCAGCTCCTCTTCGGACACCTGGTCCACCTTGTTGAGCAGTATGATGTCGCAGAACTCGATCTGCTGGATTATCAGGTTCTCGATGTCCTCGTCGTCGATGTTGTCTCGGGTGAGGTCCTTCGCGCAGGCGAATTCATCCCTGAGCCTCAAGGCATCTACAACAGACACTATGCAGTCCAGGCGCGGGATTCCGCGTTTTGTGTACTCCGGCGGCATACCGGGTATCGAGCAGATGGTCTGCGCGATGGGAACCGGCTCGCAGATGCCGCTGGCCTCGATGACGATGTAGTCGAAGCTGCCTGTCTTGATAAGGTCGCACAGCTGGTTGACAAGGTCCATCTTGAGGGTGCAGCAGATGCATCCGTTCTGCAGGGCTACCAGGCTGTCGTCCTGCTGCTTTACCACGCCGCCCTGCTGTATCAGGCTGGCATCGATGTTCACCTCGCCGATGTCATTCACGATTACGGCGAAGCGTATGCCCGGCCTGTTCGACAGGATTCTGTTTACGAGGGTGGTCTTTCCGCTGCCCAGATATCCGGTGAGCAGCAATACCGGAGTTTCTTTCTGATTCATCTTTGCTTTCGTTTTCTTTCTTGGCAAAAATACAAATCAAATACGGATATTATCCGTTTAATACTTGTATTCGGAGAGATTTTTTATTCCCGGCCAAGAGCCCATATAGTTGGCCACTTTGCCCCTCAGGTAAATCTTCTTGTATTTGAGCTGGGGGTTGTCCACGAGGTTCAGTTCCGCGCGCATCGCAGATTTGCTGAGCTCGACCGCCATACATTCCGACCTCTTCGAAGCTGTGGGCGACGATGCGATTGCGAAATGAGTGGTCGAAGCGATGTCGCCGGTGAAGAAGTTCACGTTGTCGGCAGTGCAGTCGCCGCCTACGATATATCCCCACACCCACACGGTGTCACCCATATGGCGCGCTGCCGAATCCACGCAGAAAGCAGTTTTCATCGTCAGTCCGTCCTCCTCGAAGAATGTTCCGTCGGTGATGATGTCTTCGGTCTCGTAGGTCGCCTGGGTGTCGACAGTCACCGAGAATGCCGACTCGCCTGAATTTGACGATGCGTCAAGATTGATGGTCAGGTTGACGCCGGAGCGGAGAGTTCTTTTAAAGATAGGTTTTGTCTCCGTGTCCGTGACGATGTCGAAGCGGGCTTCTCCCGGCGGGAAGAATGCGAACCGGTCTTCCCCGACCGGATACAGCAGGCTTTTGTCGCCCTGCACGATGTTCACGGGGCTGGTGCCGAACAGCTCTCGGTAGTGACTTCCATAAACCAGCCTGACTCCGCTGTTGATCTGTGAACATTCGAGAAGCACCTTGGTGACTTCGTCGGCGACTATGTCAACCTGGGTCTCGGTGCCCCACTGGGGAGATTCGAAGGCAGGCACGGAATAGTCGGCTGAAACCAGTGACAGAGAGTACGTGCCTTCCGGCAACAGTATGGAGTCAGGCCTTTCTCCGTACAGACCTTTGTAGTAGACTTTCCCGAGCAGGTCGGTGACGGACAGCACGAATGAGTTGGTGTCCGGAGGCACAGTAGACTTTATGGACGGGACGTCGATTTCGAAGCTGGCGATTCCCAGCACCAGACCGCCTTTGCGCGGCTGTAGGTTTCCATTTTCCGGCAGCACGTTGCAAGCCGTGGCAATCATCGCGGCTGCGATGAAGATTGCAGCAATTCTTTTCATTTCTTTTTCCTCCATTTGTTTTGTTACGGGACGCAATGTAGGCCACGAAAAGTTCTCTATCCGTTTTTAAGCATTTATATCCGTTTAATTTCGACTATGGGCCAGTTGAAAAATATTATTTGGAGATTACAAAGGGATTACATACTTTTGCAGTCCCCAAAAGGGTCTTGACTCGTTAGCTCAGTTGGTAGAGCACAGCACTTTTAATGCTGGGGTCTTGGGTTCGAGCCCCAAACGGGTCACGAGAAAAGCCGCTGGTTTCAGCGGCTTTTCTCATTTTTGGCGCGTTTGGCTTTTCTCGTGCCAGTCGGATGCTTCGCCTCCTTCCTTATCTGACCCCTCCTTTAATGGTTCCCTCAGGGAACCAATTGTGTCCGTGTTGTTGCGGCCTTTCGCGTTTACGATGCGTGTAGCCATTACCGCATTATTTGTTAACTTTGGGGTGATATGAAAAAGATGGTGATACTGCTGGCGGTTCTGATGCTTTGTTCTGTGGGTGCGCGTGGACAGAATCCGGTGCTGCTGCATTCGCATAACGACTACGAGCGCGTGGCGCCGTTCTGGGCGGCTTACAGCGAGCGCTTCGACTCCGTGGAGGCAGACGTCTATTGCATCGACGGCACTCTCTTTGTCAGCCACGACCGCAAGGACATCAAGCCGGAACGCACCTTCGAGGCTCTCTATCTCCAGCCGCTGCTGCAGGTGTTCAGTCAGAACGGCGGCAGGGCCTGGGCGGACAGCGAGCAGACGCTCCAGCTGATGGTCGACATCAAGGAGACGACCGAGCCGACCCTGGGCACGCTGGTGAAACTGCTCTCGGCACACCGCGACGTCTTCGACCCTGCGGTGAATCCCTACGCAGTGAGGGTGGTGATGACCGGCAATGTGCCTGCTCCCGCCGATTTTGGCAAATATCCTGATTTCATCTTCTTCGACGGCAACCTGGAACTGGAATACACCCCGTCGCAGCTGCAGCGCATCGCGCTGTTCAGCGCTCCTTTCTATAAATATACACTGTGGAGAGGCCGCGGCCGTGGCAGCAAAGCCGGCTGGGAAAAGGTAATGGATGCAGTTGGCAAGGCCCATTCACAGGGAAAACCGCTCCGCTTCTGGGGTGCTCCCGAGAGCGAAACGGTTTACCACGTGTTCTATTCGCTGGGCATCGACTATATGAATTCCGACCGCCCTGACGAGTGCGCGCTGTTCTACCGTTCCAACAGCGCTCTTTTCGAAGAATAATCAGAATTGTTTCTGGATGCCGATGAATGTGATGGCGCCGGTGCTGACCTCGCTGATAGCGTAGATGTACGGGCGGTCGACCTTGAACTCGATGGGCTCATCTCTCGGAATTGCGGTGGCAAGGTCCATTCCGACGTATGACACAGCAGCTGCTTCGGTGCCTTCCTCATTCACTTTCACCTTTGCCTTGTGGATTATCTGGCTGATGTAAAGGGCGACGTTGCTGATGCCGGAGAAGTCGGCGCTGCGTTCGAAAGCTTTCTTCAAGCCCATCTCCTTGAGGGTCTGTATGCAAAGGTCTGAAGCTGAGTATTCGGTCTCGAACTTGGGAAGAGAGAGGACGACTTCACGTTCGTAGCCGCCGTGGAGATATTCTTTCCAACTGTCCTCATCGAGGCCTGCAAAAACGGCATCGACGTCGACACCTTTCTTCGGGAGAATGACTGTCATCCGGTACGCACGGTTGCCGTAAGGCAGGGTGAGCGCCCAGGCATCTTCGTCCAGAACTACGAACATATCGTCAGTGCGTCTCATCATAGTGACATCGCTGGTCGAGCCGTCGTGATTGTTGAATTTTTCTTTACGGCTGTATTTCTCATAGAACTTGTCACTCCATTCACCTTTGAAATAAAGGGCGTTGATGAGCGCTACCATCTGCTCTTCGGAAACCTGGTCGACAATATGGTCGATCATCCCGTGGGTCTTCTTCGAGCACCAGTCGTTCATTGCGATCGCCGCGTCAAAACCGTCATTGACCAGTGTCTTGCACTCCGCGTAGTAGTTTTTCTGCAGTTTGGCTGCGTAATCATCTTTGACGACGATCACCTCCTTTGACCAGAAAGAGTTGGCAATTTCCATCACGGTTTTCTTGTCTACACTCTGAAGGGCAGGGATGAGTGTCCTATAAAAACCTGCAATATCCTCCTCGCTGAAGCCCGACAGCCTGAGGGCCTTGAGCATCTCGGTTTTGGTATCGCCGACAGCGCCTTCGGCTGTCATTGCAAGGACAGTCTGGAGGCTGAAAGGCGATGCGAACATATTGGCGTCCTTGTCCTCCTTTCCGGCCAGAAGCTTCATAAAATCGAAGGTGAATTCATTCGCCGTGCGGCAAAGATCTTTCTGTGTCTCTGTCAGTTCGATATCCTTGCGGACATTGTCGTCCTTCTGCGGCTCGGCTTTTTTGTTGCAGTTGTTGAAAAGCATAATTGCGGCTATTAGTGTGACGGTAAACATTTTCATCTTTTTTGCATTGTGTTGTCAGAATTGTTTCTGGATGCCCATAAATACGATGGTGCCGGTGCTGATTTCGCTTATGGCGTAGATGAAAGGCCTGTCGACCTTGAAGTAGACGTGTTCCAGCGGCACGGCAGCGCTGCCAAGCCTCATTCCGACGTATGAGACAGCTGCGGCTTCGGTGCCTTCTTCATTGACTTTTACCTTGGCCTTGTGGATCACCTGGTCGATGAAGACGCTGACGTCGCTGATGCCGCTGAAGTCGGCGCCCCTGGTGAAGGCCTTTTCCATCCCCATATCTTTCAGCGTCTCGATGCAGTTGGCAGATGCTGAATATTCACTTTCGAATTTGGGGAACGAGACCGTCACCGGATGCCTTTCGCCGTAGTTGCGGTAGCGCCTCCAGCTCTCAGCGTCAAGGCCGGCGACCACATCGTCGACATTCACACCTTCATTGGGAAGGATGACGGTCATCTGGAAGGCCTCGTTGCCGTAAGGAAGGTTGATGGCCGCAGCCTGTTTGCCGCGGTAGACATTCATCGATGTCTCCTTCTTCATAAGAGTTACCTTCTTGGTCGACCCGTCGTAATTGTGGAAGTCGTCGTCGTAGTTGTAATCCTTATTGAACGGTGAGCTCCATTCGCCTTTGAAATAGAGGGCGTTGATCAGCGCAACCATCTGGTCGTCCGGAATCTGGTCGACTATCATATTGATCATACCGTGGGTCTTGCGGCCGCACCAGGAGTTCACTGCCCCTGCCGCTGCTATCCCGTTGTCAGCCAGAGTTTCGCACTCGGCGTAGTAGTCAGCCTTCAGCATTGCGACGTAGTCCTTCTTGATCGGGATAGCCTTCTTTGACCAGAAGGAATTGGCGATTTCCATCACCGTAGTCTTGTCAGCCCCCTGAAGAGCAGGGATAATCGTCTTGAAGTAGCCGGTGGCATCCTCCTCGCTGAATTCTGACAGCTTAAGCGCGCGGCGCATCTCGTCCTTAGTGTCTCCTGCAGCCCCTTCAGCCGTCATCGAGAGCACAGTCCGCAGGCTGAACGGCGATGCGAAGATATTGGCATCATCCTTCTCTTTTCCGGCCAGGATCTTCATAAAGTCAAAAGTGAAATCGTTCGACGAGCGGCTGAGCCCTCGCTGAGCCTCAGTCAATTCGATGCTCTTGCGTACGTTATCATCCTTCTGCAGCTCGTTGCCGTTGCCGCAGACTGTGGGGTTTGTCATCAACATAGCAGCTAAAAGTATAACCGTAAACATTGTCTGAATCATTAAAGAGGTTTGGCCGATTGTACGGCGATAATCGTGCCAGCCTGATCTTTACCGTAAAGTTAATAAAAAGTCAGGCAACAGCCGCCGCCCGCAGCCGCAGTAAGCGCGATGAGTGATGTGAAGCTGCGTGATGCGCAAGCGGCTGAATGATACTGGTTTAAGCAAACATCTCCCCTTCGTAATCAAGGGAAGGTGTTTACGTACCATTCTGGAAACAAGCACATTGCAAATCACGGCAAAAAACTGAAAAAATATATGAGATAAATTGATATCAAATATTATTATTTCACGAGGCAAATCTTCAGCGCATAACACAAACAATTGCTTCGAATCACTATCTTTGGCCCTATGAATTCCAAACTGACGGGGCATCTGGCGTGCGCGGTGGCGTATACGATATTCGGGCTGAACATTGTGTTCTGCAAGGATATTGCGAATGCGGAGTCTGTGTCGCCGGAGGCGCTCTTCGGGGCGAGGATGATTCTGGCAGCGGGTATTTTCTGGCTGATGTCGCTCTTTGCAAAGCCCGAGAAGGTGCCTTTCAAGGATGTTTGCCTGATGGCGCTGGCCGGCATCATCGGGCTGGCGCTGCCGCAGTATACTTTTCTGAAGGGCATTACGATGGCTTCGTCCATCGACTGCTCGATTATCGGCTCGCTGACTCCGATGTGGGCGATGTTGTTCGCGGCTGTGTTTCTCGGGGAGCCGATCACCGGCAAGAAGGTGCTGGGTGTGGTGACTTCGCTGGCGGGTGCGCTGCTGCTGATCTTCACCTCTCTGCATTTCAAGGGCGGGTTGCAGAGTTCGACTCCGGCCGGAATTGCGCTGCTGGTGGCCAACTGCTTCACCTTTGGTGCATATCTTGGCATTTTCAGGCCTCTCACGCAGAAATACGGCATAGTGACGCTGATGAAGTGGATGTTCTTCTTTGCGATGGTGGTCTCAATCCCACTGAGCATAAAGCCGATCCTGTCGGTGGATTATGCGGCCGTCACGCCGAAGGTATGGCTGGAGATTGCATACCTGATCGTGCTGGCGACCTTCGTGGCCTATTTCTTGATACCTGCCGGACAGCGCAGGCTCAGGCCGACCATCGTCAGTATGTATACCTATCTTCAGCCCATCATCGCAGTGGTGGTGAGCATCATAGCCGGGATGGACACTCTCAGCTGGCAGAAGGTGCTGGCCATCGTGCTGGTGTTCGCCGGAGTCTGGATTGTAAACAAATCAAGGGCGGCTTCGCCTGCCGAATAGTACTATGGACGTATTCTGTGTTTTTGCATTGATCCTGGGTCTTGTGGGAATCGTAGGCAGCATCATTCCCGCCCTTCCGGGCCCTCCGCTCAGCTGGGTCGGCCTTCTTCTCGTGTATTTCTCAGGCCAGAGGGGAGTGGCGGATCCGATGACACTGCGTTTTCTGATGATTTGGCTGGCCGTGACTGTGATCGTGACGATATTCGACTACTTCGTGCCGGCGTGGTTCACCAAGGTGACTGGCGGGCACAAGGCAGCCAGCGTCGGAGCGATGATAGGCCTTTTCATCGGTATGTTCTCGCCCTTCGGCATCATCCTGGGTTCTCTGGCAGGAGCCTTCCTGGGTGAATTCCTCTTCGAGAAAAGAGGCGTGTGGGATTCCTTCAAGGCAAGCCTGGGCGCTTTTCTCGGCTTTATGTCCGGCACCGGTGCCAAGCTCATAGTAAGCGGTATCCTGTTTTACGACATCATCAAGTACGTCTTCTGATCAGCTGTAAGTGCAGACTGCCTTGCGGCGACCTCCGTTCGCCTTCGGCTCACTTCGCCCCTCCCATTGCCTACTTCGTCCTGCTTCGCAGAACTCGTATCCAACGGGCCCCTCCCTCTTCACTACCGAGGGCGGTAGTGTCGCCGCAAGGCAGTCTGCGCTTACAGCTGATACCTGTTTCTTCCGTCTGTATGTGTGCGAGCGCTCCTTCTTGGCGACGAAATGAACGTGATGCGCATTTCTTCATATTGTCGCCGGAAAACGGATAATGACCACAGTATGAACCACACGGCTTTACATCCATATTGTGGTGCAGAAATGGGAAATCTATTCCCGTGACAGCATCCTGTCGATGCCTACCATCAGGCCGTCGAGCTCGGCGATGCCGCGAAGGCGTCCGTTGAGCGGGTAGCCGATGTTGTATTTGTCGGCGTCGAGGTCATTGAGGATGCGGATGCCGTGGTCTGGACGCACCGGCATACGGAAGTCCTTGCGGCCTTCGGCAAGACGGCGGCGCTGCTCGCGCATAAATACCTCGACGATAGCCGGCATATCAAGGTCTCCGTAGAGGTGACCCGACTCATAGAAACTGCGGCTGTGACCTATGTAACGGGTGTTGCGCAGGTGCAGGAAGTGGATGCGGTCGGCAAAGCGTTCAGCCATCGCCACCATATCGTTGTCCTGGCGGCCCGAAAGCGAACCGGTGCAGAAAGTAATGCCGTTGCGGGTCGAAGGATTGGCCTTGGCGAGCCACTCCATATCGTCGGCACATCCCATAATGCGGGGCATTCCGAGGATGGGGTAGGGCGGATCGTCGGGATGGATGGCCAGATTGACGCCGTATTTTTCGCAGACAGGGATCAGTGCGTCGATGAAATACTTGAGGTTGGCGCGGTACTGCTCCTTGTCGATGTCCTTGTAGCGGGAGATGTAATAAAGGAATATTTCCTTATAGTCGCTGGCTGAACTGTCGACGGCGCCGTTGATGAAACCCTGCGTGGCGACAATAATGTTGTAGCAGAGCGTTTCGGCCTGTTCGGGAGTCATAGCCTTGAAGACTTCCTGAGCGTCGGCGAGATCTTTCTCGCTGTAATCATTTTCGGCTCCGGGCCTCTTGAGGATGAAAACGTCAAAAGCGACGAATGTGGGGTAGTCGAAGCAAAGTCCGATGCCGCCACCGACGTACGGGTAGTTCAGGATGGTCCTGCACCAGTCCAGCACCGGCATAAAATTGTAGCAGACAGTGTCGATGCCGCATTGCCCGAGGTTGCGTATGGTCTTGCGGTAGTTGTCGATATGCTCGTCGCGTCTGCTGCTTCCGGTTTTGATGTCTTCAGACACAGGCACGCTCTCGACAACCGCCCAGCGCATACCCTTGGATTCAATCTGAAGTTTACGCCTCAAAATGGCATCTTTGGGCCAGACAACGCCGGTCGGAAGATGGTGGAGAGCGGTGACAACACCTTCGATGCCCATCTGGACGAGATTGTCCAATGTTACGGCGTCGTTTTCGCCGAACCAACGCCAGGCTTTTTCAAGTTTTACCATAATATTCTATCTAAGTTCCTTTACGATGGCCAGAGCCTCGCGGACTTTCCTCTCAATGAAAGCGAAATCGCCGTTGGCGATGACATCCTTAGGAGTAAGCTTCGAGCCGAGACCTACGCAGGCTACACCAGCCTTGAACCAGGCTTCGAGGCTTTCCCTCTCGGGAGTCACGCCGCCCGAAGGCATAAGCTCAGTCCAGGGGCAGGGACCCTTGACGGCCTTGACGAAGCTCGGACCGCCGACTTCAGCACCGGGGAATATCTTGACTATCTCGCAGCCGAGTTCCTCCGCCATATTGATTTCGCTCAGCGTGCCGCAACCGGGAATCCAGGCCACCTTGCGGCGGTTGCAGATCTTGGCCATATCAGGATTGAGGCTGGGCGATACGATGAAGCTGCTTCCGAGCTGGATGTAGAGAGCTGCAGTTGCGGGGTCGCAGACAGAACCCGTACCCATTATCATCTCGGGGCATTCCTTCGCGCACCATTTGTTCACTTGCGCGAACACCTCGTGGGCGAAGTCGCCGCGGTTGGTGAATTCAAACACGCGTGCGCCGCCGTCATAGCAAGCCTTTACGACCTTCTTGACGATTTCGGCGTCTGAATTGTAATAGAGGGGAACGATACCTGTGCTTACGAAGGTATTGAGAACGTGAAGCCTTTTGAATCTGCTCATAATCGTATTGTTTTAGGTTATCTGGCAACACGCCCTGAGGCATCGCCGCCCATAAGTTTTTCCACTTCTTCCACGCTGACGCGGTTGTAGTCGCCGTAGATCGTATGTTTCAGACAAGATGCAGCCACTGCGAAATCGAGGGCCTTCTGGTCGCTGTCGTAGTTGAGCAGGCCGTAGATCAGGCCGCCCATAAACGAATCACCGCCGCCGACGCGGTCGACGATGTGGGTGATACGGTATTCGCGGGATTTGAACAGGGTGGCTCCATCGTAGAGGACGCCAGCCCAGCTGTTGTCGTTGGCATTGATTGACCCGCGCAGGGTAGTGATCACTTTCTTGCAGCGGGGGAAGCGGGCCATTATCTGTTTTGAAACAGAAAGATAGGCCTCAGCCTCAACCTTGCCGGCAGCGACGTCGACTCCTTCCGGAGTGATACCGAGAGCCTTGGATGCATCTTCCTCGTTGCCGAGGATGATGTCCGAGCAAGCTACCAGCTCAGGCATAACCTCCATCGCACTCTTGCCCCATTTCCAGAGGTTCTTGCGGTAGTTGAGGTCGCAGGAAACAGTGATGCCCTTGGCATTGCAGGCCTTGACTGCCTCAAGGCAGACGGCAGCGGCACCTTCGGAGATGGCAGGGGTGATGCCGGTCCAGTGGAACCAGCGGGCGCCTTCGAGCACCTTGTCCCAGTCGATCATTCCAGGCTTGATGTCGGCTATCGAAGAGTTCGCGCGGTCATAGATTACCTTGCTGCCGCGGCTCACTGCACCTGTCTCAAGGAAATAGATGCCTATGCGTCCGCCGCCGTAAACAATATCAGATGTGTCGACACCGAAACCACGAAGCTCCCTGACACAGGCTGCGGCTATGTCGTTCTTGGGAAGACGGGTGACGAAAGACACCGGCATACCGTAGTTTGCAAGTGAAACGGCTACATTGGCTTCGCCGCCGCCGAAGGTGGCTGAAAGCATATTTCCCTGGCCGAAACGCTCATAGCCGGGGGTTGCGAGACGGAGCATAACCTCTCCGAAAGTAACTATCTTGTCCATTGAATAATTATTGCATTTTGCTGCGGCAAATGTAGCGTTTTGCCAGGAATGTTGTTACCTTAGTGCTGCGAAATCATTACAAATCAGTACGAATAATTACCAATTCCCACAACTATGAAAAAGTACGTTTGCGATCTCTGCGGGTACGAATATGACCCTCAGGCCGGCGACCCCGACAACGGCATAGCTCCCGGCACAGCCTTCGAAGATCTTCCCGAAGATTGGGTATGCCCTCTCTGCGGCGTAGGTAAAGACCAGTTCAGCCCCGCTGAGTAGCCCTGCAGGGCACAAATCACCAAAAGTGGTGATTTCCGCGCCTTTTGGTTGTCATACTTTTGCATCGGTTAAAACCGAGTTGAAAGATGACGATCAGAAGGTTTTTTTTGAGAGTTTCTCTCATATCATTATTGATTTGTACACTTGACGCGCAGGCTCAGAAGCTTACGCTCGGCGGTTACGGGGAAGTCGCCCTCAGCCGCAATTTCTACAGCGACAACGTCTATCGCTATTCCAATGCTGCATTTCATAAAGGAGAGTCTCACGGACGCTTCGACGTCCCGCACGCCGTATTCTATGTAGGATACGATTTCGGGAAAGGATGGAGTATGCAGAGTGAGATAGAATTCGAACATCTGGGCACAGGCACGGAGGTGGAGAAGGAATTCGAGGAAGCCGGTGAATGGGAAGCCGAAACGGAGCGTGGCGGAGAGGTCGAGCTGGAACAGTTCTGGATCCAGAAGAGTTTTATGCCTCAGCTCAACGTCCGTATGGGACATATCGTAGTCCCCGTCGGCGGTCTGAACAATGCCCACGAACCGCTCAACTTTTTCACGGTCTACAGGCCCGAAGGCGAGGCGACAGTTCTCCCTTCAACTTGGCACGATACGGGCGTCAGCATCTGGGGCACGCTCGGGAGCTGGAAATATGAGCTGCTCGTAGTCTCAGGCCTGGACGCTATGATGTTCGGGCGCGACGGTTTCATCAACGGCGGCGCAAACACTCCCTTCAAGTTCCAGGTAGCCAATACCCTCGGCTTCGCGGCGAGGATCGACAAGTCATTCCTCGAAGACCGCCTCAAGATGGGGGTCAGCGGCTACGCCGGGAATACGCTCAGGAACACATTCCCTTATGAGGCTTTTACCAACGCCAGTCTGGCCGCGGCCAAAGGCACTCTGCTGGTCGGCGCTTATGATTTCAGCTACAAAGGCTCGGGATGGATCGTCCGCGGCAATGCAGATTACGGCTACCTTAAGAACGCCGGCGTCATAAGCAAATACAAGAGCAGCAAGGGCGCGGCTTCCGGAGCTCCATACGATTCGACACCCGTCGGCGATATGGCAATGGCTTTCGGCTTCGAGGCCGGATATGACCTTCTGAACGGAGTTTCGGGCGGCAGGGACAAAGATCAGCAGCTCTACCTGTTCGGAAGATGCGAGTGGTACAATCCGTACGTAGCGAAGAGCGGACAGGGCAGCGCCGATTTTACTGAAAAGATGAGGGTTGCAGCCGGTATCAACTGGTTCCCCATCCCCCAGATCGCGGTGAAGGCGGAATACTCCCACCGCTTCCTTTCTCCTCAGTACAACAATGAACCGTCCATATCTATTGGCGTGGCATACGCAGCTTTTTTCAATGGAAAATAAAACAACACCTACATACACTATGAAAAGATTTATGAATTTCATTTGCGCGGCAGCAGTGGCTGCAGCGCCGTTCATCCTGGTTTCCTGCAACCCGGAAGACAACACAAAGGAATCTGAGGCGGAGAAGCAGCTTAAAGCTGCAGTGGAAGAGTATGTTCCGGATGTGATTTATGAAGTATATGGAAATCTGGCAGACGCTACCTCAAAACTATATGACCAGCTCGCGGCTTTCAAGGCCAAGGGGCTCGGAAGTGCAAGCCAGAGCGACATCGACGCCATCTGCGCCACCTTCCTTGATGCCCGCGCACAGTGGGAGGCAAGCGAAGCTTTCCTTTACGGAGCCGCTACCGTCTACGGCATCGACCCGCACATCGACACCTGGCCGCTCAACAAGGACAAGCTCGCCAAGGAACTCAGCAACGCTGCGGTAATCGCCGACCTTGATGAAGAAGGTTCCGGTGCAGCGGACGAGGTCGGTGTCAGCAACCTGGGCTTCCACGGCATAGAGTTCATCCTCTTCCGTGACGGTGCCAACCGCAAGCTCTCAGACCTCAAAGGCAACGAAAAAGATGAATCTTTCGCTGCCTACAAAGTTAGCGGGGCTGATGAGATCATTTTTGCCACGGCTGTGGCAGAAGATCTGCGAAACTACTGCTGGCAGCTTCAGGCCGCTTGGGATCCGGATGCTCCCGAGGACAGGGTGAAATATGTAGAGGACGAACTCGAGCTGAACACAGTGATGGACAACGGTCTGACCTTCGGCGAAAATATGCTTGCAGCAACAAAGCCCGGCAGTACGATGGCCACCTGGCAGAGAGCCGTTTCCACCATCCTTGTGGCAGGCTGCTCAAACATCTGCAACGAGGTTGCGAACAGCAAGATCGCATCGGCATACTACGCTACCGATCCTGACTATATCGAGTCGCCTTATTCAAAGAAGTCATACACTGATTTCCTCAACAACCTTCTCAGCATACAGTACAGTCTGTACGGCAAGGCCGGCGCTTCGGCTCCTTCGAAGGACTGCATAATGAAAGTGCTCGGCAACCAGAAGTACAGCGGTGTGGCTGCCATCCAGAGTGCTCTCGACGAGGCGGTGAAAGCCCTTAATGCCTGCGTCGCAAGCGGCGTCGCATTTGTGGACGATCCCGACGCAGCGTGCGCCGCAAAAGCTATGGAGACGCTGAACGCCCTCGATGCCGAACTCAACAAGGCTGCGGATTTTGTTGAAACCCTCTAAAACTCTATGGCTATGAAATATCTCAGATATGCTGCTTTGACATTGTCGGTTTTCCTGATGGCGGCTTGTAATCCCAAGGATGAACCGCAGCCCGAAAAGAATGAGCCCGACACCAAGTATGTCGGTCAGGCTGTAGGCAACTTCTCGGCCGACGAATGGTTCCCCGGCGGACAGCTCGGTACCACTACCAATGTGACTGACGGTTGCTACGAGGATGAGACCCCTGCGGTAGAAGCCCAGGGCCTCTCTTACGAGTTCAACCTCGGAGAGAAATTCTTCGAGCGCAACTACACCGAAAACACCAAACCTTTCAACGGCCTCGGACCGGCCTCGGTGCGCAAGTCGTGCCTTGACTGCCACCCCGGTTACGGCCACGGCCAGTGGAAAGACAAGTACATCGCCAACGGCAGCGCAGCATATGGCAACGGCTACCTGCTGGTCGTATATCATCCCACATCTGCGGGCAGCAACGACGGTCCTTATATCGCTGAGGTTACAGGTATGCCCCAGACAATGGCCCAGTCTCCGTTCCTGCCCCCGATCGATGAGAAGCAGATAAGCATCGTGTGGAACGAAATAGGGGCTATGGAGAGCGGCCTTCCGATGCAGTTCAAGGACAGCTAGAAATACGCCCTGCAATATCCGACCATAACTATCCCGAAGAGCGCTTTCAACACAGACCCTGTGCCCGAGAATATCGAGTTCAGGCTGGAAAGCACTATCGGCATCACCGGTACCGGTCTTATAGATGCAATCCCCACAGACAGCATTGTCGCACAGTATGCAAAAGAGGCTGCCTATTTCAGGTCAGCAGGACTTGAAGTCAGCGAATACCTCAATCCCAACTACTGGGACGAGGGAGCGCAGAAGATGGCTGCAAGCGCATATTACACCAATTTCTATACTGACGGCATCCTTGCCGACGGAACGAAAACTTCCAAGGCCGCAGGAGACTACAAGACCCTCAAGCGCTATACATACGCTCTGACCAGAGGCAGCCTACAGGACGGAGCTGGAGCCAACGCCATCTGGAACATCACCAATGTGTCCCGTCCGGACAGACCTTATCTCTACACGACCAACGCCTGGGCCAGCGCAATGAGCAAGAACAAGGATGTGATCGCTTCCATCAAGGCTTCCGGCAAGAATTCTCCCTACTATGTGGACGTAAACGGTGACGGCAAGGTTACTGAAGAAGAGATAGCCGAGGCAGTTTATGAACTTCTGCGTCCGGGCACCAACCAGTTTGACAATAAATATCATAACTTTGAACCCGAGATGACAGCCGACCAGAACTACGCCTTTATGGTATGGCACCGCGGCCTTGCTATCCCGCGTGCCCGCAATCTCAACAAAGAGAGCGTCCAGAGAGGCAAGAAAGTCTTTATGGAACTGGGCTGTGCATCGTGCCACCGTCCTTCGTGGACTACCAAGGATGACAACTACTGGGCACCGGCGATGTATGAGGGCAAGCCCCTGCCTCGCTACGCAGACCAGAAGATTTATCCCTATTCGGACTTCGTGCAGCACAAGCTGTATATGAAGAACGACATCCACGGCAGCTGGTGCCGCACTACACCGCTCTGGGGCCGCGGACTTTCGGCCCAGGAGACCGGCCGCGGCGACAGGCTGCACGACAACCGTGCCCGCAATGTGGTCGAAGCCATTATGTGGCACGGATACAGCAAGAAGAGTCATTCCTATTCTTCTGCAGAGAAGTTCTACAACCTCAGTAAGGAGGACAGGGACGCTGTAGTGGAATTTATCAACTCAATTTAATGAAGAACAAGACACTGAAGTTATTATCATTCGGAAGTATGGCGGTCATCATCATTGCGATGGTGGCTGCCACTTTCGTTGAGAAAAGCCGGGGCACGGACTTCTCGTTCAGCCTCGTCTATCACAATCCGGCATTCATCGCCTTATGGGCCATCGCGGCCGTCTCAGGGCTCGCACTGCTGCTCAAGCGCGGCGTCAAGGCCTTCTTTACGATATTGCTCCACTGCTCGATGGTCATTATGCTCATCGGTGCGCTGGTGACCCACCTTTTCAGCCAGGAAGGTATGATCAGCCTGGACAAGGGCGTGCCCAATTCTACCGTGGTCACCGACAGCGGCAGGAACATCGAACTGCCTTTCACCCTGACCCTGCAGGAATTTGAGATCGAGCGCTATCCGGGCTCGATGGCGCCGTCAGACTACCGCAGCCTTGTGGATCTTGATGACGGCAGCCAGCTGGAAATCTCGATGAACAATATCGGCAAGCATATGGGCTGGAGGATGTACCAGGCTGATTATTCCGATGACCTGCAGACATCGGTCCTCGCTATGAGCAAAGATGTCTGGGGCGTCGGCATCACGTACACCGGTTACCTCTTGCTGCTGGTGGCGATGCTGTGCTTCTTTTTCCAGAAGGACAGCCAGTGGCGTGCAGCCCTGCGCAAGGTGACGGCGGTTGTGGCGCTGGCGCTGCTGCCGCTGGCCTCACAGGCGGCTGGCAATGCTCAGCGGCCTGCAGCCCCGAAGGAGGTGGCAAAGGAGATCGGCGAGCTGTATGTCTACTACAACGACCGTATCTGCCCTCTGCAGACCCAGGCGCGCGACTACGCTCTCAAGGCTTACGGCAAGGCTTCAGTGGACGGCTATACTGCAGAACAGCTGATGACCGGCTGGATGTTCTGGTATGACGAGTGGCAGGACCGGCCCTTGAAGATTAAAGCCAAAGAAGTCGGAACTTCCAAGGAGAAGGAGAAATACACAGTCCGGGACAATGCGGCGTCGGGAGCTGCGTTCAAACTCTTCCCCCTGCAGGTCGCCGGCAATGTCAGGTGGTTCGGCAGCGAAGACAGACTGCCTGAGATGGAACCCGCAGAAGAGGCTTTCATACGTGGCAGCATCAGCCTGCTCCGCGAAGAAGCACGCTCCGGCAATTGGGACGAAGTAAGCCGCATCGTCGGCCAGATAAAGAAATATCAGGAGAAGAACGCAGAGGAAGTCCTGCCGACCGCAGCCAAGATAAAGGCTGAGAGGGCCTACAATGCCATCTGTCTGCCCAAGGTGCAGTTTATGCTCTCCATCACTCTCGGCATCATAATGTTCGTGCTGTCGGGCATCTGGCTGTCCAAAGGCAGGAAAACTCCCGCGAAGCTGGCCAGGGCGCTTGCAGTGGTGTCTTGGATGCTGTTCGCCTATCTGACTGCAGTGCTGGCCCTGAGGTGGTTCGCCTCCGGACATATGCCGTTCACCGGCAGCTATTGCGTGATGATGCTCATCGCCTGGTTTTCTACTCTTGCGATGTCGCTGCTCTACCGGAAAATGCAGCTTCTGCAGCCGCTGGGCTTCCTGCTGGCCGGCTTCACGATGCTTATGGCCACGATGTCGAGCGCAAATCCGCGTCTGACACACCTGATGCCTGTGCTGCAGAGCCCGCTGCTGTCGATACACGTGCTCAGTATGATGATATCCTACACGCTGCTGGGCCTTGCAATGCTGAACGGCATCCTCGGCCTCATAGTGAAAGGCAACGAGGCGAAGGTGAGCCTGCAGAACCTCAGCAAGGTAATCGTGACTCCGGCCGTGTTCCTGCTCACTTTCGGCACCTTCCTCGGAGCTGTATGGGCTAATATCAGCTGGGGCTCGTACTGGGCCTGGGACCCCAAGGAGACCTGGGCGCTGATAACGCTGCTTGTGTATGCTTTCTCGATACACGGCACTTCCATCAAGGCCTTCCGCAATCCTACGTTCTACCATATCTATATGATAGTAGCCTTCCTGTCCGTGCTGATAACCTATTTCGGAGTGAATCTCATCCTGGGCGGTATGCACAGTTACTCTTAATGGTCACCTCCCTTTGTCCTTGTCCGGAGTCTTTTGTATCTTGCAGAGATTTTCGACAGACAAAGCGATGATTGATTTCAACATTTCTGAAGAAGGCCGCTACAAGGTGCTCTCGAGTGAATATCTGCTTCGGGAGGGGCCGTGGATGACTGTGCGCCGCGACTGCGTGGAGCTGCCGGACGGCCGCCGCAATCCTGCATATTATGTCCTTGAATATCCCGACTGGGTGAATGTGATCGCCCGCACCGCCGACGGGCTTTTCGTGATGGAGAAGCAGTACCGTCACGGACTGGGCGTCACAGAATACGAACTTTGTGCGGGAGTGATCGAGGAAGGGGAGGAGCCTCTCGCCGCTGCCAAAAGGGAGCTGATGGAGGAGACAGGCTATGCCGGAGGAGAGTGGAGGGAGATTATGACGCTCTGCGCCAATCCTTCTTCACAGAACAATCTCAGCCACTGCTTCCTCGCCACCGGAGTGGAGAAGGTCGGCGACCAGCATCTCGATCCTACTGAGGCCATCGAACCGGTGCTTATGACTGTCGACGAAGTGCGGCAGCTGCTGCAGGGCGGCTATTGCAAGCAGGCCCTGATGACTGCGCCGCTTTGGCGTTATTTTGCAGAAAACCATTTATTATAAGATATGGACAACGAAGTTTTGAAGGCTATCCGCGAGCGTCGCAGCATACGCCGCTACCTGCCTGACCAGATAAAGGAAGAGGAGCTGAAAGCCGTGCTGGAAGCCGGCACGTGGGCTCCGACCGGCAAGGGTACCCAGGATCCGGTGATCATCGCCGTGCAGAACCCTGAGTTATGCGCAGTGCTGAGGAGACTGAATGCCGAGGCGTGGGGCAGGTCCGACATCGACCCGTACTACGGGGCCCCGACCATCATCCTCGTTTTTTCAAAGTCTGACAACAGCAATTGCGTGAAAGACGGTTCCCTCGTCATCGGCAACATACTTCTTGCAGCTCACAGCATCGGCCTGGGCGCCTGCTGGATCAACCGCTGCAAAGAGATGTTCGAGTCGGAGGAAGGCCGCAGGATTGCGCCGCAGCTGGGTATTCCGGAGGGATATGAAGGCGTGGGCAGCGTGTCGCTCGGCTACATCGCTCACGCAGCTCCTGCACCCAGACCCCGCAAAGCCGATTATTACAAGATAATATGAAGCTCGCAATCTTCGATTTCGACGGCACTCTCGGGGACACGACGGGTATAATCCTGACCACGATGGCAGCCACCTTCAAGGCGATGGGCCGCCAGCCGCTCAGCGAAGCCCGCTACCGCAGCGTCATCGGCCTGCCTCTCGAGAAATGCTTCAGCGCCCTGATTCCGCTGGACGAGGCGGGTGAGGCAGAATATGCCGCCGCATACCGCAGGATGTTCGACGAGCTGGACAAGAAGGGCGCGGTGACCCTGTATCCCGGCGTCCTGGATACTATGCGTAAGCTGAAGGACGGCGGTATGAAACTGGCCATAGCCAGCAGCCGCCACCGCCACACCCTCGACCGCTACATCGCCGAGCTGGGCCTTGCTCCGCTGATTGAGATGACCGTCGGAGCTGATGACGTGACCAAGGCCAAGCCTGACCCCCAGCCGGTGAATATCATACTCGAAGCCCTGGATGTCCCTGCTGCAGAAGCAGTGATGGTCGGCGATGCCCCCTTCGACATACTGATGGGCCGTGCGGCGGGTTGCAGGACGATAGCCGTGACATACGGCAACGGCACCGCCGAAGATTTAAAGGCTGCGGGGGCTGATTTCCTTGCAGACAGTTTTACAGATATCGTTCAGATGCTGAAATGAACAAGAGACTATCCCTGCTGATTGCCGCCCTGGCGGTTTGCAGCTGCCTTTGCGCAGAGGCTATGAGGCCTTACAAAACGCCGGTCCAGACTGACATCACTCCGCTTGAAGAAGAAATTGAGCAGCAGGAGGAGGCGCCTGCCGCCCCTGCACAGATTGATACTACGCTTATAGTTCAGAGCGACGATGCGCAGGAGCAGGAAGCGCCTGCTGCCGTCAGGCCTGACATCCGTCCCGCACCGCTGAAGAGTGGCGACTGCATAGGCATCTTCGGCATCTCCAACTACGTCGACAGCACTGCCCTGCTTTACGGAGTGTCAGTGTTCGAGAACTGGGGCCTGAGGGTCAAGTTCGCCGACAACCTTTTCAAGCAGAACGGCCGTTATGACGGTACTCTCGAAGAGCGTATCAAGGCGACCCAGGCTATGATCGACGACCCTGACATCAAAGCTATGATTTCGACCAGGGGAGGATATGGCGCTGCCCAGGTGACGCCATATCTGGATTTCACCCCGCTCTATGAAAACCCGAAATGGATAGTCGGCTACAGCGACGTGACAGCCCTGCACATTGCTCTTAACAATCTTGGTCTGGAATCTATGCACGGGCCGATGGCCACCCGCATCGAAGGTGATACGACTTCGGTGGCCTTCCTGCACGACGCGCTTTTCGGGGAAGCTCCGGGGCTTTCGATAACTACGAATTATTATTGCCGCGAAGGAGAAGCTACCGGAAGGCTGGTGGGAGGCAACCTGTCGCTGATCTACAGCCTGCAGGGAACGCCTATGAATCTGGATATGAAA
Organism: Bacteroidales bacterium; assembly: GCA_017527625.1. Next base: position 5,530 of record JAFXPV010000011.1, on the reverse strand, counting down.
GATGCCATCCTCTTCATAGAAGATGTGGGTGAAGACAGCTACGCCATCGACAGGATGATGCAGAACCTGCTTCTCTCCGGCAAACTGGACGAGATCGCAGGAATCATAGTGGGGCAGTTTACGGATTTTGACGACTACAAGGGTATGGACCTGTCACTGCCCGGAATCATATACTCCAAAATCGGGAACCGGCAGATACCGGTGATGTATCAGATTGACGCAGGCCACGACTGGAACGTCCACAAGAGCGCTCCCAACTATTCGCTGTACCTCGGCCGCCGGATCCATCTGAAGGTGGACCGGGACATTGCTTTTTTTGAGTATCTGGACTAGAAGCCTAAGCTTTTTTCTCGCCGTCTTTCTTTGAGACGAAGTTGTCGATCGTGGTCTTTGCCTTGTCGGCAGCTTCCTTGATGTCGGCCTTCATCTCGGCGAATTTCTCCGGGGCTTTCTCCTTGAGTTCTTCAGCTTTCACTTTAGCCTTGCCGGCAGCTTCCTTGATGTCTTCCTTCATTTCGGCGAACTTCTCCGGGGCTTTCTCCTTGACCTTGGCGGCGACTTCCTTGGCGTCTTTGACGGCTTCGTCGATGCCATAGCCGATTTTTTCTCCTAAAGTGACTTTTCCGTCCTTGTTGAGGTCTCTCTTGTCAAATTCTTCGCTCATTGCAGTGTGATATTATTGGTTTATTATTTCTTGTGAGACATAATCGAGCCTTCCATCCCTTCCAGCAGATCCCAGACGCGCTCTTCGTAGTCGATGCGCTTTGTGCTGAGTTCGATGTCGGCTTTGTAGATCTTGCCGTCGCCTTCGTTCAGCACTTCGAGGTCATATGCCCTCAGCACTGCGCCGTCAGCCTTGACGCTCTGGACGAACTGGCTGATTTTCTCTTTGTCCGAAGCTTTCATAGTTATGGTCAGCTGGCGCTTGTTGAGCTTGCGGTCGATGACCATTACGAGCTCCAGGGCGATGAGAACCATAATGGTCGTGACTATGGCCAGGTCGTAATGGCCCACTCCGCAGGCTATGCCGATGGCTGCCGTCACCCAGAGTCCTGCGGCGGTGGTCAGGCCGTGGATCACATTCTTCTGGAAGATGATGAGTCCGGCTCCTATGAAGCCGATGCCCGAAACGATCTGTGCTGCCAGACGGGAGGGGTCATATCTCGCGATGGGGATGATGTCTGCGACTTTGTCATAGCCGAAAGCCGAAATGACGGATATCAGAGTGCTGCCCAATGCTACCAGGAAATGGGTGCGGAAACCGGCCTCCTTGGCCCTTTTCTCCCTCTCGAGGCCGATGATGCCGCCGAGTGCGCCGCCTACCAGTATCCTTATTATCAAGTCGTATGAAAGAGACATATCAGAAAATGTTTGTAGGTCAGAAGTGTAATATGTAAAAATACGCAAATTCATTAAATTTGTCTCTATATGGAGACACAAATTTCAATGCCCGATATGCTGCAGTTCTATGCAGAACTGGCGGAAAACAACGAAAAGAAATGGTTTGATGAGCGCAAGCCGCTCTATCTGGCGATAAAAAGCTATTACGAAAATCTCGGTATGGAAATCCTTGCCGGGCTTGAGAAGCTTGATGCTGACCTTGCAGGCCTCGGCCCGAAAGATATCACCTGGCGTATCTATCAGGACCAGCGCTTCCACGGCAATCCTCCCTACAAAAGCTGGTGCGGCCTTTATTTCGCCAAAGGCGGCCGCAAGTCCCAGTATCCCGGCTATTATCTTCACATCGAGCCCGGCGAGAACAGCTATTTTCTCTGCGTCGGGATCTGGCGTCAGGAAAGGCTCATCATCAAGAGTGTCCGCGAGGAAATAATGCTGAACGGGGAACAGTTCGACAAGGTCGCAAACCCCGGCCACGGTTGGAGCGTGATGTGGGACGGAGCCCTTTCACGTCCCGCCCAGGGCTGGCCCGACGACAAACCCTGGTCGAAGTATTTCCGTCTGAAACAGTTCCTGCTGATGAAGCCGGTTACTGCGGATTATCTTCTGCGTCCAGATCTGGCAAAACGTGTTGTCGCAGACTTCAAGCCGGCAGTCCCCTTCGTCCGTTACCTGGACCGTCCGGTGGATTATGCTATAGAAGAGTGGATGTAACAAAAAAGCCGCGCTGGCGCGGCTTTTTTTGTGGTGCTGGCTCAATTAGTCTGAGTAGTCGTTGATGATGATGACGCCTACGGTGAAGAAGTTGAAGTCAGGACCGTAGCCGTTCTCGAAGTACTTCATCGGGACATAGGATGCGTAAATGCCGAAGCCGTCGTATGAAACCGCGAGGTGCACGTCGTAAGAGAAGCGTTTTGTCTTGATTCCTGACACGGATGTGGTAGTGGGGTCTTCAGTGGCGCTGAGATAGTTTACATAAGTGCCGGCATCGAGGTTGATTCTGGCAGATGCGCCGATGGTCACTTTCAGCTTCTCGCCGAAAGTATTGGTGAAGTTCAGGGGGAAGCCGAAAGTGAGGGCCTCAAGACGAGAGCTCCTTACCTTGTTGAACACTCCCATTGAAGGTGCGATGGCAGTTTTGTGGGCTGCTGAAAGGAAGTAATAGCTTTCAGCTGCATTGAAAAAGTCAAGATTTAAATCTGCACCGAGGCTGATCTGGCCGTTCTTGTAGGGTCTGACACCTGCCTCCAGAATATTGAAACCAAAGTCAAAGCCACCTTTGAGATGTGAATCAGATGATGAGGCGATGCCGGCATATCCTAACCTGACATTGCTCACAGCCTCGAAATAGGATTTCTCGTAATCCTGGGCTGAAACTCCGAGAACTGTCAGTAAAGCGAATGAAATAACGAAGATTAATTTTTGCATAGTATGTGTCTTTAAAAAGCGGCGCAAATATAGCAAAATATGGAAATATGGTTCATTGTTGTCGCCCTTCGGCCCTGAAGGCCTTCCGGTAATCCGATGGTGTCGCCCCCAGGGTCTTTGCCACATAGCGCGTGAAGTACGACCTGCTGGAGAAGTGCATTTCGTCGCAGATGTCTTCGAGGCTGCGGTCTGAACTTTCGAGCAGCTCGCGTACACGCAGGGTGGTGTAGTGGTTGATCCAGTCGCTGGCTCCGGACCCGCTGGCATCAAGGCACACCCTGCTCAGCTTGCGCGGGGTGATGTTCAGCTTCCCTGCATACCACGCAACGGTCCTCTCGCTGTTGCAGTGTGCCTTCAGCAGCTCCTGGAACCTCATAAACACAAATGCGGCGTCATTGCTTCCGGTCAGCCTGCTGGATACGGCCTTGTCGTCGTAAATGTCCCAGATGTCGTACATAAGCACCTGGAAGCAGTGGTAGAGGCTTTGCCTGCCGAAGTCGCTTGTGCGGCAGAGCCGTTCCTCTATCCTTGCTATGTCCGACAGCAGCAGCTCCTTCTCATCGGCATCAAGGTGGGTCACCGGATGGGCCTTGGTCTGCAGGAATCCGCTCGTCGACCATACGTTGCCGTTGTGGGCGTTGTGCAGAAAGCCTCTGGGCACAGCCAGGGCCTTGCCGCTGAAGTCGTCGGAAAAGACCAGCCCGGTGCATCCGGAGTCTCCCTGGAGGATAACAAGGTCATTGCCCCCGAAGCTGTGCCTGGCACCGTCGCAGACAAAGGAGCCTCCCCCGGAAAAACAAATAAAGTGAATGTGGTGGCTGCCGTAGAATCCGGCGGGAGAGGGCAGGTCCTGGGGACAAAGGAATACTTTTGCGTTCGCAGAGGAAATATTGGACATAAAAAGGACAAAAAGTGAAAAGGATTATGGGCTGCAGGCCCGTATCTTTGCGCACAAAGTTACAAAAAGGTTCAAAAATATGAAAAACATAACCCTTTCGGCCACCTTGGCCGGCCTGCTTTTGAGCATATTCACGGCAGGTGCCGTAACAGCCGGGCCGGACACCACCGCCAACTATATTGACGAGGCTGTCGTCACAGGCACCAGGACCAGGACCCTTTCCGGTTTCCTTCCCCAGACGATCAGCGTAGTGAACCATAGCGAACTGACATCTCCGCAACGTCTCAACGTGCTGCCCACGTTGAATGAACTCGTGCCCGGCCTCTTCGTGTCGTCGAGGGCGATGCTGGGCTACGGCGTCAGCACCGGAGCTGCCGGCGGCATCAGCATCAGGGGCCTTGCCGGCGGTTCAGGGCAGATGATGGTGCTTATCGACGGACATCCCCAGTATCAGGGCATCTTCGGCCATCCGATCTCAGACTCATACCAGACACTGATGACCGAGCGCGTGGAAGTGCTCCGCGGTCCGGCATCGGTGCTCTACGGCAGCAATGCGATGGGCGGAGTAGTAAACATCATAACCCGCAAGTCACTTGAAGACGGCGTCCACACAGATCTCGACCTCGGTGCAGGAAGTTTCGGCACATTCAAAGGCGTGCTCAGCAACCGCATCAAGAAAGGCCGCTTCAGCAGCGTCGTTTCAGGCCAGTATGCCCGCAGCAACAACCACCGTCCCCGGATGGGCTTCGAGCAGTACGGAGGTTACGGCAAGATCGGCTACCAGTTCTCGGACAACTGGAGCGCCTATGCCGACGTAGACATCACACACTTCAACTCTTCATATCCGGGCGCCACGAACGCGCCGTTGTTCGATGCCGACCAGTGGATCACCCGCGGAGTGGCTTCGGCAGCCGTCGAGAACCACTACGACAAGACGGACGGCGCCATAAGCTTCTACTACAACTTCGGCAACCACAAGATCAATGACGGCCACGCCGAAGGCGCAGCTCCCCAGGCAAACTGGTTCCGCAGCGAAGATGCGCTTGCAGGCGTTTCGGCCTGGCAGAGCTTCGGCCTTTTCAAGGGTAACACCACCACAGTCGGTTTCGACTGGCAGAGCATCCACGGAAAGGCCTGGAACCAGGTCATTGCGACAGGTGAGAACCTGGCCCCGATGGCCGACAAGACCGAGAACGAGATTGCCGGTTACGTCGATTTCCGTCAGGACGTTGCCAGCTGGCTGACCGTCGACCTCGGACTGAGGGCTGACAACCATTCAAAGACCGGTCTGGAACTCGTGCCTCAGGGCGGTCTGGCATTCCGCATCGGCAAAGGCGAACTGAAGGCTATGGTAAGCAAGGGCTTCCGCAGGCCGACCATCAAAGATATGTACCTGTTCCGTCCTGCAAACCCTGACCTTGAGCCGGAGCGCATAATGAACTACGAACTGGCCTGGAAGGCTCCTGCAGGAGACTATGTTACATACGGCCTGAACGTGTTCTACCTCAAGGGCCGCAATATGATCCAGACCCAGATGGTCAACGGTATGCCCCGCAATGTCAACACAGGCCCCATCGAAAACTCGGGCGTAGAACTGGAACTCCGCTGGCACATAAGCGGCAGCCTTAACTTCGTCACCAACGGCAGCTGGCTCAAAATGCGCAACCCGGTTGTCGGGGCGCCTGAAATCACCGCCTATGCCGGACTGGAATTCCACAGGGAGAAGTTCCGCGTTAGCGCGGGCGGTATGGAAGTGGCCGGTCTTTACACGGTTGCCGGCCAGAATCCGGTCAAGGATAATTTCTT
>JAFXPV010000010.1 GCA_017527625.1 Bacteroidales bacterium | reverse complement strand
TCAGCGATTATCTGGCCTATAAGCGGCGGGCTCAGTCGGGCCTGGCAGTATTTCATTACAGCTGCGCGGACTTCGGCGTTGCGGGTGATGAGAGCGCCGATGCGGATGCCGCACTCCGAGTAGCGTTTGGATACGGAGTCGATGAGCACCACGTTCTGCTCTATGCCTTCCAGATGACAGGCGCTGATGTATGGCGAGTTGGTGTAGATGAACTCACGGTAGACCTCGTCGCTGAAGAGGTAGAGGTCGTATTTCTTGACAAGGTCACGGATCTGGTTCATCTCGGCCCTCGAATAGAGGTAACCCGTCGGGTTGTTGGGGTTGCAGATGAGGATGGCCTTCGTGCGCTCGTTGATGAGTTCCTCGAACTTGTCGACCTTCGGCAGACAGAAGCCTTCGTCGATGGTGGTTACGACAGTGCGGATGACGGCGCCGGCGGAGATTGCGAATGCCATATAGTTGGCGTATGCGGGCTCCGGAACAATGATCTCATCGCCGGGGTTGAGGCACGACATAAACGCGAACAGCACGGCCTCGCTTCCTCCGGTGGTGATGATGATGTCGTCAGCGTCGAGGTTGATGTTGAACTTCTTGTAGTAGCCCACAAGTTTCTCACGGTAACTGCGATAGCCCTGGCTCGGACTGTACTCCAGCACCTTGCGGTCGATGTTGCGGATGGCCTCGATCGCGACCTCGGGAGTCGGAAGGTCCGGCTGTCCGATGTTCAGGTGATAGACTTTGGTGCCGCGTGCCTTGGCCTGCTCGGCCAGAGGGGCAAGCTTGCGGATCGGGGATTCAGGCATCCTTTTGCCGCGGTTGGAGATGGTAGGCATAAAGAGTTCTGTTGATTAGTGAAGGACAAAGATAATTATTTTGATTAACTTTAAAGGTTTTTAAAGCCTTCGAGCAATGAAAAGAACTTTCAATGTCTTAATGCTTGCCTGCCTTGCCGCAGCCGCACTGTCCTGCGCCCCCAAAGAGCCGGCCAAATACCTCGCCCTCGCCTTCGACGACGGCCCCAACCTGACCACTGAGTCAAAAATGCTGGACGTTCTTGAAAAACATAAGGTTCCCGCCACATTCTTCCTCATCGGCAGCAACATCGACGACGACTCCGCCGAGAATATGAAGCGCGCCGTGTCTCTGGGCTGCGAGCTCGGCAACCACTCCTTCACCCACCCGATGATGTCCCGTATGGACGAGGACCAGGTCAAGGAGGAAGTGGAAGCTACCTCCGATATGATCGAGAAGATCACCGGCCAGCGGCCGAAATTCTTCCGCCCGCCGTATATCAACGTGAAGCCTGAAATGTACGACTGGATAGACCTCACCTTCATCTGCGGCAAGGGCTGCGAAGACTGGGTGGCCACAGTCGGCAAGGAAGCCCGTCTGAAAGGCATCATCGAGAATGCCGAGCCGGGAGCCATCTATCTCCTTCACGACTTCGAGGGCAATGAAGCCACCGTCGAAGCCCTCGACGAGGCCATTCCGGTGCTGAAAGAGCAAGGTTACACTTTTGTTACATTATCTCAACTGTTTGAAAAACAGAAATGTACGCCTGACGGCCACACGATGTACACAGTAGTGCCCGACGGCCGCAAAAAGTAGGGCAGATGCGTCGTCTCTGGGAGCTTTTCTGGATATTCTTCAAGATCGGAGCCTTCACTCTGGGCAGCGGCTATGCCATCGTGCCGGTCATCGAGCACGAGATTGTTGACCGCCGCAAGTGGTTCGACCTCGAAGATTTCCGCGACCAGTTCACTCTCGCCCAGTCCGTGCCCGGCCCATTCTCACTGAACACCGCCGTCTTCGTAGGCTACCGTATGAAGGGCTTCTGGGGCGCCTTCTTCGCCGTGGCGGGGCTTGTCGTCCCGACCTTCGGCATTATGCTGGTGGTGGCCATATTCCTGGCCGGCATCCGCGACAATGAGATAGTCGCCGCGGCCTTCAAGGGCCTGCGTCCCTGCGTGGTCGGCCTCATCGCCGTGCCGTGCGTGCGTATGCTCATCAAAATGAATGTCTGGCAGATGCTGCTGGGTGCGGCCGCCCTCGCCCTGATCTGCTTCACCGGCATTTCACCGATATATATGCTGATCTTCGGTGCGGCGCTGGGCATAGTGCTCTGCTGCGTCGGCAACAAGGAGGAGCTCACGAAATGATCTACTGGCAGCTCTTTCTTTCATATTTGAAGATCGGCTTCTTCGGCTTCGGGGGTGGCTATGCGATGATCAGCCTCATAAGCAACGAGATAGTGACGCAGCGCGGCTGGATCACCGAAGCCCAGTTCGCCGACATCGTGGCAGTGTCGCAGATGACTCCAGGCCCGATCGCCATCAACTGCGCGACCTACGTCGGCTACACCGTCACCGGCAATGTGTGGGGCTCGCTGCTCGCCACAGTGGCCTGCTGCCTGCCTCCGATGACCATTATGCTCGCCCTGACCATCTTCTACAAAAGTGTCAAGGACAACCGCTTTATGCGCGGCGCGCTGACTTGGATGAGGCCGGTGCTGGTGGGTATGATCGCCGCCGCAGCCGTAATGTTCGTCAATACTGAGACCTTCTTCCACTGGAGCAGCGTAGTCATCTGCGCCGCGAGCTTCTATGCCGTCTGGAAGAAAGTCAATCCGATATATGTAATGTTCGCAGCCGCAGCCGTGGGCATACTGCTCTACGGCGTGGCGATGTAGCTAAACGCTGATGCTATGATAGAGATCTATTGCAAGAACACAGGGACCAAGAAAAGCTTCAAGGAGGGCATCACACTGCTGAAGCTGGCGTCCGAATTCGAGTTCGACAAGCCCTACGACATACTGGCCGCCAAGGTCAACAATGTCACCGAAGGGCTGAAGTACGCAGTCTACAACAACAAGGAGGTGGAGTTCCTCGACTACCGCAGCTACGGCGGGCGGAATGTCTACTGCCGCTCCCTCTGCTTCCTGCTCTGCAAGGCTGCCAAGGACATCTTCCCGAAGTGCAAGGTGGTGCTGCGCCGTCCCATCTCCAAGGGTTACTATTGCATAGTAGACAAAGGCAACGGTACGGAGCTGACTGCCGACGACGTGGCTGCCGTCAATGCCCGGATGCAGAAGCTGGTGAAGCGCAACGTTCCTTTCTACAGGCACGAAGTGCGGATATCGGAGGCCATCGAGCTCTTCCGCAAGCTTGGCTACGAGGACAAGGTGAAGCTGCTGGAGACCTGCGGTGACATATACATCGGATACTATACCCTCGACGGCACGGCCGACTATTTCTACGATGCGCTGGTGCCGTCCACGGGCTACCTGCGCAACTGGGAGCTGAGCTTCTTCCAGAACGGGATGCTGCTCAGGGTTCCGAACCGCCACGATCCGGACGCCCTGGCGCCGTTCATTCCCCAGCCCAAGACCTTCGAGGTGTTCTCGGAGATGCAGAAGTGGAACCGCATTATGAAGCTCGACAACGCCGGCGACGTGAACAAGGCCTGCCTCGAAGGCAAGGTGTCCGACCTGGTGCAGATCGCCGAGGCCCTGCAGGAGAAGAAGATCGTGGAGATAGCGGAGGAGATCGACCGCCGCTACTATTCGAAGGACCCTGTGAGGGTGGTGCTCATCACCGGCCCCACCGGCAGCGGCAAGAGCACATTCTGCCGCCGTCTGAGCGTGCAGCTGATGGCCTGCGGACTTCGTCCGATATCGTTCTCTACCGACGACTATTTCGTGAACAGGGTGGAGACGCCCAAACTGCCGGACGGAAGCTACGATTTCGACAATTTCGAAACTGTCGACCACGAATACCTGCAGTCCGACCTGATGAAGCTGATAGCAGGGCAGGAGGTGGAGGTGCCGCAGTTCAATTTCGTCACGGGGCTGCGGGAGTACAACGGCAAGAAGCTGAAGATGGAGGAGGGAGGCATCCTGCTCATCGAAGGTATCCACGCTCTCAATCCGCGCCTGACGGACCGTGTGCCGTCATCGGCCAAGTACAAGATCTTCATCAATACCGTCACCAGCATCTCGCTGGACGACCACAACTGCATACCCACGAGCGACAACCGGCTGCTGCGCAGGATCGTCCGCGACTTCAACAGCGGGGCGTTCTCGGCCCTGGAGACCATCTCCAACTGGCCGATGGTGCGCCGCAACGAAGTCAAGTGGATTTATCCCTACCAGGAGGAGGCCGACGTACTCTTCAACTCCGCATACCTTATGGAGTTCGCGGTGTTCCGCGTGCACGCCGAGCGCATCCTCGCCACAGTGCCGAAGAATTCGCCGGAATACGGAGAGGCGCACCGCCTGCTGAATTTCCTGCATTACTTTGTACCCGTCTCTGACAAGGAGATACCTCGCACTTCGTTCATGCGGGGATTCCTCGGGTAGTGTATTTTTATTTCGTTTTTTATTGCTACATTTGCCGCCGTTGAACTGGTCCGGTAGCTCAGCTGGATAGAGCAACAGCCTTCTAAGCTGTGGGTCTTGGGTTCGAATCCCAACCGGATCACAGAAAAAGCCGACGGCAAGTCGGCTTTTTCTGTGATCCGGTTGGGATGGATTTCACCCCCCTGTCGCTTCGCGACATCCCCCTCAAGGGGGTTATGCCGGAACCTGCTTCGCAGAACCCGGGTGGCTCCGTGGCTCGTGTCCTTCGGACACATCCCACACTCCGCCACGGCGCTGATGCGCCCTGATAAGTAGACGTTATTGGGCAAGGTGTGCGATGTTTTTGAAGACCTTGTACGCTGACAAGCGACAAGCCGCCCGAACAAACTGACTTGCAGGCGACACTACCGCCCTCGGAAGTAAAGAGGGAGGGGCCCGTTGGATACGAGTTATCGCGTAGCGATGACGAAGTAGGCAACGGGAGGGTCGGAGTGAGCGTCAGCGAACGGAGGTCGCCGCAAGTCAGGTCTGTGACACGGCGGCAGTGGCGCAGCCGCAGTGATGCGATTGCGCGGCGCATTTAATTGTATTTTTTTATAAAAATGCTCAAATTTGCGGCCGTAATTTGACTGCAATGATTACGTTTCTTTGTTGCATCACCTTTTTGATCGCCGGGTTTTTTACTTACGGCAGATTCGTAGAAAAGAGACTCTTCCACGCCAATCCTTCCCGCGAGACGCCTTGCTACCGAATGCGCGACGGCGTCGACTACATACCAATGAAGACTTGGAAGGTCTACATCATCCAGTTTTTGAACATCGCCGGTCTGGGACCTATCTTCGGCGCCATCCTCGGAGCTGCTTACGGTCCTATGGCCTATCTGTGGATCACCTTGGGCTGCGTGTTTATGGGTGCGGTGCACGACTACTTCAGCGGAATGATGTCGGTGCGTGCCAATGGCCGCAGTATGCCGGTCGTCGTCGGGCAGTACCTCGGCAAGGGGGCGAAGAAGTTTATGAACGTCTTCCTCGCATTCACCCTCATCGGCATCGGATGCTCTTTTGTCACCGGTCCGGCTGACCTGCTCAACAATATGATACCGGTGAGCAAGCTTTTCTGGGTCATCGTGATTTTCGTATATTATATTCTGGCGACCTTGCTTCCCATCAACAAGATCATCGGCAAGATTTATCCCGTCTTCGGTCTGCTGCTCATCTTTATGGCTCTTGCAGTGGGCGGCGCGATGATAATCAAGGCTGCCGGCGGCAATATGCAGCTGATGGAACTCAGCGCCGATTCGTTCCGTAATTTCCACGCACAGCCCGACAAGTATATGCTCTTCCCGATGCTGTTCGTCGTGATATCCTGCGGCGCCATCTCTGGCTTCCACTCGACGCAGGCACCGATGATGGCGCGATGCATCGAGAACGAAAAGCACGGCCGCGTGGTCTTCTACGGCGCTATGATCACCGAAGGCATCGTGGCGATGATATGGGCTACGGCAGCCATCAACTATTTCGGCGGTCCCGACGGCCTGAACGCAGCTGCGACTGCCGGCAATACCCCTGCCATCATAGTCAACACGCTGTGCAACGACTGGCTCGGCAAGGTGGGGGCTGTCATCGCAGTCCTCGGTGTCGTGGTCTGCCCGATAACCTCCGGGGACACTGCCTTCCGCAGTCTGCGCCTGATGCTGGGCGACGTGCTGAAGGTGAACCAGACGCCGATGCGCAACCGTCTGATGCTGGCACTGCCTGTCTTCGTCGTCGCCGCCATCTGCTGTATGGCTGACTTCAGCATACTGTGGAACTACGTCGGCATCGGCAACCAGATTGTGGCCAGCGTGATGCTCTGGACCTTCGCCAAGTTCCTGTCGAGGTCTGCACGTCACCTGTTCCTGTCAGTCCCGGCCACATTCCTGACATACATCTGCGTGTCGTATTTCCTGATGGCCCCGCACGTCAACGGCGGACTCGACCTGAGCCCTGCGATCGGTTACATAGTCGCCGGTGTCGTGGCTCTGACAGCCTTCGTCACCTTCAACATCTATTGCGTCAAGCGTCAGATTGCAAAGCACCCCCAGCGCTCGGTTTAGGAACGATTATTGTTGCAAGGCGCTACCAAATCTTTTAAACACTCACTTATCGTTATGAAAAAAATCCTCTTTATTATGATAATGGCGGCCGTCGCAGTCGCCTGCAGCAAACAACAGACTACAACTGCATTCCTTGACCCCGCCGGAGACTGCATCTTCGAGAACAGCGTCGTCCGCTACCGCATCAACGGTCCCTCGAACCCCGTGGTGACCAGCGGTATGGAAGCCATCCTCAAGGCCCACGACAAAAAGGAAGTGGTGCTGAAGGACCGCAAGGCAGCCCAGGCCGCAAGCCTGAACGACGGTGGCTCGGCCGTTATACTGAACGACTCCCTCGTTTTCGCCCAGGCGAACTTCTCGTCTTTCGAGATCGTGGAGCAGACCAAGGACCTCGTGTCTTTCAAGCTGACCTACCCGCAGTGGGAAGTGGACGGCAACAAGATAAGCCTCGTGCGCACCGTTACCCTCCGCGAAACGTCTGTATACTGTGAGGTCAAGGACGTCTACTCGAACGAGGCAGGCAGCACTCCGGTGATCGTGGTGGCAGGCTTCGCGAAAAACTCAGTCGAGAATTCTGAGATCGGCCCCGACTACGTCGTGGACTGGGAGAACATCGGCGACGGCTATATCGGCAAAGGCATAGTGATGCCGATGTCCAAGAACTTTGCTGTGGACGGCCCGCAGGACAATGCAGTGGCATATATCACGACGAAGTGGGGAAGGCCGGTGGAGTACGCTGTCGGCAACTGCTGGAGCAGGGGAGAGCTCACCACCTTCGAAAGCTGGGCTGACAAAGTGCGTCTCTAAGCCTCTTTCTTTTCGGATTTTTTGGCGGCCAGAGTAATGGCCGTTATCAGCGCGGCCCCGACGAGCATCCATATTATGGCGGATGCGAGTTGCGCATCGCCTGCGAAATTGCCCGGCCACAGCGGACGGTCGATGCCTCCCTCGAGGGTATCCTTCCAAGGCCAAACCTTCAGCAGCGAGCCGCACATAAGGCCGCAGAGCATACTGAGGGTTGCGTTGTAGTATCTCTTGAGCAGCCAGGACAAAAAGTGGGAGAAGCATATCAGGCCTGCCATCGCGCCGAGGGCGAAGACCAGCAGGACGACTATATTCAGGTCGCTGACGGCTTCCAGCATAAAGGCGTATTTGCCCAGCAGGAGCAGGATGAAACTGCCGGAGATGCCGGGGAGGATCATAGTGCAGAAAGTGATGGCTCCGCACAGGAAGATGAAGGGCAGACTGTCGGGAGTAGTGGCGGGGGTGGCGATGCAGATGAACACGCCGAAGGCCGCCCCGACGATGAAGCTGAGCGCGTTCTTGATGCTGAACTTGCCGAGGTCCTTCATAATGAAGACCGTGGACACGAGTATGAGGCCGAAGAAGAACGACCATATCTGGATGGGGCGGGTCTCAAGCAGATACTGCATTATTTTCGCCAGCGAGAAGATGCTTATCACCACGCCTGCGAAGACCGCGAGAAGAAAATTGCCGTTGATGGTTTTCCAGAATTCCTTGAATTTTCCGGTGAAAAAAAGTTTGACGGCCTCGCCGTTGATGGATTTCAAAGAGTCCACGAGCTCCTGGTAGATCCCCGTCATAAAGGCCAGGGTGCCGCCTGAGACGCCCGGGATAACATTTGCCGCGCCCATAGCTACGCCTTTGAGGGCAAGGACCAGATAT
>JAFXPV010000009.1 GCA_017527625.1 Bacteroidales bacterium | reverse complement strand
TCTTCCGGCAGAATCCGGCACTGGCAGCAGCATTAGTCTGCACAATGGCGATCCTTTGCGCCTGCAAGAGCGGCAGCACAGGAGAAATAAGTATAATCCCTGCTCCTTCCTCAATTGAAGTCAAGGCTGAAGATCCTTTCAAGATCAATACTTCTACGCAGCTTGTCGCCCTCACCGACGACGAGAGAGCCACCGCCGGATTCTTCGCTGGAAAGATTGCGGCTTCCGCCGGAAAGGCACTTGCCATTACCGGTGAGAGTGCCGGCAACAATGTCATCATATTCGATATAGATCCCGCCAGCGGCATTCCTGAAGAGGGATATACTTTGGAGGCCGGCAGCGACGCCATTTGCGTGAAAGCAAGCGACAGTGACGGCCTGTTCTACGGAATGCAGACCCTCCTGCAGTTGCTTCCGCCTGAAACTCAGAGCGACAAGGTTCTGCGCGGCATCAACCTTTCGGTTCCTGCCGTGAGCATCCAGGATGCACCCCGTTTCCACTACCGCGGAATGCACATCGACCCCTGCCGCAATTGGCGCGATGCCGCCTGGGTAAAGAAGCAGATTGACGTGATGGCAATGTACAAGTTCAACAAGCTTCATTTCCACCTCACCGAAGACCAGGGATGGCGCATAGAGATCAAGAAATATCCCAAGCTCACAAGTTTCGGCCCGTATTACACCCAGGACGAGCTGCGCGACATCGTGGCCTACGCAGCCGAAAGGCACATCGAGGTCATTCCCGAGCTTGAGATTCCGGGACACGAGATGGTGGCCATCGCCGCTTACCCCTGGCTCAGCTGCAGCGGAGAGCAGTATACTCCACGCAGAGTATGGGGTGTTGAGAACATCGTGATGTGCCCCGGCAAGGAAAGCACTTTCGAATTCCTCGAGGACGTGATCGATGAGATGGTGGAAATCTTCCCCTGCGAGATGTTTCACATCGGAGGTGACGAGAGTCCCAGAGAAATGTGGGAGAAATGCCCTCTCTGCCAGCAGCGCATCCGCCGTGAGGGGCTTGTCGGCGACGAGAGCAAGTTCACCAACGAGGACCGTCTCCAGAGCTATGTCGTGCGCCGCATCGAGAAATACCTCAACGGCAAGGGCAAACGCATCATAGGCTGGGACGAGATACTTGAAGGGGACATCGACCCGTCGGCCATCGTAATGTCGTGGAGGGGCCTTCAGGGCGGCATCACCGGAGCCCGCGAAGGTCACCAGGTGATAATGACACCCTCGAGCGACGGAATGTATCTCGACTACTATCAGGGCGACCGCAAGATAGAGCCCGTGGGCATAGGCAACTACTTCCCTATGGAGAAAGTCTATGCCTACGATCCGATTCCTGCTGAGGTCGATTCTCTCGGGCTTCAGGACTACATACTCGGAGTGCAGTGCAACAACTGGTCAGAATATTTCTACACCGATTCAGTTGCCGAGTACCGCACTTATCCCCGTGCCGTAGCTGTCAGCGAGATAGCGTGGAGCCAGCCTCAGAACAAGGACTGGAACGATTTCCTCCGCAGGCTGGACAACGCTCATATCCGCCTGGACATGCACCACATCAACTACCACATCCCGTTGCCCGAACAGCCGAACGGATCGTGCAACACAGTAGCCTTCACAGACAATGCTACTGTGACGTTCACGACCACGCGCCCCGTAAAGATGGTATACACCCTCAACGGCAAGGAGCCGACAGCCCGCAGCAGCGAATATACCGCTCCGCTGCAATTCTCCGACAACGCCACGCTCAAGATCCGCTCTGTCCTGCCCACCGGGCAGATGAGTCCGGTGCGCACCATCGATATCGTCAAGATGGACCCGCTGCCGGCCGTCAAACCCACCAGGCCGCTGCTTCAGGGACTTGCGATGAGCACCACTCCGGGCGAATTCTTCAACACCAAAGAACTGTTCGCAGCCGACAGGGTCTGGACACCCGTCAACATAACTAAGCTCCGCGAGATCAGCGCACAGTCGGCTACCGACGCCCATATGCGCAATGTAGAACAGTATGCCGCCGTAGCGGAAGGTTATTTCCGCATCGAAGCGACCGATACCTACTACATATCGTCAAACAACGACGAAGTGTGGATCGACGGCCGCCTTGTCATCGACAACAACGACGAGGTCAAGCGCTACAGCCGCCGCGACAACTGCCTCGTGCTCGAAGCCGGGCTTCATCAGGTCAAGATAATCTTCCTGGGGCATATTCTTGGCGGAGTGCCTTCGAACTGGGACAGCGCAGCCATCGCACTGCGTGCAAAAGACGACAAATCATTCAGGAACATACCCGACGAATCTTTCTTCAGGACAGAATAAGGCAAATTACAGCACCAGACGGGAGAACACGCTCAGCGGCAAAGCTTTGTCAAAGCGGTCGCGGAGCACCAGTTCGCCATAACTGAGCCGGCTGTCCTTGCCGAGCAGGCCGGAGAAGGCACTGCGCACCACCGTGTCGGCCAATACGGCAGAGTAGCCGTTGGAATAGAGGTTCAGCACCATGAAACTGTCCTTGGGCGCAAGTATTGCAGAGCATTCCCGAAGCATCTCGAACAGACACTCGTCGAGTTTCCATTTCTCACCGTTCGGACCGTGACCGTATGCCGGAGGATCCAGGATCAGGCCCTGGTAGGTGTTGCCGCGACGGGCTTCCCTCTTTACGAATTTCAAGGCATCTTCCACCACCCAGCGAATGTCGCTGCTGCGGCTGAGTTCCATATTGCCCTTGGCCCAGGTCACGACCTGCCTTACGGAGTCCAGATGCGTCACGTCGGCACCTGCCACACGGGCTGCCAGTGATGCCGCACCGGTATATGCGAAGAGATTGAGGACCTTGGGGACCGGCTTCTTCGCCGCCGCGGCTTCCTTCACCAGACGGGAGGTATTGGAGTAGATGAATTCCCAGTTGGGGGCCTGCTCAGGGAACACGCCTACGTGCTTGAAAGACGTAAGTCCCAGCCGGAGACTGAACTTCGGGCCCTGCGCGGAGCCGTCGTAGCGGATTACCCATTGCTCCGGCATCTCGCCCAGCATCACCCAGGTGCCGCTGTCTTCCTTGCCGGCCTGTCCGAAGCCTGCTCCAGGCTTGAATTCAGTCT
>JAFXPV010000001.1 GCA_017527625.1 Bacteroidales bacterium | reverse complement strand
AAGGGACTCGGCTGGTAGATTCTTCTTTGCAGATAATGTAAACAGGCCTTGAACTGTCATCCAATGCCGAGCGTATCGCCGACCATATGATAAATGTCGCTAAGACCGTCAGATTGCTGCATGTCTCTCTGCCCACAGCCAGAAAGTGATAAGCGTGATAGCATTATCTTTTTTGAGATTTTTTGGGAAAAGTGGCTATCTTCAAATCTGGAATATAAAGTAACAATAATATGAATAAAATATTAGCACTTATGGGTGCCGGTCTGGCGGCATCAGCCTTAATGATTGCAGGCTGCTCTCAGGGGAGCGGAAACACTGCGGTAAAACCGGCTTTGGTCCAGAAGGACGGGGTTACTCATTTCGAGGTTGACGGAAAGCCTTTCCTGATGTTGACGGGAGAGCTTCATAACTCCACAAGTACCTCTGAAAGCTATATGGAGAGCATTGGGGTGTGGGAGCAGATGAAGCACGGGAATTTCAACACAGTCATTGCTTCCTGCTCGTGGGATGTGATCGAGGATGAACAGGGGCATTACGACTTTACTTCTGTCGACCATATCATACGCAACGCTCGAGAGAATGGTCTCAAGGTGGTGATGATATGGTTCGCCAGCTGGAAGAACGGAAACTCGACATATGCACCGAGCTATATCAAACGCGATCCAGCCAATTATCCTCTTGTGCAGACTCAGGACGGCGGTTATCTCAACGTGCTGTCTGCCTTCGGCCAGGAGTCCCTCACTGCGGATAAGAAAGCTTATGCCGCCCTTATGCAGCATATCAAGGAAGTGGACAAGGACTACACCGTGATAATGATGCAGGTGGAGAATGAGATGGGAATTCTTGGCTCCGTGAGGGACTTCTCTCCGGCTGCCCAGAAGGCTTGGGAAGGTCAGGTTCCTTCAGACCTTATGCAGTATCTTTCAAGCCATAAAGGCAAGCTCTTCCCGGAGCTTGAGAGGGTATGGGGCGCGAACGGTTACAAGATGTCTGGAACCTGGGAAGAGGTGTTCGGCAAGAGTCACACCAAGGCTGATGACCTTCTTACAGACTACCCCTACTATACGGAGGAGATTTTCCAGGCCTATCACTATGCCAAGTATGTGAATGAGATTACTGCTGCCGGCAAGGCCGCCCACGACATACCGATGTATGTGAACAACTGGCTCCGTCAGCCTGGAATGATCAATCCCGGACAGTTCCCTTCAGGAAGTCCTCTTCCGGAGGTGATCGATGTGTGGAGAGCTGCTGCTCCTGCCGTGGATTTCACAGCGCCGGACATCTACATCAGCGAATATGAGTGGGTGCTCAGCCAGTTTGCACTGAGCAACAATCCGATATTCATTCCCGAGTGCAGGGTGGATGTTTCCAAAGCACTTTATGCCTATGGCGAATATGATGCCCTTGGATTCGCTCCGTTCGGGTTTGACGGTGCTCAGAATGCCGGCGGCAATTACTCTGCTGACTTTGAGAACCTCGGCAAGTGCTACGCAATCCTCTCCGGAATGGACCAGATGATTATACAGAACTACGGCTCGGACAAGCTTCGCGGCTTGAGAGTGACTGAGGAGAATGCAAGCCCTTCTGTCGAGATGGGTGACTATATCCTCACAGCTCGTTCATCCGTCAGGAACCAGCGCGCCTTCAATTATGGCCAGGGTGCAGCCCAGATGGCCAGGGAAAATGCCCAGCTGGCCGCCGCCTCACAGCAGCAGGCTCAGTCCGGAGCCCTCATACTCCAGACTTCTCCAGACGAGTTCTATATAGTCGGAATCAACGTGTCGTTCTCGTTCGCCTCCAAGAAGGCAGACTCACAAGTAAAGATCCTTACTGATGCAATAGAGGAAGGAACCTTCGTGGATGGCAAGTGGGTTCCTGGCCGTAGGCTCAACGGTGATGAAAACAGAGTCGGCATCAACGGCGTGGGTGCGGTGAGAGTAGTGCTCTATCCGTCTCGCGCAACTGTGCAGGGGAGGTAACGGTTTCAAGGCTGAGAGAGGCTTTTGCGGACAGGAAGATGGTTTAACCGAGGAGTTTCATAAGAAGCTTCTCGGGGACATCTCCGCAGACTTTCCGAACCGTGTCTTTCAGGAATTCCAGCGACTCTTCGGGTGTGAGTGAAGACTTGAGTGTCTGGGGCTTGTATCCGGGCATGGGGAAGTCCACATCTTCGAACAGCGCTTCCGGAGAGCAGAAAACGCTCCGCTGCCAGCCGCTGTATTTGAGGTTTGCTCCGCGATACTCCCTTTCGATGAAGCCTGTGATGACACGAGTCTGCATCTGGAGTCTGGCGAGTAGTGCATCGGCGGCCGCTTTGTTGATGTCCATCAGTACTCGTGTCTCTGGGACGGAAATGCTTCCGTTTTCATTCATATAATCCAGCACTTTCTGCTGCTCTGGAGTGGGCTGGTATTTGGGCTGTGAACGCCTCCAGTTGATGATCTCCCTGTAGACATCCACGGTGGCGAAGGCGGCCTTGCCTCCGAAGAGGTATTTCCCATAGGCTATGTCTCCGTTCTGGATGCACTCGATTTTCCAATCCCAGGGGCCAAGGCTATCCTCGGTGAACCATTGTTCGGACGGCGTATGCTCTTCGATGGAGTATCCGGGGATGGGATTGACGAAGAAGGGGCTAAGCTGATACTCTTCGATGAGATTCAGCATTCCTATCT
The DNA here is from genome assembly GCA_017527625.1 of Bacteroidales bacterium. Next base: position 4,979 of record JAFXPV010000001.1, on the reverse strand, counting down.
GGTCCCGCCCGAGAGGTGTGCGGACTTCTCCCTGTAAACGACGGATTGGCATAACGATGCAAAGATACTCACATTTCCGCAGTTGAAACAAGTTCTGAGGCTGGCCGAGTGCCGATACGTTGGCAATACTATGATGTTGCCGTCTGTCGGGCAGTGGTTGTTCGCCAGGGAAAAATGGAGCAGGGGAGTGTGCCCCAGAGTGGCTTCTGAGAGGGGCGTGCCTGCTCCACTGGCTTATTTCGGGCAGTGGAGCAGACGGACCTGCCCCAGACAGCCTTCCAGGGCCTATCGTCCTGCTCCATTTTGCCCTGGAATGACACTGAGAGCGCCTCTGCCACGCAAACGGAAATTATTATCTTTGTTACAGACTAATTACGCATATAGAACAAAATATGGACTTCAAGGACAAAGTTGCCGTCGTTACGGGCGGCGCACAGGGCATAGGACTCTGCATTGCTGACGAGTTCCGCAAAGCCGGCGCCCGCGTCTGCATCATCGACAAGCAGCCCGGCGACCATTACGTCGGTGACATTTCGGACAAGCAGGTGCTTGAGAGATTTGCGGAAGATGTGATAGGGAAGTACGGCCACATTGACTTCCTGGTCAACAATGCGCTTCCGATTATGAAGGGCATCGACGAGTGCAGTTACGAGGAGTTCCAGTACGCCTTGAGTGTAGGTGTAACTGCACCGTTCTATCTGGCGAAACTTTTCAAACCCTATTTCGCAGAAGGGGCAGCCATCGTGAACATCTCGTCATCCCGAGACCGGATGAGCCAGCCTCAGACCGAGAGTTACACCGCGGCCAAAGGTGGCATAGCTGCACTGACTCACGCCCTTGCCGTGAGCCTGGCCGGGAAGGTGCGCGTCAACTCGATTTCGCCCGGTTGGATAGACACAGCTTACACAGTCTACGAAGGTCCGGATGCCGTGCAGCAGCCTGCCGGCCGTGTCGGCAATCCGATGGACATTGCGAATATGGTCCTCTACCTCTGTTCCGACAAGGCTGGTTTCATCACCGGTGAGAATATCTGCATCGACGGTGGCATGACCCGTCTTATGATCTATCACGGTGACAATGGCTGGAGTCTCGACCGCCGCGGGTAGCTTTGACACATCCATCATTATGGCACGAATCTGCGGAGTTCGTTTTCGGGGAGGCGGAGCAGTGCGGCGAGCTGCCGGAAGCTAATCCGGTATTTGCGCCTGAGGTACTGCGCTAGCATCAGTCTCTGTTTCGGCTCCAGAAGCCTTTGATTCCTTATGCCAAACAGTTCGATGCAGGCCTTGGTACAATTCAGCCTGGCCTCGCTGTCCTCAAGCACTATACCTCTCTGATCTGCAATCCGCATCATCACTTCCTCGTCTTTCCTCTTGCTGCCCGACAGGAAAACCCTGTAGCAGTTGTGGGTCTGAAAGATGTTTTCGAAACGTGTCACATCGACGTAATTCTGCGGTAGGATTATATCGCCACAAATCCTCCATTCATCTGGTATCGACAATGACCGGGAATGGAGTATTGCCCTTTTCCTAGTAACGGCCAGATTCCCGAAAGGAACTTCCGGAAGAAACTCACCCGTCGGGCTGAAGGACCACAGGTGGACGGGACAGCTGCTGCGGAAGTACAAAGATCCGCTGCCCCAGCGGTAGTCGAAGGGCATTACCCGTTTGCCGTCCTTTGTCGGCTGGATGATGGTGTAAGCCGCGACGTTGCGCAGATAGTCATAGTCGTCACCGATAGTGTATAGTTCTCCGTCCGGAACTGCGCTATCAGTGTCTTTTCTGGCAGACAACACGTAATGCAGGTATGACTTTTCGAACAATTCCTTGAACCTGGCGCACTCAGACCGTTCGCCGTAAAGCAGAATGTGGTAGTGGGTGTCCTGGATGGAAAACGATACTACGCTGACATCCGTGTTGGCAGCTGCGACGGCCAGGATGTTGATGGCCGTGATGTAATCCTTATCACAAGTAATGAAATTTCTGGAGTCCCTGCCGTCGGAGCAGAGATGAAAGTACAGTTTGCCGTTCATCTTTGTTTCTCACGCCTCAATCCTTCGTCACCTTAGTTGATGAACGCAGTTGATTCGTTCAAGACAAAGTTAGTAACCAGCTCGTTAAAATCAAGGGAAAAATGGAGCAGGGGAGTGTGCCCCAGAGTGGCTTCTGAGAGGGGCGTGCCTGCTCCACTAGCTTATTTCGGGCAGTGGAGCAGACGGACCTGCCCCAGACTGCCTTCCAGGACCGGTAGCCCTGCTCCATTTTGCCCTGGAATAAGATCCTGATACTGAACTAGGATTCCAGGGCCGGAAAAGGGCGTCGATTTATCCAAGTCTTGACAGGAATTTGTCTCTATCTACAATGAATCTCAGGTGAGTGCCGTGTCCAAGCAAGGTGTCGCCAGAAAAAGCAGTCACCTTAAACTCGATCTTCTTGCCGTCAACCTTCGTCACCTCTGCTTCTGCTCTTACCACATCACCAATCTTCGAGGGTCTTAGATGAGAAAATTCAATATGACCACCCACGGTAGTACACCCTTCCGGCAGCTCATCCTTGACCGCGAGCATTGCTGCATTTTCCATTAATGCCATCATCATAGGGGTTGCGAGGACCCGCATATCGCCAGAACCAACCTCTATGGCTGTTACGGCATCAGTAACCGTCAGTTCACTCGTATGTTTCAAACCAATGCTTATCATCTTTTATAGTACACGAAGGATGACTGCTTCAGTGTCCCGGCTGTTGGGACCGACCATTATTTCAAAGTCGCCGGGTTCGCAAACCCAGTCACAGTCGTGGTTGAAGTAGGAGAGTTCTTCTTTGGTGAGGGTGAAATCTACCTTGACGGACGCTCCGGCTGCAATGTGCACTTTTTGGAAGCCCTTCAGCTCCTTCACCGGACGGGTGGAAGTGGCGTAGATGTCGTGGATGTACAGCTGCACGATCTCGTCGGCATCGCGCCCGCCGGTGTTCGTCACGGTCACTGAGGCAGTGACGGAGCCGTCCATCGGCATTTCAGCGGAGCTGAGGGTAAGCGGAGAGTATTCGAAGGTGGTGTAGGAGAGACCGAAGCCGAAGGGATAAAGCGGCCCGTTCAGCTCATCCTCGTAGCAGCTGGTGAACTTTCGGTAGGGTTCGTCATCCGGGTGCGGACGGCCGGTGTTCTTGTGGTTGTAGTAGAGCGGAAGCTGTCCTACGGCTCGCGGGAAGGATGTGGTGAGCTTGGCTGAGGGGGAGTAGTCGCCGAAGAGCACATCGGCCACTGCGCGGCCGCCTTCAGAACCGGGAGACCATACGTTGAGTATGGCATCCATCTGCTCGTTTTCCCAGTTCAGGGTGAGCGGCCGGCCGGTCACCAGCACCATCACTACAGGTTTGCCGGTGGCTTTCAGAGCCTTCAGAAGTTCCACCTGGGCATCCGGGACGGAGATGTCCGTGCGGGATGCACCTTCGCCGTTCATATTGGGCACTTCACCTACGCACGCAATCACCACATCGGCCTGGCGGGCCTTCGCAACTGCGTCGGCCACCAGTTTCTGCTGGGGAACGGTGTGAATGGGAGGTAACTGACGGCCCGGGGCAAAAACCTTCATCATCCCGTAGAGGATGTTCTCTTCAATCTCCTTGTCCTTGAACAGCCAGCTGCCCTCGGCGTAGGTTGTGGGGGTTACTTCGGATATGCCTTGGAAAAGGCTTATGCTTTCAGCATTGTGTGACGACATCGACCAGGTTCCGGCCATTGCGCTTGCATCCTTGGCCAGCGGACCAACCACGGCAACGCGGGCTCCTTTCTTTAACGGAAGCACACCGTCGTTCTTGAGGAGAACAAGGCATTCCCGTGCGGCTTCACGGGCAAAGGCCAGATGCTCGGGGGTATAGACGTCACTGGCGGCACGCTCCGGATCCAGGTACTTGAAAGGGTCGTCAAACAGCCCCAGCTTATATTTGGCTTCGAGGATGCGGCGGCAGGCACGGTCGATGTCGGCCTGGGAAATGCGGCCTTCCCGGAGGGATTTCTCGAGGGTTCCCACAAAGCCGTCGGAATTCATATCCATATCAAGGCCGGCCTGGAGAGAACGGGCCGACACTTCCTGGAGGTCGCCTATTCCGTGCGCCACCTCTTCCAGGATGGCAGTTGCATCGGAAACGATAAAGCCCTCGAAACCCCAGCCTTTGCGCAGCAGCTCGTCCATCAGGTAGGTGTTCATAGTCGCAGGGATGCCCTCGAACTCGTTGAAGGAGCTCATATAGCTGCCGGCTCCGGCATAGGCGGCCTGCTGGTAGGGGCGAAGGTAGCCGTTCAAGGCTTCCTGGCGGCTGAGGAATACGGAATTATAGTCTCGGCCGGCTTCGGCCCCGCCGTAAAGGGCATAGTGCTTCACGCAGGTCATAACGTCCGTGTTGTCATACGCGTCGTCGCGTCCCTGGTAACCATAGACATACGCCTTGGCCAGCTCGCCTCCGAGGAAGGGGTCTTCACCGCCGCCTTCCACGATCCTGCCCCAGCGGGCGTCGCGGCAGATGTCTACCATCGGGCTGAACACCCAGTTTATGCCTCTGGCCGTTGCCTCCTTGGCTGCGATGCGGGCTGTCTTTTCCACAAGGTCAAGATTCCAGGAAGTGGAGAGGGCCAGCGGAACCGGGAATACAGTCTCGAAACCGTGAATCACATCCATCCCGGTGATGAGCGGGATGCCGGCACCGGATTCCAGTGCTACTTTTTGTATCTCACGCAGATACTCAGTGTTACCACTTCCGTAGATGCCGCCCAGCCGGCCGGCGCGGAGCAGTTTGACGTTTTCATCTTCCTCCGTAACGCGGAGAGCCGAAATGAATCCGGAGGCGGAGTGCAGGTTAAGCTGACCGATTTTCTGCTCCAGAGTCATCCTGGACATAAGGTCATCAATGTATTTGTCCATATCGGACTTGGGGGCGCAGGCGGCCACTGACAGTGCGGCGGCGAGGCCTATGGCGATGTTT
>JAFXPV010000126.1 GCA_017527625.1 Bacteroidales bacterium | reverse complement strand
TCATCATCCGCAAGCTCATCGAGCGCGGCATCGTGAAGACCGTCAAGAGCGCCAAGAAGATCGTGGACCGCAAGGATCCCGTCATCTGGGATATCCTCGAGAACGTAATGAAGGGACATCCGGTGCTTCTGAACCGTGCTCCTACCCTGCACCGTCTCGGTATCCAGGCTTTCCAGCCCAAGCTCATCGAGGGTAAGGCAATCCAGCTCCACCCTCTGGCTTGTACGGCCTTCAACGCCGACTTCGACGGCGACCAGATGGCAGTCCATCTTCCTCTCGGAAATGCAGCCATCCTGGAGGCCCAGCTGCTTATGCTCGGAAGCCACAACATCCTCAACCCTGCCAATGGTGCGCCTATCACCGTTCCTTCACAGGATATGGTGCTCGGCCTCTATTACATAACCAAGGAACGTCCCGGAGCCAAGGGCGAAGGTATGACATTCTATGGTCCTGAAGAGGTTATCATCGCTCTCAACGAGGGCCGTTTGACCCATCAGTCGATCATCAACGTCCGTCTGCCGAAGAACAAGCTGAAACCCGAAGAGGGCACCCAGATCGTCAAGACCACTGCCGGCCGAATCATCTTCAACCTGGTGATTCCTGACGAAGTGCCTTACATCAACATCCTTCTCAAGAAGAAGAATCTGCGTGACATCATCGGTGAAGTTCTCAAATATACCGGCGTAGCCCGCACTTCACAGTTCCTTGACGACATCAAGAACCTCGGTTACAAGATGGCATATCTCGGAGGCCTTTCATTCAACCTGGCTGACGTGCTCGTTCCCGAGCAGAAGACAGAACTGGTGCAGAAAGGTTACGACGAGGTGGCCAGCGTACAGGGCAACTTCGACCTCGGTCTGATTACCAACAACGAGCGTTACAACCAGATCATCGATATCTGGACCAAGACCAACAACAGTCTTACCCGCATCGTCGAGGAGCAGATCAAGAACGACAACCAGGGCTTCAACCCTGTCTATATGATGCTTGACTCCGGAGCCCGTGGTTCAAAGGAGCAGATCCGTCAGCTGTGCGGTATGCGTGGTCTGATGGCCAAGCCGCAGAAGAGCGGCAGCCAGGGAGCAGAGATCATCGAGAACCCTATCCTCGCCAACTTCAAGGAAGGTCTGAACGTTCTCGAGTACTTCATCTCTACCCACGGTGCCCGTAAGGGTCTGGCCGATACAGCCCTGAAGACCGCCGACGCAGGTTACCTGACCCGTCGTCTGGTGGACGTCTCTCACGATGTCATCATCAACGAAGAGGACTGCGGCACTCTGCGCGGCCTCGTGGCCACTGCCATCAAGGACAAGGACGAAGTCGTTGAGACCCTCGGCGAGAGGATCCTCGGCCGTACTTCCGTCCACGACATATACAACCCTCTCACCGGAGAAAGGATCCTCGCCGCCGGCGAGCAGATCAAGGAGGACACTGCCGCCCTGATCGAGTCTCTGCCTATCGAGCAGGTTGAAATCCGCTCCGTGCTGACTTGCGAAAGCCGCAAGGGTGTCTGCGCCAAATGCTATGGCCGCAACCTTGCCACCGGACGTCTCGTCGAGAAAGGCGAGGTTGTCGGCGTCATCGCAGCCCAGTCAATCGGCGAGCCTGGTACCCAGCTGACCCTGCGTACCTTCCACGTCGGTGGTACTGCTTCCAACATCGCAGCCGAGAGTGAGATCAAGTCCAAGAACGAAGGTGTACTGAAGTTCGAAGAGCTGCGTACCATCATCAAGGTCGATGAGAACGGCGCTGAGCACACTATCGTCGTAGGCCGTACGGCTGAGATGATCATCGCTCACCCTGAGACCGACATCACCCTCAACCAGTACAACATTCCTTACGGCACCGAGCTGTTCTTCAAGGAAGGCGACCTGGTACACAAGGGTGACCTCATCTGCAAGTGGGATGCCTACAACGCCCTCGCAATTTCCGAGGTATCGGGTACAGCCCATTACGAGAACCTCATCGACGGTATGACCTACCGCGAGGAAGCTGCGGACGAGTTCTCAATCCACCACGAGAAGGTTATCATCGAGAGCCGTGACAAATCGAAGAGCCCTGCCATCGTCCTCAAGGACAGCGAGGGCAACGAACTCAAGCAGTACAACCTGCCTGTGGGCGCCCACCTCAACGTCGAGGACGGTCAGCAGATCAACACCGGTGACATCATCTTCAAGATTCCGCGTGCTACCGGTAAGTCAAGCGATATCACCGGCGGTCTGCCGCGTGTTACCGAACTCTTCGAGGCCCGCAACCCGTCCAACCCTGCAATCGTCAGCGAAATCAACGGTGAGGTCATTATGGGTCCGAACCGCCGTGGTAACCGCGAGATCATCATCCGCGCCCGTTCAGGCGAAGAGAAACGCTATCTCGTTCCGCTGTCAAAGCAGATTATGGTCCAGGAGAACGACTACGTGCGCGCCGGAATGCCTCTGTCAGACGGTGCCGTATCTCCGAGCGATATCCTTTCCATCCTCGGTCCTATCGCCGTCCAGGAGTATATCGTCAACGAGATCCAGCAGGTTTACCGTATGCAGGGTGTGAAGATCAACGACAAGCACTTCGAAGTCATCGTCCGCCAGATGATGCGCAAGGTGCAGATCGTGGATCCGGGCGACACCAAGTTCCTGCCCGAGCAGCTCGTCGACAAGTGGGAATTCCTCGAGGAGAACGACAATATCTTCGACAAGAAGGTCGTTACCGACGCCGGTGACTCTACCGAGCTTCACGCCGGCCAGATTGTTTCCGTACGCCGTCTGCGCGACGAAAATTCAGTCCTGAAGCGTCAGGATCTGAAGCTCGTCGTGGCCCGCGACGCCGTTCCGGCAACATCCAACCAAATCCTCCAGGGTATCACCCGCGCAGCCCTGCGTACCAACAGCTTTATGTCTGCCGCATCATTCCAGGAGACCACCAAGGTCCTCGGCGACGCTGCCATCCGCAGCAAGGTCGACTACCTCGAGGGTCTGAAGGAGAACGTCATCTGCGGTCACTTGATTCCTGCAGGTACCGGCCAGCGCGACTTCGACAACATCGTCGTTGCCTCAATGGACGACTACCGCCGTATGACCGGCCAGGCCGTCGTCTCTGAGCCCGCCGAGTAATTCTCATCATTCAATATGCAAAGAGAGTCCGAACTTCTATCCGGACTCTCTTTTTTTTATTAGTTTTTTATATCTCTGCAATTAATTGCAATTGCTACAGCTGGTCACAAAATTTAACGGTTGTCGCCGGCCGGCGGGATGGTGACCGTTTCTGTGTCGCGGACGAGGTTCGCGAGATCCTGGGCTGTGTAAGGGATGTCCTCGACCGTAAACTCGGGCACGTTGAATGAGTACATAAAGAAAGTAGACCAGCGGGGGTTCTTCATCGGCAGGGCGAAGGGCTTGCCGAAGGTGCCGTCGCCGTTGTGGTGGGCCAGATAGACGCGGGTGTAGTGGGCGTCGTCGCGGCGGGTAGTGAAGGCCACCCATTCGCCGGTGCTCGACCAGGAGTGGTAACTCTCGGGCAAGTCAGTGTTAACCTCGTCGATAGCCCGCCAGCTGCCGTCCTGCAGGTCCAGCAGGTAGAGGTCGGCATCCTCGTGCCAGATGTGGAACACACCGTACTCCCCCATCGCGAACATCAGCCAGCGTCCGTCCGGAGATACTCTCGGAATCGAGATGCTGCGGCCCATCGAAGAGGCGTCTATGACCTTGACAGGCTCGCCCCAGCTGCGGTTGTCGGGATTGAAATCGATGTAATACAAGTCGTAGCGGATGTCCTCGTAATGCTCGTAGAACCAGCTGGTCTTGCCTTCCGGCTCACCTTCGTAAGGCATATATGCCGAAGTGAAGTACAGTCTGCGTCCATCCGGCGCCCAGGCGGGAAAGCATTCGAGAGCGTCAGGGTCGTCATAGACCAGCTGCACTTCGTTGCGGTCCAGGTCGTAGAGGATCAGCTGGCTGTTGTCGTCGATAACCTCCAGAAGGTTGCGGTGGTGACTGTGGAACTCCTGGTAAGTGAAGTTGGTCGAGTAAGCGATATAATTGTATACGGGATTCCAGGCCGGATAGACTCCTGACGAAATCGTCGAGTCGTTCTTCATATTGATCTTGCGCACGTCGTCGCCGCGCAGGATCATCGTTCCGCCCAGATACTGACGTACGTGGATCTGCATCTCCGACGTACCGTAGTTACGGAAATGGTGGCAGTTCATACACTGCACCTGGGCTCCGTCGTGGAGTATCCTGTTGTCATAGAACTCCCTCTCATTGTAGCCCGTCAGGTCGCGTATCATCAGCGACAGATGCTCGAAGTTCTCGAAGTTCGGCGGAATGAGCCTGTACGACAGATAGCGGTCGATCGGACCGGCGACCTCGATGGTGAACGGCTCGAAATGCACCCAGGCGCCGTCTTTGCGCATATAGGTCTCTACACTGATCTGGCCGGCACCTGACAGAAGCCTCTTCCACTCCTTTGCTGACGGCACGGCGCGGTCCTTTCCCTTTACGACAAGATTCTCGTCCCCGGCAGAGAAAACCGTCACATAGCGGGCTCCGTCCTCATCGTAAGCGAAGGTCAGCGGAGCGATGTTAGAAGGAATTGTGACTCCGGCATAATCCGGAGTGATGGCAGCAGTCCTGCCGGCCTGAGCGGCATTCTGCGGCACAGCCGAGCAGGAATGGAGCATTCCCGACACACACACAATCGACAACAATCTGTATAAGGCTTTCATTGCAGGGTTCATTAGATGTAATTCTCCACGAAGAAATAGAAATAGAAGAATGTCTTGCCGAAGCGCTTGTAGCTCTCCTGCCTCAGTTCGTTGACAGAACCCTGATGGGTAGTCATATAGGTAGCGAAGGAATCATACTGCCTGCGCACCTCGTCGGCTATGGGCAGGTTGTCGGCGATGCCGGAGCCGCTGAGCACCGAATAGAGGTAAGCAGCCTGCTGGTAGTAGCGCGGCAGAGTCTCGGGCATATTGACACCGTAGTAATTGTCGAGCGCAGTCCAGAAGGCGTCCATATCTTTGGAAAGCATCGCCCACATCACAGAAGCCTCGGAATACTCAGGCGTCATATAGGCAACATCCGGCTGCTCGAACAGGGCGAAATGCTCCATAATCTTGAGCTCTATCTCGCCGTTCTCGGAGTAGAACTTGTCCTCCACCGGGCAGACAAGCCTGAAATGCTGGCTGTAATCCTCGTGCAGCTGCCCTGCGTCTGTAAGATACTTGCGATGGGCGGCCGACCACTTGGAGTAGAAGAGCGTGCTGTCGAGGATATCGAGATATTTGGCGGCAGCCACATCATTGCCGGCAAGCAGCATCGCCAGCGCGGCTTCCTTGAGGTTGTAGTAGCTCCAGCCGCCGTGGATGCTGGTAGCGGTGGACCATACATAAGCGCTGTTGAAGAGGCCCCAGTAACGGTAGATGGTAGGCCCGTACTGGCTCACGAAAGGAGTGTCCTCCGGGTTGACGAGGCCCTGCGGGGCAGAGAACAGCATATTGCCGGACTCTCCCATATACTGGATGGCCAGCATCCTGAGTTCGTCCATCAGCCTTGACGGGCGGCGGTAGGTTTCATAAAAGTACCGGGCATAAAGATTCCTGCGCTCATCACCTCCAAGGTCCTTCACTTTCTTCATAAGCTGCTCATAGGACTTGGCGTTGGCGGCGTCATCCCTCTTGACGACCTTGTCGTAGAGTCTGACCACCTGGCCGTAGTCCTGTCTGAGCAGAGCCTTGTACATCGATGTCTCGGTCCTGTAGTCGGCATCCGCCTCCCACAGCAGGCTGCAGAGGACGACAAGGACGGCAAGCATAGAAAAACTGGATGCCACGGCGCCGCGACGCAGCCCGCCGTCAGCTTCCTTGCGGCCTCGCGACACCAGTGCAGTGACCAGCGAGAAAGCGGCCAGAAGGATATATGGCAGTACGTTGACCTTGTCGTAATTGTAGAACTCCACTACCGGGACGCCAGAGAGCCAGTCACCGCCGAAGGCTATAGGCAGCAACAGCACGGCCCATAGGCATACGACCAGCAGAAAAGACCCTATGGCCTTCCTTGCCGAACGGTCGCGGGCGATGCTGCTCAGCGCCGCAAGGGTGGCTCCGAGCGGGCCGTACATCCCGAAAAGGACATAGCCGGCAGCACCCATCACGGCCATCAAGACGAGCTTCAGCGCATAGCTGCGGACCTTCTTGCAGCAAAGCACCACGCTCAGGCTGTAGAGGAAACCGAGGGTTGCAGTGTAGAAGACATTCCTGTAAAGCAGCACGTTGACCTTGTCGCCGTAGCCCATCACCGTCATCAGAAGCATCGCCACCGGAGCCAAGGCGATCACGCTGAAACCGCGCGGCAGGTCGAAGGCTGCGATGAAAAGCCGGTATACCGCCAGCCACAGCAGCACTGCTATCAGGCTGCCCAGCCACGGCACTACGAGAATCTGCGCCAGGAAAGCAGAGATATACTCCAGCAAGCCTCCGGCCTTGAAAACCGTCTCTTCGAAAAATGAGCGGTCGTAGATGAACAGGCTAAGCTCTCCGAAGCGTGCCACTACATCTTTGAAGACAAACGCCAGCAGAGGGAAGAGCGCTGCGGCCAAAAGTACCGCCCAGCACAATCTCTCGTACTTCAGGAATGCTGTCTTGAATGTCTGTCCTTTATCCATTGTACTATCGTTTTACAGCTATGCATTCAGTCTCCATCAGCCAGGTCGGACGGCATATAGGAGCGTGCAGGAACAGATGAGGGATCCTGCCGCCGAAGCGCTCTTCGTAAAGCATACGGACGGCAGCGTAATCCTCGCGGTTGCGAAGATAAATTATCATCATCGTCACATCGTCGAACGACATACCGGCCTCGTCCAGCAGCACGCCGACATTCTCCCACGAGCGCAGCGTCTGGGCTCCGATGTCGCCGACGTGCAGCACATTGCCTGCGGTGTCGATGCTGGCGGTGCCGCTTATAAGGGCCGTCCTGCTGCCGTCAAGCGTAAGGACCGTTCCCCTCTCGAAGGTCACTCCGTACGCATCCGTGCGGCCGAGATTGCTGCTGCCCTTGAGGTATCTGACGGCGGCCTTGCCGGGGTCTTTCACAGCCAAAGCTTCCATCCCCACCACGCCGCAGCCCGCAGGCATAGTTCCGGCTATGCCGGTGCTGGCGATATAGTGCGTCGAGGGAGTCAGTCCGTGGGTGGAGAAATATTCTGTGCGTGTCCTGTAGAACCCTTTATAGTTGTTGTCGATGTCATCCACGTAGCACCACGTCCTGACGCAGTTGTCCGCCAGCGTCAGGCCGCCTTCGGCCAGGATGCGGCTGTAATCTTCGAAGATGCGCAGGGTGTTGGCGGCGCTGCCGTCGCCTTCGCGGTCATAGAGCATCGGCGTATAGACGTAATTGTCGTCGTCCGTGAACATCACCCAGAGGGCGGTGCCTCCGCCGGCAGGAAGCTGGCCGGAGCAGGAGAAGCCTTTCAAAAAAGGCAGGTCCCCGGCCGGAGCGAAGTAGCGGCCCAGCAGCTCGCGCTGACGGCGGCCCTTGAGGGCCTTGCGCACCACATATTCGCCATAGGCCTCATTGATGGCGGCCACCTGCTGCGCAGCAGGACGTCCTCCCCCGTCGGTATGGATTATCAGTTGATTATATGACTCTTCTATTATGCAGTTCATTTTGTCCTCCTAAAACCTTGCGCCCAGCGTGAAAGCCATCGTATTCTTCATCGGCGAAGACTTGCCGGCGATCACATAGGCCGCACTCAGCCGCAAAAAACTGATCTGTGCCCCGAGGCCGGCCGTGGCATAGCTCGGCTCGAGCTGACTGTTGCTACCGTAATGATATCCGGCCATAATGTCGACGACGCTGAACAGCGACAAGCGGACGCCCACCTTTGCCAGCGCACATTTCTGAAGCGGCATAAAGCCGGCGTCGGCAGAAATATCAACGACGTGCCTGCCTGCCCCGAAGAGATATTCGCCGCCAAGCAGCACCGCCGTCGGCAAAGCCTCCTCCACAGAGCCTGCATACCTGAGCTTCGATCCGAGGTTTCTGACCGTCAGTGCAACTGAAAGGTCATTGAAATCATAGGCCACGCCCAGATCGGCCGCAACAACCTTAGCTGCAAAGTTAGCAGCAAGATTCGAAGAAATCAAATCTACCCTGGCCAGGACAGAGATGTTGTTGAAAGGTCTGTAGTGCACTCCCACCCCGGCCATAAACTCTGTAGAATTGAATCCTACGCCGGGCTTTCCGCTGTCATCCATATAGGACAGCGACCGCACGCTGTTTACCCTGCCTCTGGCGCTTATGCCGAAGCTTTCACCAAGCCTTGCATAGCCGTCGGCCATATATCTTCCGACGGAGCCGCCTGCGTGCATTGAGGGCTCCCATATAAAAAAAGTTGCCTCGGCCGAACCGTAGTAGCCACGCTCCTGCAGCCTCGACACGTCGTAGGACACGTCGCTTCCGCCAAGGGCCATCCTCGCCGCATTGTCGGGGAGGTTGATGAACGATACGGCCTGCGCCTGCGCCGCGACGGCCGCCAGTAGCAAGACTATTGATATCGATATATTCCTATTCATTTCGAATGTTGACTATGGATGTCGCAACCGATGCCGAAGCCGTTGTCACCTTCACGTCGTACACACCTGAACTCAATCCGCCCATATCTATTTGTGCAGGTGTGAAAGGTCCTATATCCAGGCGGCCCGAGTACACCACCGCCCCTGATGGGCCGCTGACAAGTATGTCAGCGCTTGCGTCCTCGCCGCAACGGACAAACAGCTTGCCGTCAGTGACGGGGTTGGGATATATGTCGAACGGCACTGAATTGTTCCGGACAAGTATCTTGAACGATGAGGTCACAGACGCACCCGTCGCGTCAGACGCGACGACGGTGACGTCGGCAGTTCCTATGGTCAGCGGTATTATGCTGAGAGTGTTCGTAGCGGTGGCCGAGACAGTGACGACAGAGCGGTCGCTCACCGTGCACTTTACCGTGAGCCGCTCACCGTCTTCGTCATAGAAATAGTCTGCCAGGTCCAGTACAGGTTTTTCTTTCAGGATGTTTACGACTATGTTTCCGATGTCTTTGAGTTTCACCGGAGGAGTGTTGATCTTGACGGTATAGGGCACCACGATCGAAGCTTCCGCGCCATAGCTGTCCTTGACCGTCAACTTGAACTCATATCTGCCGGGCCGCACTGCGCTGCCGTCCAGCTTGATTCTGCATCTGCCCTCTCCGGTATAAGATATCGAGGCGGCTCCGGAAGAGTTGTCTTCAAAAGACGGGAAGACGTCGTGTCCGTCCGGATCGTAGTAGGTGATGTCGAGCAGTTTTGTCTCGAAACTTCTGACAATGATGTCTTTCAGCGGGACTTCACTCTCGATCACAGGCGCCGAATTGCGGCCGGTCACCACATTGCCTATAACGGATGGCTCGCTGTGGTTGCCCGCCAGGTCGTAGGCGTCGAACCTGAGGGAATACTCCTTCTCAAAGGCCAGGTTTGATACGCTGCCTTCGAACCAGTCTCCGGCAGAGAGGTCATCCACCTCATAAGACACGAACTTCGCCTCGGAGGTGGATTCGAACGGCTTTTCTGCATACCACACGGTAATGCCGTAGGGAGAGCCGTCATCCGGATCTTCGGGGATTTTCAGCCTGAAATTTATCCTGTTGCTCTGCGCAGTAAGCTTGAATTCGGCAACCGGATCCGGAGCGGCCTTGCCGGAGCCATCGTAGGCTGCATAGGCATTGACTATGCCGGGGATTTGCGTGACTCCATACTTGGTAATGTCCGTGATGTTGTTGAGCAGCCTGTCGAGCAGCATATCCCTCGTGAAGCCCGGACCGCCCATCTCTGATACGATGAGAGCCGCCACGCCTGATGCGTGCGGGCAGGCCATTGACGTACCTTCATAGAAAGCATAATCGTTTCCCGGCACAGTGCTCAGGATCAGCGGCCCGGATTCAGACTCGCCGCCCGGAGCCGACAGGTCCACCCACGGGCCGTAGTTGGTATACACTGTGGCCTGGAATGACGCATTCACGGCTGCAACTGCGATGCAGCCTTCATAATATGCAGGGGAACTCGTCTTGTAGTGTTCATTGCCGGCAGCGAAGAAAACGACTCCACCCTTCATAGGGCCGGTCTGATTGCCTTCCTCATCCATACCTGCGTAGCGATTGAAATAATCTATCGCTTCCAGATCCGACTGGGGAGCTTTACCTGTAGTGAAACCCCAGCTGTTCTGGGATATGACGGCGCCGTGGTCAGCACCCCATTTGATGGCCTCTGCCCCATCGGCTGCACGTACACCGCTCGGCAGGAATATCTGACAGCTCATAATCCTGACACCTGGCAGTCCCGCCGCCTTGTTGCCGCCGGCTATTCCGCTGACACCTATGCCGTTGTTGTTGACAGCCGCGATGGTACCGGCCACGTGAGAGCCGTGTTCACTAGGCTGTACTATGTATGTATGGTAGGTGAAATTGTATCCGTATACAGAATCTCCGCTAACCTCGGGGTTGTGCCACATATTGGCAGCCAAGTCTTCGTGGTTGAAGTCTACCCCGCCGTCAACGACGGCCACTATGACTTCCGGCTTTCCGACAATGCCTTTGCTCCACATCGGGATGACGTTCACGTCGCAGCCTAGCTTGGAGCCTTGCATCGTGCCGTCGTTGTAATAGTGCCACTGCCAGCCAAGATACGGATCGTCGAAGATGTCCCGCTTGGAACTCTGGAGCGCGTCGTCGCCTGAAGATGCCAAAGAGGGACCTTTGCTCCTCCAGCTGACATTCTGGCTGTCATAACGGACCACCTTCGGTCTGTATTCGACATAACCCAGATTATCTATCAGCGAAAGTTCCTCGCCGGCCTTTGTCAAAGGCTTGCGCTCGTCGAAATAGACGTCATACCAGCGGTGGAGACCTGCCTTGCGGCTGCGTTTTTCAAATTTGCCTGCGTCGGGGAAGGTCCTTTTCACAGAAACGGCGCCAAGTCCGCTGAAAAGTTCCCGAAAAGCATCAGGATCATTCTCAGCCAGCAGCGTCATCTCGTCTGAGAGTTTCACGCGCACGTGCCCCTGCTCAAGGGCGGAGGCCGGCAACTGCATTCCGTCCTGAGTCACCACCCTCTCCTCACGGGTCTCCTCTATAGCTGTAGCTGTTTCTGCTTTCTGACATCCGCAGTGGATAAGCGCCACTGCGGCTAAAGCCAGCATTATCCTCCTGATCCTCATAGCCTGCTGCTGCTTCTCAAAGACTAAAATGCATAGCCGAGGGATATTTGCAGGCTGTTTCTCAGAGTTTTGGAAGCGGTAAGATAAGCGGCATCGAGATGCACGCCTGCGAACTGTACGCCAAGGCCGAGCGACGCATAGGTCGGAATGCCCTTGGCATTGTCACCATAATGGAAGCCGCCGCGAACGAAAACGATGTCGGCGATTCCATATTCAACACCCAAAGCAGCCATCACAGCTCCGGCGAACAGATAATCTGCTTCAGCGCCGACAGTAAGTCCTTTGAAAGGCTTTATGCTGCCCTGAAGGGCCGCCAGCGCCGGAAGGGAGTATGAGCCTGCGCCGTAGCTGATCTTTGAGCCGACGTTGCGTACGGCAATGCCAGCCGAAAACAGCTGCGTCGCGTAGGTGGCTGACAGATCGGCGCAGAATGCAGAGCCTTTGGCATCCTCAGCTATCTTTGAAGAAACCATACGGCCCTTAAACCCTACCGTGAAGCCGTCAGTAATGTCGTAGCTGACACCTGCGCCTGCTATGAGGTCCGAAGGACGGAAGGTGCCGCCTGTAGCCAGGCCCTGGGCTGACAGGATGTCGTAGGGCTTGTCCATAAAGGTTCGGCCTTCGACGCTGACGCCAATTTTTTTGCCGACACGCAGAAAGACATTGCCGCCGATGACGGTGTTGTTTGCAGTTTTAGGAGCCCACATTCCGTAGAATGCCTGTGCATCCAGCCTGTCTGCAGCCGGCTGAAGCGCCACACCGCCCATCGCCATCGAGCGGGAGTCGGAGGGAATCAGCAAAGCCGGAACTGCCTGCGCATAAGAAGCCTGCGCTAACAAAATCAATGACAGAAGAACTATTATCTTTTTCATATCGGTTATTTCTTAGCAATCGTGAACGTATTATCGATGTCTGAGCCGCTGATGCGGACGTAGTAGGTTCCGCCGGGTTGGCCGGACATATCTACGGACAGAGGCTCAAACGGGCCTGCTGCGGCTGTTTCAGACCAAACTGTAGCTCCGGCCTTGTTGGTGATCGTGACTTTGAGGTTGTCTTCCTTGCCCGGGCGTATGTTGAGATAGTCAACAACCGGGTTGGGATAGATGTCTATCGGGCGGGAGTCGTCACGTATCAGTATCTTGAAGCTGAGCGAGCAGGACGTCTTGCAGGCATCGGTGGCAGTGATGGTGACTGACGTGAGACCGTAGCCCAGGGCAGTTATCACCATATTGTTGCCGGTCGCGTTCACGTGGGCCACATTGCGGTCGGATATGCTGATGGTATATGTCAGAGCCTCTCCGTCTTCATCCTTGAAGTATTTCAACAGGTCGAATGACTGGCTTGTGCCTGTCGTTCCGAAGCTCATATTGGGAATCTGGGATATCACGACGGGAGTATGGTTTTCCAGGATCTCATAGTCGATGGCATAATCGGTTGAATCCTGGTAGCTGTCCTTGGCGATGATATGCGCCGTGTATTTGCCGTGAGGAGCACCGTTGCCGGAAATGTTGATCTGGACCGCACCCTGGGATACCTTGTAGGTAAGGGCGTCGCTGCCGGGATCCACAGCAACCGTGAACGGGTGCCCGTCAGGGTCACTTACAGAATACTCGACAGTGAGTTTCTCGTAAGGCATCAGGCTGAAACTGCCTGTGTATTCGGTTGTGATGACCGGGGCGTTGTTCTTGCCGGTGCGCACTCTCCTGACAGCTGACAGCGCCGAGTAATTGTGCTGATAGTCATAAGCCACTACAGCCACATAGTAATCAGTGTCGAATTCGAGCTCGGTCATCGTTGCTGACAGAGTCTCCCCGACAGGAAGGATCGAACCTTCAACGGCAACACTGGTGATGGTTGAGTCGAGGGAGCTGAACTTGGTTTTGACAAGAGTGGCTGAGTCAGGGCAGGCAAGCGCCAGATATCCGTATGCTTTTTTGTCATCAGGGTCGGAAGTCACCTCCC
Source organism: Bacteroidales bacterium (assembly GCA_017527625.1). Next base: position 33,749 of record JAFXPV010000126.1, on the reverse strand, counting down.
AGGACATTGAGACAGAGTTGGAATATGATGAAACCTCCGTCACTGTGGTAGACAAAGGGGGCTTCTTGCCGTCGAGAGTGAATGAACCAAGCGCGTCCACCATCGGGCCGATCAGCTGGTACTTGTTGATGTGCGCATTGCTGGCGCCGCGAAGGAGCCGGTCCTTGAGCATATCGTTGGTGAAGCCGGGGCCTCCGAAATATGAGACGAGCAGCGCTGCGACTCCTGACACGTGCGGGCAAGCCATTGAAGTGCCCTGCATATATCCGTAATCACTGTTGCTGTATGCACTGTAGATCTGTGTGAACTGGTTGCCGTCGCCTCCGGGGGCACAGATGTCCACCCAGTCGCCGTAGTTGGAATAGCTGCTTCGGTTACCCTGCATATTGGCGGCACCGACGGCAATGACTTTGTCATAAGCAGCGGGCCAGCCTATCGACCAGGCATTGTTGCCGGCAGAGAAGAATACTACGCCGCCTTTCATCGGACTGCCGGGAAGCTGGTTACCATCCATATCGCAACCTGCGTTCTCGATGAAATAATCGATGGCAGCGCCCATAGCGCCTACGCCCGATGCTTTTGCTGCAGCTTCATTCTCAAAGATGTAGCCCCAGCTGTTCTGGGAGATTACAGCGCCGTGGTCGGCAGCCCAGACCATAGCGTCGTATGTGTTGCCGACAAACTCCTTGCTCGGATTGTCGGGGTTGCCCATAAAGACAGCGCAGGAAAGGATACGGACTCCGTTCTTGCCATTGATGCCACCGGCTATGCCGTTGATGCCGATGCCGTTGTCATTGATGGCTGCTATCACGCCTGCCACGTGTGATCCGTGGTCAGTAGGCTGCAGGGATGATTCGTCGATTCCTGCTATGAAATTCTTGCTGCCCTGTCCGAACGGGATGCAGTTGGCGGCAAGGTCGGGATGGTCGGTCTGCACCGCGCCGTCGAGGACAGCCACAATTACGTCAGACGAGCCGGTCGTAAAGTTATCCCACACCGGAATAACGTTGATGTCACTGCCGGGCTTGTAACTGGCGCCCAGGGCTCCGTCGTTATGGAATCCCCATTGCTTTGATGCATAAGGGTCGTTGAAAAGCGAGTTGTTTGAGCGTATCTTGCGCTCGGGTTCCGCATAGACGATACCGGGCACAGAAGCCAGCTCGGCGGCAGCCTTGGTCGCCGGAGCGGCAGCAGGATCTATGGTCAGTTTCCACCAGCGGTGCAGTCCGGCACGGCGGTGTCTCGGCTCCCATTCCCCGGCATCGGGATAGAGGCGTTCCATATTGGTCGCGCCCATCATTTCCAACTCGGGAATGAGGGACATTGCTTTGGTCGCGGGCGAAGCGTCGACAAGGCGGTCGGCAAGGGCTTCGTCAAGCAGCACGATGACAGATCCGGGGACGAAGGCCGTAGAGGATTCCTGGCCCGAGGCGGAAGTCTGCCCTATTGTGGCGGAAGGCTCGATGTTGCGGCTGCAAGCACCGCATAGCATCAGAGCGAGGGTAAGTATAGGAATAAATCTTCTCATCTGCTATTTGCTCATATTAGAGCAAATATAGCGAATAATACGCGAATATATAACAACAAAAACCCGCCCTTTGCGGGGCGGGTTATTTGTTTTCACTGGTTTTTAAGCCAGTCTACGATTACAGACCGAGAAGATCAGCCAGATCCGGACCGCCGGGGAATGAGATGTAAGCAACGCTCGTCACACCCCACCAACGGAATGAACCGTTCTTGTAATCAAGGACAGGATACCAGCAGAACTGTGCTACATCATCCATAACCATCACGTTCTGAGCTGCGCTTTCATCGTCGCCGCGAACTGAAGGATGGAGCATATGGCAAGTCATACCTGAATAGCTGAATCCCATATTGAGGACGTCTGCATAGTGGATGAAACCATCTTCGTCGATAGTGAACTCAAGATAAGGCACTTCGCTTACGAAATCGAGACCACCGTCGATAACTTCATCCTTGCTCCAAGGATTGAGCAGACGATAAGTTTCTGTTCCATCGGGAGCCTTGATGAGCTGTTTCTCGAACGGACCTCCGGTCCACCAGTCATCATAGAACTGGCAGGTGCCGAGTTTCTGCCAAGCCTTCTTGCAAGAGAGCGGGAAGGCAGCTGCACGGTACTGTGAAAGATTCTCTTCTGATGAGATACCAACAGAGAAATCGTATGTCTCAGCAGCGTCCAGATCGTCGTAAGAGTAGGTAACTACTGCATTGGCTGTAGTTTCTCCGCTGGCGAATGTTACAGTCTGGTTCTTGAGTGTAAACAGACCTGAAGGGTCGTCGATGTATACATTGACGCTCAGGTCTCCGTCGGCAGAACTCCTTACGAACGGCACGAGGATGTCCGAACCGTCCACATCGAGATTCCTCGATGCTGACATATCGGCTCCTACATATGTCTTGGCAGGCTCCTGCTCGGCAGGAGTATATTTGTAACCTTCGGTGCAGGCTACCAATGCCAACCCAAGTACGAAAGCAGGGATTGCTTTGAATATATTGTTGATTTTCATATCACTACTCTATTTAATTAGAAAGTTCTTGTGTCATTGGGAACCGATTGGGTCGGATCCGGGTTGTTGGGAGTAGTCTTCACACCGTCAATCTCGGAAACGACAGCACCTTCTTTGATGATGTAGTCGTTGTTCTCGATTTCATCGGTAGGAATAACCATAGTCCAGTAAGGGCTAGCCTCTTCGATAACATATTTCATAGTATCGTGGATGACGTTGGAACCCTTGTACCAGGTGATGATACCCGGACGGATACGTTTAGCATCGAAGAAACCGACACCTTCGCCGAGGAATTCGATTCTCTTCTGATAGAGGACCTCTTCCTGGAAGTTCTTTACGAAACCATCCTTGAATGTAGCAGAAGCAGCGGCGTATGAGTACTCAGGGTCACGATAAGTCTTCATAAATGACTCGAGTTTCTCGATACCTGCGCTTTCGCCCTGGCTCATTCCTACAGCCTCAGCCTCGATGAGGTACATTTCCTCAACGCGCATCATCGGCCAGTCAACGGCGCCACCTACTGAATAGGTAGTCCAGTCACCACCCTTGCAGCGGATCTTGATTGAGAAGTAATCAGGAAGCTCGTCGAAAGGATAGTCTGCGAGGAAACCAGCCTGGTCAGCCCAGCGGTAGTAAGAAGCAGGATATTTCTCACGGTCCGGATCGATGAATGATTTCTTGCGGAAGTCACTGCGGTTCAGACGGTCGTACATCCATTTGTGGAGAGCGAATTTGGTGAGGGAGTTGTATCCCCAGTCAGACTCACCTGCGAGGAAACCGGTCGGGTTGCAAAGGTTACCCATATTGTTTCCTGAGATTGAATAGTACCACATCCAAGAGTTGTTGCCGCTTGCATCGCAGAAGGCTTTGGTAGGATCAGTCCACTCGCTCTCGGTGAGAGGGGTCTTGCCTGATTTGTCGATAGCCATACGGGCATATTTGGCAGCATTCTCATAATCCATCATAGCCATATACATCCTGGCCTTAAGACCGTAAACAACGGCGAGGCTGGGATAACGGGCGGTTGAAGGAGTGTAGTTTGCAAGCAGTTCCTCTGCTTTGTCAAGGTCTGACAGGACGAATGCTGAAAGAACATCCTTGGGAGCGCGTGCGCTCTTGTACTGAGGCTCTTCCTCAGCGCTTGACACAACGATAGGAACAGTGAGGCCTTCTACTGCAGAGTAGTCAAGATATTTGTTGACAGCCGGCATATACAGGTTGTACATATCGTGATACATAAGGGCCCTGTAAGTGTAGGCGATGCCAAGGAATTCCTTCTGCTCTTCGTTCAGCTCTTCTGAAGAAGCCAGAGGGCCGATGATGTCGTTGGCACTCTTGATGATTTTGTAGAAAGTCTTGAAGGGAACGAGCTGACGGTTGTTGTCAGCGTTCATTACGTAACCATAGGATCCGACATAACCGCACCACCAGTCGTAACCGATTGTTGATGAGTTATTGACCAGGTCATTGGTCATACGTGCGTATGTGATAAGGAGTCCGGCATAAGAGATGTCATACTCCAGCTGGTTTGAACTTCCGTAGAAGAAGTAAGGCTGATATGTCTGGGCTACCAGACCGTCTACAGAACCTTTCATAGCTGAAGGAGACTCTCCGAGCTGCTCAGATGTCGCTGTTGAGTTCAGGGGGAAGGTCTCCTGGATGCAACTTGACAAAGAGACAATGGCGGCCGATGCCAGAAGCAGAGATGTTATTATCTTTTTCATATAATATATCCTCCTGTCAATTAGAATTTAAGAGTAATACCACCAGAAACGGTTCTCATAGGAGAATAGTTAGTCGCATTGGTTGATGAAGAGAAGCTCTGACGAGGGTCGAAACCTTTGCGTGCTGACCAATAGTACAGGTTCTCGGCAGCTACATACAGCCTGATCGCAGAGATATTGATCTTGGATGTGAGCCTTTCCGGGAAAGTGTAACCGAGGTTCACATTCTGCAGATTCAGATAAGATGCAGAAACAAGGAACCTGGTAGAGAATGAGTTGGAATTGGAATCTCCATACTGGAAGCGAGGAATGTCTGATGACTTGTTCTCAGGAGTCCAGGCATTGAGGACATCCTTGTGGAAGTTGAAACCTGTCTGGCTGGAAGTAGGAGAATACATAAACCTTGCATAGGTGCTGTCATACTGCTTGCCGCCGAGCTGATAGGTGAAGTTGATGGCGAAGTCGAAGCCGTATGCGCGCAGGCTGGTACCGAAACCTCCGTATACCGGAGCGAGGGTAGAGACGTTGGTCATATACTTGGTAGCCTGTGAATAGGTATCGGTAGTCTCGCGTTTACCGGTGCGTTTGCCGTCCTCGTCGAGAACATCCTTGTACCAAAGTGACTTACCAGTCTCTTTGTCAACACCTGCGAAATCGTAAGTGTACCAAGAATACATTGAAGCACCCTGAGCGATGAAGAAGTTGCCGCTGGTGAAACCTTCGTACTCTTTGCCGCTGGCGTCATAGACCTTAGAGTCTTTCACGTTGTCGGCAAGGTAAGATACGGTGTTCTTCAGGTAAGATACGTTGAGGTTCAAATCCCACTGAACGTTGCGTCCGCGGATGAGGCCGAAGTTGAAGTCACCCTCGACACCCCAGTTGTCCATATCACCGACGTTCTTCCAGATAGAAGAATAACCCTGTGACGGGGGAACGGGAGTCGGGAAAAGCATATCGGTGGTCCTGCGGTCGTAAACCTCGATGCCACCGGTGATACGGTCGTTGAACATACCGAACTCGATACCTGCATTGAAGTTGGTGTTGGTCTCCCAAGTGATGTCAGGATTACCTTTCCTGTTGAATACGGTAGAAACCGCACCGTCAGAAGGAACGATGTCGAAGAGATCGGTGTAGAGGTAGCTGTTGATGTCGTCGTTACCCTGGCTACCGATAGAGGCTTTGAACTTGAGTTCGTTGAGCCAGTTGATGTTGTACCAGTTCTCCTTGCTCATTATCCACGCGGCGCTGGCGCTCCAGAAGCTACCCCAGCGGTGTTCGGGAAGGAACTTCGAAGATGCATCCCTACGGAATGATGCAGAGAGGAAGTAACGGTCTGCATAGTCATACTGGACACGGCTGAAGTAACCTTCGTTGTTGTAATGGGTCTGGTAAGAAGTAGCACCCTGTCCGTCAACTACTGCACCGTCGAGCTCTTTGTTCTTCTGAGAGAACATATGGCTCTTGCTGCCGCCGAGGAGGTAGTACTTGTTGCTATAATACTCGTGACCGAGCATCACGTTCAGAGAGTGCTGGTCGAAGTCGCGGGTATAATTGAGGAGCTGCTGAGAGTTCCAGGCGTATGAACGGGTGTGATAAACTTCAGTAGTACCCTCGGTAGTACGGAACTGACCGTAGTAAGGGTTGTATACATAGGTGCTGCGGGACTCGTCCAGAGTTGCAGATGCGTTTACTGTCAGTACAAGTCCTTTCAGGATTTCTGCATCGACATAACCCTGGGTTGAAAGTGCATTACCTTCCGTGTTGTTGGTGTTGAGGCGGATGGCAAGCAGAGGGTTGGCGTCGGTGATGAACGGACGTGAAGTGCCGGGGATACCGCCAAGACCGAGGTTACCGTTACCGTGGTCGAGAACGGCGATGCCGTTACCGTCGACATACTGGCTGCCGTCGGCGTTCCTGACGTAGAGAGGATAGATCGGGGCGATCTGTGAAGTGTAGGCCCAGATGTTACCGGTAGAACCGTCGGAACCGTTGTTGCTGAGTTGGTTGAACTCGAACTTGGTGTATGACATATTGGCACCGATCTTCAACCAGTCCTTAGCCTGATAGTCGGCTTTCAGACGGGCTGCGAGACGCTGGTGGTCTGACTTGTCGATGATACCCTGATTCTTCAGGTAGCTGAGAGATGAGTAGTAAGTCATCCTGTTCTGTGCACCTGAAACTGTGAGGGTGTATTCCTGACGGATACCCTGACGGTAAGCTTCCTTAGACCAGTCGTCAGCCTTCAGCATATAGTCGCCGAGGACGTAACCTTCTTTGGCTGCAGGATTGAACTTGCCGTTGCGGCCGATTGCATACTGGCCGGCAGGAATAGTATATACCTGATAACCGAGACCGCCGGCTGCGGCGTTGAACAGGTTCTCGTTTGCACGCATATAAGCTTCTGCAGAAGAGAGACCGAGGCCGTCGGCAGCTGTGTAATAGTTGTAGAGAGCTTTGTAGTGCTGCTCGTAGAAACCACGGGGATCAGAGATTGTCTCGTACTCCTGAAGGGCGCGGGTGTTGACACCGACCTTTGCGTCAAGAGTAACCATAGCCTGACCGGGGCGGCCTTTCTTGGTGGTGATCATAATGACACCGTTTGCACCACGGGCTCCGTAGAGGGCGTTTGATGCAGCATCCTTGAGGACGGTCATTGACTCGATATCGCTCGGAGCGATGTTGTTCATATCGCCGTCATAAGGAACACCGTCGACAACGATAAGGGGATCCTTACCGGCGTTGACAGAAGAGATACCGCGCACGCGGATGGTAGCAGATGAACCAGGAGCACCGTTTGAAGAGATGAGCTGGACACCGGCAACCTGACCTGCGAGGGCGTCAGTTACGTTGGTAACCTGTGAAAGTGCGAGTTTTTCATCGTCGAGCACTTTTGCAGATCCTGTAAAGGCCTCTCTCGTCGTCCTACCGAAAGCCACCACGATGGTTTCGTCCAGCATCTCGGTGTCAATCTCCAAAGTGACATCGATGACTGCACGGCCGGATACGGGGATCTCGGCGGTCTGGAAACCGAGGCAGGTCACAACGAGTGTGCCGTTAGAAGGGACCAAAATCCTGTAGGCTCCGAGGTTGTCGGTTACAGAGTAAACTGTCGTGCTTCCCTTGAGCTGGACAGCTGCGCCTGTTACCGCCTCTCCTGCCTTGTCCCGCACGGTACCTGATACCTGCAGGTTCTGGGCGAAGAGTGTTGAGCCAATCAGCACAAACAATGCGCTGAGGAACAGTTTCGCTTTTTTCATAAGCATTTCTTTAGATTAAACATTAGATTATATAGAATTTATTTGACTCTATCAAAAACAATTTTCCATCAAACAAAATTCGACGCAAGATTGCAATTTTTTTTGAAAAATCCAAACATATATTGTGCTCTACAACTTACTGTATAATAGTATTTTTGGCACATATCATTAGTATTTAGCATCGACAAAGAATATTTGCTTCATAATTGTAATAATTTTGCCATTATTGCTTATAATTTTTAAATGCGAAATCAAAATCAAATATCCTATAGGTATTTTTCAATATAAAAAAGTAACTTTGTTAGATTATGAAACGGCCAGCGCTGGTTTTTATCTTTTTCGTCCTGCTGTCAGGTTGTTCCCGGCAGCCATTCGACGCGGTTCCGCCTGCGGAAAACCGGTCCGCTGAAAGCAGGTTATTCGGCGCCGATCTCCCTTCAGATGCCGTCAACCCCCTGCTGCTCAATGTGTTGTTTGACGAGCAGACCGCCAGTGAACTCGAAGGCATCACTGGTGACGATGGCTATGTGCAACTTCCTGCCGTGAAGTCGTTCGACGGCCGGGGCATAGTCCGTATGCGCAGGCTGTTCCCGCAGGCCGGCAGATTCGAGGCCCGCACCCGCGCGGAAGGCTTGCACCGCTGGTACGAGGTCTGCTACGATACTTCCGTCCGGATTACGAAAGCCGCCGAGGGCTGGATCGCCATTCCGGGTGTCGAATATGTAGAATTCAGGCCCCTGATCCATATCGGAGGCGAGGCAGTGCCGCTCGAAAAGGAACCTCTCGGCGCTCAGGCCTCATCCCTTGCGGACTATCCGTTCAATGACCCTCTGCTGCCTTCCCAATGGAATTATATAAATAAAGGTAAAGCCAACTCTTCCGCCGGCGGCTGCGACATCAACATCCTGCCGGCCTGGAACAGCGGCATCACCGGCTCCCCCGAAGTGATAGTGGGCGTTGTGGACGGCGGCATAGATTTCAGTCACGAGGACCTGGCCGCCAATATGTGGCACAACCCCGAGCAGGAAGGTGACCTGCGCTATGGCTACAACTTTGCCACGGGCAGTTACGCCATCAATCCCGAAAACCACGGCACCCACGTTGCCGGAATAATCGCGGCAGTCAACAACAACGGTCTGGGAGTCTGCGGAGTGGCTGGAGGCGATGCCGCAGCCGGCCGCCCTGGCGTCAAGGTTATGTCCTGCCAGATATTCGACGGCAAGAACAGCGGCAGCGGAGCCGAAGCAATAAAGTGGAGCGCCGACCACGGCGCTGTCATCTCGCAGAACAGCTGGGGATTCGAACACGAGTCCGAGACTCCGAAGAGCCTTGCGGCCGCCGTCGATTATTTCATAAAGTACGCCGGCATCGATGAGAACGGCATCCAGACCGGTCCGATGCGCGGCGGCATCGTGGTTTTCGCAGCGGGCAACGACGACTCTTCACAAAGCGGCAACAGCTACGCTCCGATATTCAATGTGGCCGCAGTCGGCGCGGACTACCGCAAGGCATACTATTCAAACTATGGCAGCTGGGTAGACATCACCGCCCCGGGCGGGGACGCGACCAAAGGCAACCACATACTCAGCACCCTGGTGGGGAACAGATACGGCATCTACCAGGGAACATCGATGTCCTGCCCGCAGGCCAGCGGCATAGCCGCACTCATCATCTCGGAGTACGGGGGTGAAGGCCTGACTCCCGACCAGGTAGAGAAAAAGATGACCGAAAGCGCAACGCCACTGACTGCTTTCAACAGAAGCTACGATATGGGAGCCGGACTGCTCAATGCCTACAAGGCGGTCACAGGAGGCGGAGGCGGACTCGCCCCGGATTGTCCTTCGGACCTGGCCGCAAGCGTACGGGCCAATAACCTGAGCGTGTCCGTGAAGGTTCCGCAGGACGAGGATGACGACGTGCCGGCAGCCATCACAATCTATTACAAGCAATTCAATTTTTCGCAGATCAGAGACGACCTGATGTTCGCCAAGCTCTATCTGGACGGCAGCAAGGCTGGCGACACCATCGAAGCCACCATCGCCGGGCTCGACTTCAACACCGTATTCTACATAGCGGCAGCGGCCGAGGATTTCGCCGGCAACAAATCTGCCCTTACGCCCGTCCTGACGGTGACGACCGGGTTCAACACTCCTCCGGTTATCGAAGCCCCGGCGGGAACGGAGCTTACCGTCAAGCCGTGGCAGACGGCCAGCCTTGACTTCAGTATATCCGACGCCGACGGGCACTTCTTCCTCATCGATTTCATAAACGACACTCCGGGCATCTCGCTCGACACGCTTGTGCGCAACCAGCCCAAGGTTGTCGTCGACGGCCCCGCAACCGCTCCCGGCACATATACAGCCACACTCAAGGCCACCGACATCTATCACGCCAGCGACAACTGCCGGATGCGCATCACAGTCCTCGAAAACCACAGCCCGGCAGTAGTTGAGACAATTCCTGATATGAGCCTGAGTTCAACCGGCGGAACGATGGCGTTCGATCTTAGGAAATACATCAGTGACGAGGACGGAGAGCCGCTGTCTTTCAGCGTAAGCACGACCGACCCGGACGTATCCGATGTCAGCATCTCCGGAAATACCCTGTCCGTGACCACCAGACAGTTCGGGATCACTACAGTGACCATCACTGCCAAGGATGCGTGCCGGCAATCCTGCTCCTTCAGTTTCAGGATCCTCATCCGCGACAAGTCCAGGCCCGTGGACCTGTTCCCCAACCCAGTTTCTGACAAACTTAACATCCGCCCCGGCCAGGATGGACGTTACAGCATTTCCATCTGCAACAAGGCCGGCGCGGTGCTATGGGCCGATACGGTCGATGCCGGACCCTTCAATCCGGTGACCGTCGACGTCTCCCGCTGGAGCGGCGGCACATACTACGTGCGCATCGACGGCCCGCAGGTCAACGACATTTTCACGATCGTCAAGAAATAATCCTGAATTTGCGGCAGTCTATTCGTACCAGGTCTTGTAGAGAAGATAGCCCTGGGCATTCTTGTGGGCCGCTTCGGCTATGGCTTCGCTGGCATCCTTCACCTTCTTGGCGGGAACTCCCGCATATATGCCCGGCTCGAGAACCTGGTTGCTGAGCACGACGGCCCCTGCGGCTATGATAGTGTTGTCTGGAATGACGGCGTTGTCCATCAGGATGGCTCCCATACCCACCAGCACGTTGTTGCCGACCTTGGCGCCGTGGATGACAGCATTGTGGCCCACCGACACGTCATTGCCAATCTCCACTACCGACCTGTTGTAGAGGGTATGGAGCACGGCACCGTCCTGGATGTTGACCCTGTCCCCTATCTTTATCGTGTTGACGTCGCCGCGCAGCACCACTGAATACCAGATGCTGCAGTCGTCGCCCATCGTCACGTCACCTATGATCGATGCATTTTCTGCAATGAAGCAATTCTTGCCTATTTTGGGCGTAAAGCCTCTCAGTTCCCTTATGATAGCCATAGCAATATTTTCAAACTGCGCAAAGGTATTGAATAATTGCTAAATTTGTAGAATATGATAGGCATCTTCGATTCGGGCATCGGCGGACTTTCCGTCTTCAAGGAGCTCAGCAGGCTAATGCCTGCCGAAAGCTATGTCTATTTCAGCGACAGCCGCAACTGTCCCTACGGCCCCAAGGAGCCTGAGTTCATAAGGCAACGCTCGCGGCAGCTGACGGATTTTCTCATCGACAAGGGAGCAGACATCGTCGTGGTGGCCTGCAACACCGCCACCGCCGCCGCCATCAAAGACCTGCGGGAGCGCTACGACCTGCCCTTCGTCGGTATGGAGCCAGCCATCAAGCCGGCTATCCTCCATTCGCAGAGCGGAGTCGTCGGCGTGCTTGCCACCGCCGGCACTCTCAAAGGCCCGCTGTATCTCAAGACGCTGGCCACCTTCAAGGGTGACGTGAAGGTCATCGAGCGCATCGGCGAAGGCCTCGTCGAGGCCGTGGAGAGGGCTGATTTCGACTCGCCGGAGGTTGAAAGCCTGCTGAGAGGATACATCGAACCTATGCTCGCGGAAGGTGCCGACCACATCGTGCTTGGCTGCACCCACTACCCCTTCCTGCAGGATACCATCAAAAAGATCGTGGCAGACAGGGCCAGGATCGTCAACCCCGCCCCTGCCGTCGCCCTCCAGGCGAAGCGCCTGTATACAGTCAAGGCGCGCCACGACGGCACGCCTTGCTGCAAATTCTATTCGAGCACCGCTTTCACCGCCCCGGTCAAGGATATCGCCCGGAGCCTTGCGGCATCGTCCTGCGAATTCTTCGACGGGACGCTTTAGATTCCTTCTATCACCCTGGTCCAGCCGTGCTTGTCCTCAGCGCGTCCGTACTGGATGTCCTGGAGCGCGTGGTACATCATCGTGCTGTACTTGCCGGGAGCGTCGTACTCGTACCACTTGTCCTTGTTGGGGTCGTAAAGACGGCCTACAGGTGATATCACGGCTGCAGTACCGCAGGCACCGACCTCGTCGAAGGTTCCGATTTCCTTTTCGTACTCGATCGGACGGTCCTCAACCTTGAGCCCGAGGTCGTCGGCGATGACGCGCAGGCTCTTGTTGGTGATGGAACCGAGCACCGACCTTGACAGCGGAGTGATGTAGGTAGCGTCCTTGATAGCGAAGAAGTTGGCAGCGCCGAACTCGTCGATGTACTTCTGCTCCGCAGCATCGAGGTAGAGCTCATTGGAGAAGCCCCTCTCGTGGGCGAAGGCGCCGGCCTGGATGCTGGCGGCATAGTTGCCGCCGACCTTGGCCTGGCCAGTGCCGCGGGGAGCCGCACGGTCGTGCAGTTTCTCAAGCACCACGTCGATCGGAGCGAAACCGTTCTTGAAATACGGGCCTACCGGGGTCACGAAGATGAGGAACATATAGTCGAGGGCGGTCTTCACTCCCACCTCGGCAGTCATACCGATAAGCAGAGGACGCACATACAGAGAGGCGCCGGTGCCGTAGGGCGGCAAGTATTCAGCGTTGGCACGGATGACCTTCTCGCACATCTCGATGAAAAGGTCCTCCGGGGGAGCGGCCATCAGCAGATACTCTGCCGACGCCTTCATTCGCCTGGCATTCTCCTCGATCCTGAAAAGACGGGCCTTGCCGTCCACTCCGCGGAATACCTTGGCGCCTTCGAACACTTCCTGTCCGTAGTGCAGCGATGTAGCAGCAATGTGCATAGGGATGTACTCGTGAGCTGTGAGATACGGGTCTCCCCATTTGCCTTCGTGATATTCGCAACGAATGTTGTATTTCGTCTTGACGTATCCGAAGCCTATGTTTTTCCAGTCAAGATCTACCATAAGGCTGCAAGTTTAGTTGTTTTCGGGACGCAGTGTGCGGACAACCTTGCCGGCCTGCCACATTTCGCTTTCGCGCATTTCCTTGAGCTCTTTCTCAAGACCTTCGCGGTAGTCGGGCTTGCTGTTCGAATCGATTGAGATCTGAGCCTCGTTGCCTGTAGCTACACTCTCATAGAGAGCTTCGAATACGGGTTTGGTAGCGTCGCGGAAGCGCTTCCACCAGTCGAGGGCGCCGCGCTGGGCAGTAGTCGAGCAGTTGGCATACATCCAGTCCATACCGTTCTCAGCCACGAGCGGCAGCAGGCTCTGTGAGAGCTCCTCTACAGTCTCGTTGAAAGCCTCTGAAGGAGTGTGGCCGTGTGCGCGCAGAGTGTCGTACTGAGCTGCGAAGATACCCTGGATGGCACCCATCAATGTTCCACGCTCGCCGGTAAGGTCGCTGTATGTCTCTCTCTTGAAAGTGGTCTCGAAGAGGTAGCCGCTGCCGATACCTACGCCGAGGGCGATGGTGCGCTCATAAGCCTTTCCGGTAGCGTCCTGGAAGATGGCGTATGAAGAGTTGATGCCCCTGCCCTGCAGGAAGAGACGGCGCAGTGAGGTGCCTGAACCCTTGGGGGCGCACATAATGACGTCGACGTCCTTCGGAGGGATGATGCCGGTGCGGTCCTGATAGGTGATGGCGAAGCCGTGTGAGAAGTAGAGGGCCTTGCCTGCGGTCAGGTGCTTCTTGACTGTGGGCCAAGCGCTGATCTGACCTGCGTCTGAAAGCAGGAATTCTATGATAGTAGCCTTTTCGCAAGCTTCTTCAATTTCAAAAAGGGTCTCGCCCGGAACCCAGCCGTCAGAGACGGCTTTGTCCCAGCTCTTGCCGCCCTTGCGCTGTCCGACGATGACGTTGAAGCCGTTGTCGCGGAGGTTGAGGCTCTGGCCAGGGCCCTGGACGCCATATCCGAGGACTGCTATGGTCTCGTTCGCCAATACTTCTTTAGCTTTTTCAAGTGGAAATTCGGCACGTGTAACAACCTGCTCTACGATGCCGCCAAAATTCATTTCTGCCATTCTAGTATCTGTATTAAGTTTGTTATTTGTCCATTTTCGTATACTGCACCTGCGCGATGTCCACCATATTGTCGGCCTGGTTGATGATGCGGTCCATACGGATGTCGTCCGCATCGGAGCATATCAGTTCCACCTTGGCCATACGGTCGTCGATCACTTTGTAGTTCACGCTCTCCACCGGCAGTCCTTTCTGGATGAAAAGGGTCGTTATGCGGTTGAGGATGTCTACGCGCGCGCTTACAGTCGCTTCAAGTCTGTATTTCATACTCTATCTTATAATAAGGTCATTCAAAGTCTTGCCGCCCGGGATCATCGGGTATACGTTGGCGGTCGGGTCCACCACCGCCTCGAGGAAGAAGGCGCCCTTCGACGCTGCCATACGGTCGATGGCAGCCTCCAGCTGCGACGGTTCCGATATCCTCAGGTACTCGATTTCGTAGGCTTCGCATATCTTGCTGAAGTCGGGGTTCACGAGCATCGTGTGGGAGAAACGCTTGTCGAAGAACAGATCCTGCCACTGGCGCACCATTCCGAGGAATGAGTTGTTCAGCAGCACTATCTTCACGTCGATGTTGTTCTGCAGGATGGTTCCGAGCTCCTGGATGTTCATCTGCAAACCGCCGTCGCCCACGATTGCCACAACCTGGGCATCAGGACGGCCGCACTTGGCTCCGATTGCGGCGGGAAGTGCGAAGCCCATAGTGCCCAGGCCACCGGATGTAATCCAGCCGGTCTTCATCGTAAGCTTGAGGTAGCGGGCTGCGAACATCTGGTTCTGGCCAACGTCCGTGACGAGCACCACGTTGCTGCCGTAGCTCTTGGGACTTACCTTCTCGATATAATGGCTGTTGATGGCGTCGACCACCTGGGCCATATTGAGTTTCTTGCTGGCAAGCATAGGGCCGATGACGTTCTCTTTCTCCTTGTCGTACTGCTCGTATCCGAAGCGCCTCCAGTTCTCACGGTCCTTGAACACAAGTCCGTCGCAGATAGCTTCCAGCATCTGGCGGGCGTCTCCGTGGATCGTGAGGTCCACCTGGATATTCTTGTTGAATTCGGTCTTGTCTATGTCGATATGGATGATCTGGGCGTTCTGGGCATAGCCGCCGGGATTGCCGGTGACACGGTCGGAGAAGCGCATACCGACTGCGAGAATCACATCCGCCTGCTGGGTCATTGCGTTCGCCGAAATGTTGCCGTGCATACCCACCATACCGATGTAGTAATGGTCGTGGAAGTTCATTGCGCTGCGGCCGAGCAGTGTGCAGGCTACGGGGATGCAGCCTTTGTTGGCACATTCAGCAAGGATTGATTCCGCACCTGAGATGAGCACACCCTGTCCCGCGATGATCAGAGGCTTCTCGGCTTTGTTGAGCAGGTCGATAGCCTTCTGCACATTCATATCGCGCTTTTCGATATTGTCCCTGCGGGGCACCTGCACCATACGGTCGAGGGCAGCCTTAAGGTCGTAGCGGTAGCGGAACTTCTCGACCTGGGCGTTCTTGGTAATGCTGATGAGCACAGGCCCCGGACGGCCGCTGCGGGCGATGTGGAAAGCCTGCGGCACTACGATGGGAATGTCTTCCGCACGTGAAATCTGGTAGTTCCACTTGGTGATGGGGGTTGTGATGCCAACCATATCGGCCTCCTGGAAAAAGTTGGTTCCAAGCTGTGAGGCATCCACCTGGGCGGTGATGCAGACGATCGGAGTCGAGTCCATCATTGCATCGGCGATGCCGGTGACGAAGTTGGTTGCGCCGGGACCCGAGGTAGCCACGCAGACTCCTACCTGCCCTGTCGCCCTCGCATAGCCTTCTGCGGCGTGCACCGCACCCTGCTCGTGACGTACGAGCACGTGGCGGAGCTTGTCAGTATAGTCGTAAAGCTTGTCGTAGAACGGGATGATGCTGCCTCCGGGATAGCCGAAGATCGTGTCTACATTTTCTTCTATTATGGTGTTGATAAGCGCCTCGGCGCCGGTCATCATTTTCTCTTCCATATTCCTATATCATTCGTACTCCGCCTTTATCGGCTGAACCTGCAAGCATCGAATAAGCCTGGAGGGCCTTGCTGACCTTGCGGTCGCGGTGGGCGGGTTTGTATTCTTTGATTGCTGCGCGGCGGGCGGCGAGTTCCTCGTCGCTGACGCACACGTTGATGCTCCTGGCCGGGATGTCGATGGCAATCATATCACCGTCGCGGACGAGGGCTATCGCTCCTTCATTCGCCGCTTCGGGAGATACGTGGCCTATCGACAGGCCGCTGGTGCCGCCGGAGAATCGTCCGTCGGTGATCAGGGCGCACTCGGCGCCGAGGTGCATACTCTTCAGGAAAGATGTCGGATAGAGCATCTCCTGCATTCCGGGGCCGCCTTTAGGGCCTTCGTAGCGGATCACTACCACATCTCCCTTCTTCACCTTGCCGCCGAGGATGCCGTCTACTGCGTCTTCCTGGCTTTCGAAGACCACTGCAGGACCCGTGAACTTGAATATCTTCTCGTCGACGCCGGCAGTCTTGACGATGGAGCCGTCCTGAGCGATGTTGCCGTAGAGCACCGCCAGTCCGCCGTCCTTCATATATGCATTGTCGATGCTGCGGATGCAGCCGGCCTTGCGGTCGAGGTCGAATTCCTTATAGTAATTGTCGCAGCCTCCGAGGACTCCGGTACGCTGTCCGAGCGGTGCGGCCAGATACTTGGCGGTGTTGGGATGAGCTGTCACGAAAGCAGCGGTATTCATTCCAACTGCCGCATTGACGTCATTGTCGGCGATTGCTGCAGCCAGAGAGGGGTAATCCACCCTCTTCACGTCGGTGCGGAGCAGGCCACCCTTGGCCAGTTCGCCGAGGATCGCCATAATGCCTCCCGCACGGTTCACGTCCTGGACGTGGTAGTGGTAGCTCGGAGACACCTTGCAGAGCACCGGTACATTGCGTGACAGACGGTCAATGTCGGCCATCGTGAAGTCTACGCCGGCCTCGTGGGCTATCGCCAGCAGGTGGAGCACTGTGTTGGTGGAGCCGCCCATCGCTATGTCGAGCGACATCGCATTCTCAAACGCAGCCTTGTTGGCTATGGCGCGCGGAAGCACGCTCTCGTCATCCTTGAAATAGTAATCGTTTGCAAGCTTCACGATCAGCTCCGCTCCCTTCTCGAAGAGTTCGCGGCGGCACTTGTGGGTCGACAGGATGCTGCCGTTGCCGACAGGGGCCATTCCGAGAGCCTCGGTGAGGCTGTTCATCGAGTTTGCGGTGAACATTCCCGAGCAGCAGCCGCAGGTCGGGCAGGCTGTCTTTTCATAGCGCAGCAGCTGGTCAGCCGGCGTTGCAGGATCTCCGCCCTTCACCATCAGGTCTATCAGGTCGCAGTCCTTGCCGTCGACGTTACCGGCTTCCATAGGACCTCCGGATACAAAAACCGCCGGAATGTTCAGCCTCATAGCGGCCATCATCATACCCGGCGTTATCTTGTCGCAGTTGGAGATACATATCATCGCGTCAGCACAATGCGCGTTGCACATATACTCTACGCTGTCGGCTATTATCTCTCGTGACGGGAGGGAATAGAGCATTCCGCCGTGGCCCATCGCGATGCCGTCGTCTATGGCTATGGTGTTGAACTCAGCGGCGAAGCAGCCGAGAGATTCGATTTTCTTCTTTACAATCTGGCCGATCTCGTGGAGATGCATATGGCCCGGAACGAACTGGGTGAAGGAGTTGACTACCGCGATGATGGGCTTGCCGACGAAGCGGTCGTCCATTCCGTTGGCCCTCCAAAGGCCCCTGGCTCCAGCCATCTTTGCCCCCTCAAACGTTACACTGCTGCGAAGTTTCATAGTCTCTTAAAAAAAAATTCACTCATCGGAAAGAATCCAACAAGTGAAACTGCATATTATAATTCCGTTGTGGATTCTTGCTTACAAGGCGCTCACGACCAGCACCAGCAGGTCTAGGGTGAGGACGAGTCGGATGCTGTTAATGATGGCGGTCTGCATTGTGAATCCTTGCTTAACGGTTCTGGTCACAAAGGTAAAACTCTTTTTGCATATTTCACAAAAAATTATTAAATTATTGGCAATTATCCATACCTTTGCGGATATGAACGACAAATTATACATTTTCGACACTACTCTCCGTGACGGTGAGCAGGTCCCCGGCTGCCAGCTTAACACCATTGAAAAGATAGAGCTTGCAAAGTTGCTTGAATCCCTCGGAGTCGACATCATCGAGTGCGGCTTCCCCATTTCCAGCCCCGGCGACTTCAAGAGCGTTGTCGAAATCTCCAAGGTCGTCACTTCTTCCCGCATCTGCGCCCTGTCCAGGGCCGTCGAGAAGGACATCGACGCTGCCGCGCAGGCTCTGCACTTCGCCGAGCTCAAGCGCATCCACACCGGCATCGGAACTTCTGATTACCATATCAAGTATAAGTTCAACTCCACCCGCGAGGACATCCTCCAGCGGGCCATCGCCTGCGTCAAATATGCCCGCAGGTTCGTCGACGACGTAGAGTTCTACGCCGAGGATGCCGGCCGCACCGACAACGAGTTCCTCGCCCGCGTCGTCGAGGCAGTCATCGCCGCCGGCGCCACCGTAGTCAACATTCCCGACACCACAGGCTACTGCTTCCCCGCCGAATACGGCGCCAAGATCGCTTACCTGGTGAACAACGTGCCCAACATCGACAAGGCCATCATCTCGACCCACTGCCACAACGACCTCGGTATGGCTACGGCCAACACCCTGGCCGGAGTGATGAACGGAGCCCGGCAGGTTGAAGTCACCGTCAACGGCGTCGGCGAGCGTGCCGGCAACACCGCCCTCGAAGAGGTCGTTATGGCCATCCGCAGCCGCAAGGAGTTCCCTGTCTACACTGACATTCTCACAAAGAACATAACCAAGATTTCGCATCAGGTATCGTCGCTGATGCGTATGCCCGTGCAGCCTAACAAGGCCATCGTGGGCCGCAACGCCTTCGCCCACTCATCAGGCATCCATCAGGACGGCGTGCTGAAGAACCGCGAGAGCTACGAGATCATCGACCCGCAGGACATCGGCATCAACGATTCCACCATCACCCTGACAGCCCGCAGCGGCCGTGCGGCTCTTGACCACCACCTCCGCCGCCTGGGCATCGTGCTGGGCACCGAAGAGCTCGCCGAAGCCTACAAGAAGTTCCTCGACCTTGCCGACCGCAAGAAAGAGATCGAGGACGCAGACCTCTACACCATCTCCGGCATCAACCAGGAGGACATCGTCCAGAAGATCAAACTCGACTACCTGCAGGTTGTCTGCGGCAAGAACTCCATCCCGATGGCTACCGTAGGCCTCATCATCGACGGTGAGAAGTGCAGCGCCACAAGCAGCGGCAAAGGCCCTGTCGACGCCGCCTTCACTGCCATCCGCACGCTTGTGCACCGCCGCATCAACCTCGAGGAGATGCTGGTGCAGTCCATCACCCGCGGCACCGAAGACAACGGCATCGTCCACATCCAGGTGGAGAACAACGGCCAGTTCTATTACGGCTACGCCGCCGATCCGGACATCGTCACCGCAGCTGCCGGAGCGTACATCAACGCTATAGCAAAGATTATCTAGATTAGGTATCTTTGCATATATGTTCTACAATTCTATCCAAGGTATAAGGTTGTCCGCGCTCGGATTCGGAGCGATGAGGCTGCCTCTGCTTCCTGACGGAAGCATTGACCGCGACACAGTTTTCGCTATGGTCGACGAGGCCATAGCCCGCGGCGTCAATTATTTCGACACGGCATATCCCTACCACGACGGACATTCCGAGGAAGTGCTCGGAGCGGCCCTCGCCCGCCATCCAAGGGACAAGTGGCATCTGGCCGACAAGTACCCGGGACACCAGCATTTCGACGTGTTCGACCCTGCCGGAGTGTTCGAGCGCCAGCTTCGCAGATGCGGCGTCGACTATTTCGACTTCTATCTCTTCCACAATATCTGCGAGAACAGCATCGCCGACTATATGGACCCCCGCTGGGGCATCCTGGATTACTTTGTCGAGCAGCGTGAGAAAGGGCGCATCCGCCATCTGGGCTTCTCGTGCCACAGCACTCCCGAGCATCTGCAGTCCATCCTGGACGGGCCTTACGGCAAGGTCGTCGAATTCGTGCAGATCCAGCTCAATTACCTCGACTGGACCCTGCAGGACGCGCGCCGCAAATGCGAGATCATCCGTGAGCACGGGCTCCCGATAGTAGTGATGGAGCCGCTTCGCGGAGGCAAGCTGTCGCACCTCAGCCCCGAAGCCCACGCCCGCCTGCAGGAGGTCGACCCTTCCCGCAGCGACAGTTCCTGGGCCCTGAGATGGCTCCACGGCCTTCCCGGAGTGTCAGTAGTGCTGAGCGGTATGTCAGCCCTCGAACAGATGAAAGAGAATACCGCGACTTTCGATCGCCCCGACCCGCTGTCAGAGCAGGAACGAGCGCTCCTGGCCGAAATCGCCGAAGGAATGAAGGGCTCCGTCCCCTGCACCGGCTGCCGCTACTGCTGCGAAGGCTGTCCGGCCGGCCTCGACATCCCCGCCCTGTTGTCCGAATACAACGATATGAAAGTCCAGGTGTCTCTCACGCCGATGATGCGGCTCGAGAGCCTTCCCCAGGACAAGCTGCCGCACGCCTGCCTGCATTGCGGTGCCTGCGAGCAGATCTGCCCGCAGGGCATCCACATCCCCGACATCCTCGCAGAGCTGGCAGACTTGTTCGACCGCTCCCCGAAGTGGGCCGACATCTGCGTGAAACGCAACGCCATCAACAAATAATCACCTTACCATAATGAAAAAGTTTTTCCTGCCCCTTCTGCTGATGCTGTCGCTGACTGTCACAGCCACAGCTCAGGACAAAGTTGTCAAAGCCGTCCTTGAGGCCGGCCGCAGCGACAACCGTACAATGGAACACGCCGACTACATCGCCCGCAACATCGGCGGCCGCATCGTCGGCTCCCATATGCTCAACCACGCCGAAGACTGGGTTGCGCAGCAGTTCCGCTCCTGGGGGCTGGAAGTCATCATCCAGGAAGCCGTCACCATCAATGTGGGCTTCGACCGCGGCCCCTGGTTCGGCCGGATGCTTTCTGAAGACGGTATGACGCTGCACTTCGGAACTCCCGCCTATACTGCCGGCACCCGCGGCCCTCAGAAAGGCCGTGTGATCCTCGAGCCGAAGAACCAGCGTGAGTTCGACCGCGTCAAGGGCGCTCTGAAGGGCGCCTGGGTGCTGCTTGAGACCGGGGCGACCAGCGGGCTTGCCATCGACGCCAGCGCCAAGGCCGATTCCACCCGCGCCGCCAAGCTGGCTGCCGGCGAGGAGGGCTCAGTGCTGATGTACCGCCAGATGGTGGAAGCCGGAGTGCTGGGCTTCATCCGCCCGTCCAAGCTTCCGATGCAGGTGCTCTACAACCGCGCCACCTGCTTCGACCTCACTATGGACAATCTGCCCAAGGCCTGCGACATCCTGCTGGACGAGCATCAGTTCGAGATTATTAAGCAGAAGGTGGTGGACCGTCAGGATTTCCAGCTGGAGTTCGACATCCGCAACCACTTCTTCCCCGGCCCGATGAAATATCACAACATCCTCGGCATCATCCGTGGCAGCAAGTATCCCGACGAATATGTGATGATGGGCAGCCATCTGGACGCATATGACATCGCCACCGGCTCTACCGACGACGGACAGGGCGTCTGCGTGACTATGGAAGCCGCACGCCTGCTCGCCACTGCCGGCGCCAAGCCGCAGCGTTCTATAATGTTCTGCATCTGGACCGGCGAAGAGTACGGCCTGCTTGGCTCCAAGTTCTTCGTAGAGAGCAAGCTCGTGCCCTGGAACAAGATATCCAACTACTTCAACCGCGACGGCGGCCCGCTCGCCGCAACGTCCATCACAGTGCCGCCGGCAATGTACGACGATTTCGTGGCAGTCTGCAAGCCTCTCTTCAACTATAATCCCGACATCCCCTTCTCTGTAGTCAAGCGTGAAGGCGATCCTCAGCCGCGTCCCACCCAGGCGGGCGGCTCCGACCACGCCTACTTCGCGATGAACGGCATCCCTGCCATATCATTCCGCGAGAGCGACGTCTTCGGGATGGACTTCATCTACCGCGATATCTGGCATACCGAGGACGACCTCTATGACAAGCTCATCCCGGCCTATATGGAGCACTCGGCAGTGATCCAGGCTGTCACGGCCTACGGCCTTGCCAACCTGAACCACCTCCTCTCCCGCGAAGGACTCTACAAAGACTAGAAAGTCAGGCCGGCCGACAAACCGTAGCCCATATAGCTGATTATTATTCCCGCCTGAAGGTGGGTTATGTCTGCTATGTTGAAATCCAGACCCGCCTTGATGCCGGCGTAGGGAATGACTTTGCTGACAGCAAGGGATGCCGGTATCTGGGCATCGCCATCCCATATCATTCCGAAACCTTTATAATAGTTGGCGAATATGCCTCCGGCCTCGGCTCCTGCATAGATTGAATGCCTGCGGGCCTTGCCCAGGAAGAAGTAATGTGTGTATTCGGCGCGAAGAGGGATGCCGCGGTAAGCATATTCACCGGGATCGGCATCGACATAAGTGCTGCCCTTGAAGGCATAGCCGCTCTGCAGCCCGACATAGTTTCCCTTGTTTATACGGTAGCCCAGCGACAGGTTTGCTGATTGCTGGGAGTGAACGAGATTCACGAATTCCGCCCTGTAGTTTACTCCGAACTGGAGGCCTCTTTCATCTTTCGTCTGCGCCTGTGCGCTGCACGCCAGAATCAGCGCAGCAAAAACCAATAATATCCTTTTCATAGTTCTTGTTTTTTCACAAAGGTATTTCACAAAAGTTTAATGCGCTGCGTTTTTTCGTCACTTTTTCGTTTTTGAAACCTCTGGCTTGCAGCGCATTGCTTCCGCCCCTGCTTGGGACGAAAAGCAAAGTTTAATTTCCGCCAAAGCGTGACACGGCAGGATGCCTCTGGCGACGTGTGGAAGCCTTTTGCGTGTCACGCCCGCCTTGGCAAGGCCACCGTGACACAAACGCCCGCTCTGCAGAGCGCGCAGCAGCGATCGACGTGTCACGCTTTGGCGGAAAAGTGACGGGCTTAACTATTCTGACTGTTTCAGAACAAGACCTACTGATTCTTTGTATTTTCGGGATACCAGAAGATTCGTGTTTCCGATGAAAACCGCATCCGAATCGGCTGCCGTTATGTGCTTGATGTTGACCAGATAGGATCGGTGAATCCGGAGAAAGTCATCACCCAACAGGTTCTCCCACTGGCTTATGCCAGTCTTGTTGCGATATGAACCTCCCGAGATAGTAACGATGCGCACTTCCGTGTCGTTGGATTCGATATAGGCGATATCGGCCAGATTAAGGGTGACACTTTTGGTGGGCATTTATAAAAGCAGTGCAGGGCCTTGAACGCGCCCGCACTGCTTTTGTGCTAAATATACTTGCAGACCTCAGCGTAAGGCAACCTGACGAGTGATGCGACTTGTCGCGTCGAAATGCGAAGCTGTTTGCGCAACTGCCGGGCTAGCATAATGCGTCCCTGTGCGTTCAGCCTGCGCACATCCGTAAAACCGAACATTCCTTTCATCAACTCCTTGCAATGCAGCCTTGCTTCTGCATCTTCAAGTGCGACGCCGCGGTATGATGCAATTCTCTCCTGCACCGCCTGGTCACGGTTTCGGCCGCTGGCGAGAAAGACACGAAAGCAATTGGCAGTTCTGTAAATACGCTCGAAATGTGCAACGTCAACATAATTGTCAGGCAACAGCACACCTCCGCACAGCAGCCATTCGTCAGGAATCGAACGACGCGAGCCAAGTGCCGCCCTCAATTCGCGGATACGCAGGTCGCCAGCCCTGACAGGAACAACTGGGTTGCCAACTGTGTCTGTTCTCCATATTGACTGATACCCTGGTGCGCGGAAGTACATAGAACCCGTCCCCCAACGGTAGTCATAAGGCATTATCTGCTTCCCATCCTTCGTCGGTTGCACTATCGTGTAAGTGCCGACACTCATCAGATAATCTTCAGAATCTATTGCTATGACATCCAATTCAACATCCGCCCCCTGTTTGCTGCCTCTCACACGGCACAAATGATTGGCCCAGCTTTCCTCATACATCGTCTTGAACCTTATGCAGGACTCCCTGGTCCCATACATAAGAATATGCAAATGAGTATCTTCCAGCGAAAAGGAGAGTATACTTACTTCGCAGTCCGCTACGCACACGCCTATCAGGTTAAAGGCCACGCGGAAATCATTTTCGCAAGTCAGGAAATGGGGCGTCAAATCGCCGTCAGAGCACAAGTGGAAATAGCCGGAGCGGTCGGTGCCGTAAGAATCGATTGTCATCATAGTCGTAGTGTCTTCCCCTCGATCGTTCGCCACCGACGTGATGACGCGACGGGTAGTCGTATATCCCAAAGTTGCTAAGAATTTTTTTATCCTGCAATAGGTTTTTCCGCCAAAGCGTGACACGGCAGGATGCCTCTGGCGACGTGTGGAAGCCTTTTGCGTGTCACGCCCGCCTTGGCAAGGCCACCGTGACACAAACGCCCGCTCTGCAGAGCGCGCAGAAGCGATCGACGTGTCACGCTTTGGCGGAAAAGATGTCCGCGCATCCGGCGGAACGATTTCTGGGCGGGGCTAGAGTCTCGGCGTCTGGATTATCGAGATGAACAGCGCGACCAGATAGATAATCATACCGTACATTACGGGCACCAGGCTGACTTTCAATCCGCCTAACAAGACCATAGGAGAAACCAGATCGAAAATTCCGGTGACTGTGTCTCCCAAGGGAACTGCAACTTCCTGCAAAGCGGAATACATTTGAGTAATTCCCAGCACGAACGACAGAAAGCCAAACGTCAATGCAAAAGTTCCGATCTTCAGGACCCATCTGGGGGCCTTCCACGCAGCGAAAAAGATTGCGACCAGGAGTACCGTGAGCACGGACATCCACACAGGGCCGCCGGCAACAAACAATTTGAACATAGCAGTAAGAATTAATTGGTTAGAGATTCTGTTGCAAAGATACACCTCACCCCGGCGGGATGCTAAGTCAAATCCCCACAGACGATTGTCAAAACCCCATCTTCTCCGGCAGGTGGTGCCTTTCATTGAAAAACTAATGATATATTTGTCTGCGAATGAAGCGGACAATCATCATACTCTACTGGATTCTTGCAATTGTAATGATTGCATCTGTCCTTGTCAGTATCGGATACAGACTCTCTGAATCCGTCTTCATCGGTGCGCTGTTCCTTCCTGGAGCCCTTGCAGTCAAATACTTTTTCAGCAAAGTGTCTTTCAGCAACAGGGCAGAAGGAATCAAGAACAGCATTTTCATCACTTTGGGCGTGATAGCGGGTGAAATATTGCTGTTCATCCTGGCTCATTGCACGATATGCAAGATGCGGGCTGACATAACTGCCATCTACGAGTGGCCGCAGGTGCCGGACCTTCTTGTCAATCCTGTTTTCATTGCAATTATGATCGGCGCTTTTTCAGTCCTGAATGTCCTTCTCGAGAAATGGCTTGACAAGAAATATCCTTCAGGCCCCAGGACTGTCACATTTCTGTCGGACAGGAAACAAGTATCCCTGGCGGAATCTGAAATCCTGTATGTCGAATCGAATGATTCCGTCACTACAGTCTTTGCGACCGACGGGCGGCAATACCGTAACAAGACCCCGATTTCGCAGTGGGAAGCCTCGCTCGGCGACAATTTCGTCCGTATCCACAGGTCCTATCTGGTCAACCGTTCGGCCATATCTTCTGTCGAATCCGGCGCAGTCAATATCGCAGACAAGCAGCTGCCGGTTTCCCGCAAGTACAAGGACCGCATCAATTGATTATCCGGGAGCCGTGGAATTCGGTGGCGGCGGTGATGGCGGCGATTTCATCGAGATTGGCGGGGGTGATGCCGCAGCCGGGCATTATCACGATGCGGCCGGCAGCGCGCTCCACCAGTTCTTTCAGAATGAAGCGGCCTTCCCAGGCATTGGCGCAGTGGCCCGAGGTCAGCAGCCGGTCGATGCCGAGGATGATGATGTCTTCCAGCGCAGCGAAGGGGTCACTGCACTCGTCGAAGGCGCGGTGGAAGGTGACGCTCAAGGGGCGCAGGTCACCGGGGCCGGCCGGGTCGACGGCAGCTGTGGCAGAAGCAGCAGCGACAGCAAGACGGGCGGCAACAGGCCTGGCGGCAGCCACCAGCCGGCGCATCAGTGACATATCCACAGAGCCGTCGCTCCGCAGGGCGCCGATTACCACGCCGCTGGCTCCAAGAGCCCTGCAAAGCGCGATGGACTCCAGCATCTGCGCAGCCTCTTCCTCGGAATATACGAAATCCCCTTCGCGCGGACGGACAAGCACATTCACCGGAACCGCACCTGCGATGGCAAGAGCATCTTTGATGAGACTTTCCGACGGAGTCACTCCGCCTACCTCCAGCCGCTCGCAGAGCTCAATGCGGCCAGCGCCGGCAGCGACAGCTCTGGCGACGGCTTCCAGACTCGGGCAGCATACTTCGCAGAAGGGTTTCATAGAATAAGATGTCAAAGCAGCGGCACAATCCTCTCCAGGTCGGCGGCGAGTGAGGTGTTGTAGCCTTCCGACAGATATACTATGCGGCCGAAGCTGTCGCAGAGAGCGACGACCGGCAGCTTATGTTCGCCAGGCAGGGTCTCGAGTATGGACAGGTCCTTTCCGAAGACGGCATTCTGCAAGCCGGAGGGACGGGCCTCGCCCAGCACCACTACCGGCCTTCCCCAGCCGTTCAGCGTCGCAGCGGCGGCTTCCAGCTCGGTGCGGGCGTGACTGGTCGGCTCGTCGCGATGGCCCATAAACGCCAGCAGGAACCACCCGCGGCCCGTGGCGGAAATCAGCGACTGCGGCTCGGGCTGCCCCTGACCCCCGACGACAGATCTTTCCTCAGCCACGGCATCTCCCCGATCCGGCACGAACAGCGCTTCAGGGTCCATACTTCCAAGCACCGCCGGCCGCAGGGCCGACTTGCGGACCACCGGCACAAGATCGCGCTCCTCCCCTCCCGCTACATTGAAGAACTCAAGGCGCGCCAGCACACTGCCGTCCGACAGCCTCAGGCCGGTCGTCAGCAGATAATAACCTTCATCCACGCTCAGCACCTCAGGCAGGCCGCTCTCATAGTCCAGCAGCTTGGTCTCACCGCCGGAAGATATCTGAGTCAGCGTGTAATCCCTGAAATACTTGTCGGAGGCCGGATGCAGCAGAGCCTGAGGGGCCGTACTGGCCACCTCCCCCGTCACGAGGTCATAATTGGCTTCGATGCCCAGTGTACGGCAGAGCGCCACATAGAATATCTTCAGCCCCAGGCCGTCGGTCTTGCGCGAACGCCATACCGCAATCGGCGAAGTGCGCAGGCTCTGCGGATTGCGGCCCTCCACCACGGCGATATTAGCGTCGCACCAGCTGCGGACAGCCTCGGCATCGCGCAGCCCGTCCAGCCCGCCGCCGGCCAGAATCTCGGCGCGATACGGCCGCAGATGCTCCAACTCCACCCGCTGCGAACCAACGCCGAGCAGAGCATCCTCCAGCACGTCATAGCTCACGTCAGCAAGGTCCTTCTCGGAAAGAAGCCGCAGTACAGCCTCAGCCTTGTCGGGGTAAGTAGCCCGGAAGCGCTCCACAGCGTGATTCACGTGGTCGTGAGACAGACGGATGCTGTCCTCGGCGGCCAGACGCAGCGCATTGGCGGCGGCCAGAGCGGGATCGATGTCGCCGGCCAGAGGATCCTCCACCGGCGGAACGATGTCCAGCTCGTCGCTGAACTCCTCTCCGAAGCTGTGGCTCAGTTCCACCACAGTCTCTTCGGACGATGCCACTGAATAGCCGAAGCGGCCGTCCTTCCACGCAAGCACGAACATATCGCCGAGCCCGGTATCCAGCGCGGCACGGCCGTCAGAGCCGGTCCTGTATGTCACGACATTATAAAACTCAGCATAGTTGTAGATGCGGAAGCTCACGTCAGCCCCTTCCACAGGAACGCCGTCGCGCAGCACCGTGACGGCAGTGCGCCGCACCGGCACATAGTTCCGCACCACATTGATCTCAGTATAGCAGGGCGTCCGCTGGATTACATCCTCCGGACCGTCGTAGTCCCCGTAGACCTTGGTATGGAGTATCATAGCCCTGGACACGGCGCCGTTGAACCAGGCGCGGTCCAGCACGGCCTCAGGCTCGCAGGCCCCCATAAAGTGCCAGTCGCCGTCCACCAAGACCTCAACCCAGGCGTGGTTGTCGTCGGTATGCGCCCAGCGCGGCGTGTAGACCTGACGGGCAGGGATGCCCGCAGCGCGCAGGGCCGCCACAGCCAGCACGGATTCCTCGCCGCAGCGTCCCAGGCCCCGGAGCATTATGGACTCCGGCCCGCCGGTGCGTCCGTCGGAAGGCTGGTAAGTCGCCTGCTCGTGGCACCAATGGTTGATCTCAAGGGCCGCCTCGGCCAGCGACAGGCCATCCACCCTCCTGCAAAGCTCATCTGCATACTTGGTGCGGAAATCGTCCAGCGTCTCGTTGTTGACCCTCAGCGGCAGCACGAAGTGGCGGAACTCCCGCTCCGGGACGCCCCAGTCCATACGCCGGCGCACTTCCAGCGTCTTGGCGACATTCTCCTCCCAGTACGGCCTGTCGTAATGCAGGCTGTCCGGCAGCGGCATATATCTGTACAGCCAGTCGGTATATTTCGCGACCGGCCCTTTGCAGGAAGCAGTCAGCAGGATGGCCGCCGCAGCGACGGCGGTTGCAAAAAAGCGAAATCTCATATAATGCAGCCCCTGCCTGGCTATGGTTTGCTACAGGGAGGCTATGTTTTTCTCGTTCAGAAGGTTCTTGCCCTCGGGAGTATAGGCGTACTCGATGCGGTCGGCGTAATGCTCCTCCACTTTGCCGCGGACAATCTTCATCGTGGAGTTCATCATCTTGTTGGCGATGGTGAACGGCTCGTCGCATATCACGACGGCATTGGGCAGCCAGCGCTCGGGGAACAGACCTTCGTGGGCCTTGCCCTTGCGGTAGCTGTCAATCTCTTCCTGAATCTTCTGCAGCATTGCCACCTTGCCGTCGCGGGAAGCCGGATCGAGCCCCCTGCCCTTAACAAACTCAGCGAGATTGTCTTTCTCAGGCACGATGAGCACAATGGTGTAGGGCGACTGGTTGTTGTGGAGCACGACCTGCGACACGAACTTCGACACTTCGGGCAGGCTGTCTTCGAATCCTTCGGGAGAGTACTTCTCGCCGTCGGCAGATATCAGCAGCGACTTGAAACGGCCCACCACATAGAGGTAGTCGGTGTCCCAGGGGCAGATGTAGCCCATATCGCCGGTGTAGAGCCAGCCGTCGATCACCGTCTTGGCGGTGGCCTCCGGATTCTTCCAGTAGCCGGCCATCACATTCTCGCCGCGGATCACAATCTCGCCCTTTGTGCCTATGGGAACCTCATTGCCCTGCTCGTCGCAGATCTTGCAGTCCATCGGCTTCACTATGCGGCCCGATGAGCCGAAGATGGCGTGCCCCTCGGAGTTGGCGCAGATGATGGGCGTGGCCTCTGTCAGGCCGTAGCCCTGGAACATCGGCATACCCACGGCGCAGAAGAACCTCTGCAGCTCGATGTCGAGCAACGCGCCGCCTCCCACGAAGAAGCGCATACGTCCGCCGAAGCTCTCCCTCACCTGCTTGAAGATGAGCTTGTCGAAGAGAGCCATCAGCGGCTTCCTCCACCAGTTGAGGATTCCGCCGCGGTTGTAATACTCCTTATTATATGCTATGGCGTTCCTGACTGCGAAGTTGAAGAGCTTCTCGACCTTCGGGCCCTTGGCCTTGATGCCGCTCTCGATGTTCTTCTTGAAATTGCGGGCCAGGGCCGGCACCGACAGCATAGCGTGGGGACGGGTCTCCCTGATGGCCGTCGGCACGTTCTTGAGTGTGGCCAGGGCATTCTTGCCGATGGGCACGAAGGCGATGCTGCCGCCGTAGTACATCATAGTGTACATACCTGCCACGTGGGCGAAGCAGTGATCGAGGGGCAGGATGATGAGCAGCACCTCGTTCTCATTGAGGGAGATGACCGAACTGCCCTGCGCCACGTTCGCAGTGTAATTGCGGTGGGTCAGCAGGATGCCCTTCGGGTCGGCTGTCGTGCCGGAGGTGTAGCTTATGTTGGCATAGTCGTCGGGACCCACCGAGCTGTAGCGCTCTACGAAGGCCTGGCGGTTTGAAGCCAGGAAAGCGTCGCCCATCTTCTGGACTTCCGACATCCTTATCTCACCGTCCTGCAGGCCGTCGATGAAAAAGGCGGTGTCGTCGAAGACTATTACCTTCTTGACGTCGGGGCACTGGCCGATGATGGCCCGTATCTTGGGCAGGTGGTTGGCCGACACCATTATCCACTTGGATTCGGAGTGATGGATCCTGAAGAGGAGGTCGCTGCCGTCGCCGAGGTTGACGGACAGCGGGACGTCGGTGGCTCCGGCATACATTGCGCCGAGCTCGGCCATAATCCACATCGCGCGGCTTTCAGACAGCAGCGCAACCTTGTCGCCCTTCTCGAGTCCGAGGGCCATAAGGCCGGCTCCGATCCTGTAAGCTTCCTCACGGGTCTGTTTCTGGGTTATTTCATTCCAATGGTCGCCGACCTTCTCCCTCAGGTAGACATTGTCGGCGAACTGACGACTGTACTTCTCGACGAAATCGATGATCGTCGGTCTTTCCGGATAGTTGTTCATAGCAAGTGTTCAGATTTTCGGGGGCGAAGTTACTCACACTCATTCTAATTGCCAAATGCTTGATGTTTTGCACCAAAAGTATATCTTTGCGGCCGTTTTAAAAACAAACGCAATGTTAAGAGGATTATTGACGGTACTGCTGCTTGTCGTGTCGAACTGCTTTATGACACTGGCCTGGTATGGCAACCTGAAATTCGACTTCGGCAAGGTATTCCCCAAGTGGGGGCTTTTCGGCATCATACTGGTGAGCTGGGGCCTTGCCCTGTTGGAGTACTGCTTTATGATTCCGGCCAACCGGACCGGCTTCCAGGGCAACGGCGGTCCGTTCTCAATGATGCAGCTCAAGGTCATCCAGGAGACTATAACACTCATAGTCTTTACGGCTATGTCAATCTTCGTTTTCAAGGGTGACCCGCTCAAGTGGAATCACCTGGCGGCATTCTTCTGCCTGATTATGGCGGTTTACTTTGTTTTTAAAGGCTGATTATAAAATTATTTGCATTAATAAAAATTATTTCACACTTTTGCAGTCCCAAAAATCAAAGCAACCTCTCGTGTGAAGGCTTTTAAGTCGCGATGTTGCGCTAAATAATTGAAAGATATGGATTTAATGAAAGTTGCCGAGCAGGCGATGGCACCGGACCAGAAAAGCTTCCCGAACTTCAAGGCAGGCGATACTATCACGGTCACTTATAAGATTAAAGAGGAAAACAAGGAGCGTCTCCAGAAATTCCGTGGCGTTGTAATCCAGAGGCGTGGAGCTGGCAGAACCCAGACATTCACTATCCGCAAGATTTCCAACGGCGTTGGCGTTGAGCGTATTTTCCCCATCAGCTCCCCGTTCATCGAGAGCATCGAGGTTAACAAGTACGGTAAAGTACGCAGGGCACGCATCTTCTACCTCCGCAACCTGACTGGTAAGAAGGCCCGCATCAAAGAGAAGAAATACGTAGCGAAACCCGCTGAGTAATATTCCACCGGCCCCTTAGCTCAACTGAATAGAGCATCTGACTACGGATCAGAAGGTTACAGGTTTGAATCCTGTAGGGGTCACTAGAGCAAAGCCCTCAAAGGAACGCCCCGCACAGAATGTGCGGGGTTTTTTGTGTGACAGGCCCTGAGCGAAAGCTAGCTTTCTCTCAGGGCCTGTCGCACAAAAAGCACTCCGGCAGCCTTTGGGCTGCCGGAGCGTTCCTTCCCCCCCGCTTTGCCGTGACCCCGTTTCAGGATGTGGAGGCCCTTCAGGGCCGACAAATCCTGCCCTTCGAAGAAGGGTGTCCGTTATAAGTGTCCGTTATAAGTCCCCGTGATACGCCTCTCAATCCCTAATCTTAGAGTCCTATTCGTCGCTGCCGCCCTCTTTCTTCAGCCACTCCATCGGAGCCATTCCCGTCTGTGCCTTGAAATTGCGGAAGAACGCAGTGCGGGATGAAAATCCGGAAGCGTCGGCAATATCGTCCAGATGCATACCGGGATTCTCGCGCAGGAGTTTCTGCGCATAGCGGATGCGGTAGCCGTTCACGAGATCTGTGAACTTGGTGCCCGACATATTGTTGAGGAGCATACTGATGTAGGTCCTGTTGGTGGCCAGCTCGCGGGCGATATCCTCCATATGCAGATCTTTGCGCTTGAACAGTTCTTCCTCTTCTATGAGCTTGAGCATCTGTTCCATCAGGTCGGCCCGGAGCTTAGTCTCATCTACCGCAGGGGAAACCGCCTCCTGCTCCTTGCGGCCCCTGCCTCTCAGAAGGACGGCCGCGCATATCACCGCGCCTGCAATCAGGCCGCAGCCGAGCAGCCAGCCCCACCAGGGCATCGCCGCTTCTTCGGCAGGCTCGGTATGGAACAGCCACACTGCAGCGCCGCTTTCGAAATTATTGGATCTCGGCGGATCGGTCAGCATTTCCACCCCTCCGGTAAAGGCCAGCCGGCCGCCGGGGAGCAGACAGGCTGTGCTTCCCAGCTTTTCCGAGCCGTGATCTTCTGCCCTGTACACGCGGATGGAAGCCTTGCCGCCGTCGAGAGTAGCGTCGTAGTCTATGCAGGCCGTATAGTAGCGGCACCTGTCGTCATAACCCTGGACCCAGGCCTTCCTTCCCGAATGATCGACAATCAGGTGATTCTCCCACTGAATAGACGCTCCGTCAGGAGTAGCCATCGGAATGGGATGGTCGGTGTCCAGCAGCGAGAATTGCTCCCCTGCAACCTTCAGGATTGCGAATGAGCCGTCGCTGAAGCTGGTGACAGGCACGAGGTATGTGTAATCGCCGATGCGAAGTTCGTCGCCGGAGCAGGGGCTCAGGCTGCCGGGAAGGGCTTCCCACTGTTCCAGCAACGGCACATAGAAGGCCTCGCCATACACACGGTCAACCATTGCCGCAGCTTGAGCGCCGCTGGTGTCCCGTCCGCTGAAAATGATGGCATTGTCGGCAGATGACTGCAGGATGAACGGATATGAACGCTGGGTGGCAGATTCTTTAAGATGCGAGAAGCCGGCGCCGGGCTCGTAGATTTCGATGTCGTCGTGGGCATACCAGTTGCCGGAGATGACCACCCGTCCGTCAGGAAATGCCATAGCGGACAGCCCTGCACGCTTGCGGCTCATTATGCCTGCCGCCTTGCAACTGTGGGTAGCGGGGTCGTACACCTCGACGCCCCAGCTCTGCCCTATGCCGAAGTTATCTTCGCATCCGCCGCCCAGCATCACCTTGCCGTCCGGCAGGAGAGTCGTGAAGCCGTAGTAGTGCGGATAGTTCATCGGCACTTCGTGCCAAACGCCGTTCTTGAGATATGCGATCGTCGGCTCCAGCACATAGCCGTCGGTGATGCCGCCGAAAACCGTCAGCTCATCGCCCAGCAGCATAGTGTGGTGCCCGCCCCTGGGTTCAGGCAGGTCCGGAAGCCTCTCCGCCCGCATCTCCACGAACGGCACGCCGTCCACCTCTCCCAGCGGACGCAGCCCCGCCTCCTGCTTCCTGCAGGACGCAAGCAGCAGCACCGCCAGCGCCAACGCCGCAACCGAGAAAACTATTTCCGACCGCCTTGACATCCTGTCTCAAATCATTATTGACATAAAGATACGC